>JBGSIV010000025.1:0-27211 GCA_041742355.1 Candidatus Zixiibacteriota bacterium
ATCGCGGCGGTGGGGTTGGATCGGTCGCGAAAGATGATAGAGGTGGCGCGCCGGGCGCGGCAACCGGAAGGGCTGCCGATTCTGTACCGTCAGGGGTCGTTCGAGCGACTTCCGAAGTCGCTGCACGGGGAGTTTGATCTGGTCGTGTGCCTGGCGAATTCGATCTCGGGCGTGGGGACGCTGGCGAACCTGGCGATGTCGCTGAAGAACTTCCATGCTGTCCTTCGTCCGGGCGGGAGCCTGGTGCTGCAGATGCTCAACTATGCCGCGGTTGAGGAAAATACGATCCTGCCGATCAAGGCGACCAGGAACGGCGATATTGTGTACGAGCGGTTCTCGGAGCGGCAGGGGAGCATCCTGTTCATTTACGTGACGCGGGCGGATTTTGGGCAGACACCGCCGAAGTTCGAGGTGTTCCGGCATGCGTTCGAGAACTTCTCGCCGGAGCAGGTGCTGAAGGGAGTGGAGAAGGCGGGGTTTGCAGATATCCGTCGTTTTGCCGATCTACAGTTTACGAAGAAGTTCGGGTGCCGGTCGCGTGATCTGGTCCTTACGGGCAGGCGGCGGACGTAGCGATGCAGCGAAGCCCGGAAACGGGGAGGATTTTTCGACGTTTATGAGAAGACTGCTGATAGTGATGGTGGGGTTGCTGGCCGCGGCCGGAGTGGCCGAAGCGCAGCGTTCGATACCGGCGAGGCCGTCATTTGGCGCCTACCGGCAGGTCGATGATTTTCGGGTCTGGACGTTTTTGCAGAAGGACTCGGTGATCGGGACATTGACCTCGCGGGTGGATCGGGCGGAGGAGATCAACGGTGCGGCCGGGTTTGCCGTTTTTGAAGAGCTGAATCTCGATTTCACGAAGGTGGGAGGAGAGCATGCGCTGTCGGTGCGCGGGGAGCACTTTGTCGCGGCCAACGGCTCCTATCTCGGAGGGGAACTCCAGTTGTCTGTCGGCGGTCAGGAGGGAACGATTGGGGTCAAGCGGCGCGGGGGGGAGTTGGTCGGCGAGGCCAGTCGAGGCGGACAGGAGCAGCAGGTTTCGCATGCGCTGCCTGCGGGGATTTTTGCGATCGACAACCACATGGCCGATCAGATAGAGCTGTACTTCGCGCTGCGGGGGTTGACCGAGGGCCAGGTGATCAACGATTCGATCTTTGTGCCGCGTGATATGCTGGTGGCTCCGATCCGGGGGCAGGTGGTCGGCTGGCAGTGGCAGGAACTCTATAAAGGGGTGTTGGATTCGGTCTTCCTGGTGCGTTTGGAGCAGCCGGCGCCGATGGAGCTGTTTATCAACCGTGCTCTCCTGCTGAGAAAGATCAATATTCCGACCCAGGACATGCGGGTGTACCTCGATGTGGTGCGTAAGGAGGAGCGGACGGGGCCGCCGCCGTTCTCGATCGGGCGGCTGGTGAAGTTGATTCCGCAGTACGTGGTGTTTGCGCTCGTGGGGCTGGTGGGAGTCGTCCTGTTTGCCAGCCGGTTCCTGCGGCAGGGGACAATCTGGCTGGCGATGCTGGTCGGCGGGGTCGCTGTCGTGATCGTGGCGTTGGTGCAGGTGCCGTTGCAGGAGTTCCTGTTTGAGAAGCTGTACCGTCCGCGAATGCAGGACGGGGTCGCTGCGCTGTGGGCGCTGGTGGCAGTGCTTCCGGCGGGGATTATTCAGGAGGGGCTGAAGCTGCTGGGGATCTCCGGGGTGGAGCGGATGCGCCGATTTCCGGCCCGGGCGGGCATGGCTGTGGGGGCGGCTGTCGGCGCGGGCCTTGGAGTAATCGAGGCGGGGTACATTCAGACGGTGGTTGGTGAGACGGATTTGTTCACGCTGGCGGTGCTCCAGCGGGTGCTGTTTGTGTTGTTCCACGCGACTGCGGGGGCTTTGATCGGGCGGGCGTATGAACTCGGGGGCAGGGTTCTGTGGTTGGTGCTTGCGGCGGCTGTCGCGGGCAACGCCGTGTTGCGGCTAATGCCGATGTTTCTGCAGACGGGCGGGGCCGACATGGGTCTGCTCAGTATCCTGTCGGGGATACTGGTCGTGGCGTTTATGTTGTGGGGAGTGGTGTGGCAGCGCCGGGAAGTGTAAGGCACCGGTAAAGGCAAAAATGAACCGGCGGCCCGAATGCGGGCAGCCGGTTTTTTCTACACAGGAAAGCGGGTTTAACCGCAGGAAGAACATCCACCCTTGCTGTCGCCGCAACTGCTGTTGCCGACACGAATGGTGAATCCCTGGCGCCCCGGGCCCTCGTTCAGAAAGTCGAGATGGATATCTCCGTAGTTTCGGAGAAAGTTGACCAGACCGGGGTCTATAAACGCGGTTATACCGTTCGATTCCAGTTTGTCAAGGCCGTCCGTTGACTCTTCCAGAGCCAATCCCAAATTGGGACCGCTTCAGCCAACGCCGGCAAACGTGACGATCAGGTTTTTTCCTTTGGCCCGGTCAGCGTCGAGAACCTTTCTCAACTCCACGCCGGCGGCTTCTGAGACCTCAAACATGCGGTGTTTCCTCACTTACGGGTGCTGTTTTCTATTGGACTGGCCGCAATCTACAATGATTCACGAAATTGTTCATACTAATTACCTGTTCACTGGACAAGGGTTCCCCTTTTTCGGACACTTCCTGCCCGAATCGGCGTTATAAGTTACTGATGCAAAAAAACTTCACAAAAACTGCTTGTTTCGGGCGGACTGTCTCGGCATTTTAGCACGAGGTGCTGAGAAACCTGCCTCCCGGTGGGCAAGCCAAACCCCTGAGATGAAGGAATATCGCAGTCGATGGCACGTCACATACTGATATTTGAGGATGCTCACTTCGGCGATTTTGCGCCGATCAGCCTGACCCGTCCGGTCTACCTGATGCGGGCCGGGATATTTCCGCAATATGAACGGATTCGGCGGGGACTGCGAGCGGACCGTATGACCTTTATGTGCCGCAATCAGATCGCGCCGCTTCTGGCCGAGCAGATCCCGGACTTCCCGGTGAATATTATCAAGCGGGGGCAGGACGACCTGCTGTTGGTGAATGGTCGGATTCGGGAGTTCGGCGATCTGGTTGAGCGGCTGGCCGACGAGCGTTATACGCGGGGGTTCGAGTCGAATGGGGAGCTGGTGGCGATGCTGCTCAAGGCGGAGACGCTCGAGGCGCTGCCAGCGATAGCTCCAGGTGAGGACTACCTGAAGTTCTTTGGGGCCGAGAATGAGAGTGTGCCCCGGCACAAGACGTCGGCGACGCTCTATCGGTACCCCTGGGAATTTGTCGAGGACATTGACCGGTCGATCGGGCGGGATTTCCGCGTGCTCGAGCCGGAGTTCGGGGTGCCGAACGGAGTGAAAGTGCACGATGGGGCGTTTTTCGTCAATGAGAACAACGTCTTCCTCGGTGACGGCGTGACGGTTCTACCGGGGGCGGTTATCGATGCCTCGGCGGGGCCGGTGTATATCGGCGCCAATACCCGGGTTGAACCGCACGCGGCGATCGCGGGGCCGACGTATGTCGGGCCAAACTCCGTGGTGCTGGCCGGGAAGATCACGGCATCGTCGATCGGCCACACCTGCCGGGTCGGCGGGGAGGTGGAGGAGTCGGTTTTTCAGGCGTACGTGAACAAGTACCACGCGGGGTTTATCGGGCACAGCTACGTGGGGCAGTGGGTGAATTTCGGGGCGATGACCACGAACTCGGACCTGAAGAACAACTACTCGACGATCCGGGTGTCGGTCAACGGGGAGTCGATCGATACGGGTTCGATCAAGGTGGGGTCGCTGATCGGGGACCACACCAAATTCGGCATAGGGACACTTCTCAATACAGGGATTTCGGTAGGGGTGTGCTGTAATATTTTCGGCGGTTCGCTGGTGGCCGACAAGGATGTGCCGTCGTTTCGGTGGGGGACGACCGGGGAGTGGACCGATTATCGGTGCGATAAGGCGGTAGAGACAGCGCAGCGGACGACCGAAAGAAGAAATGTGACACTCTCCGACCGTGAAATCGGGGTGTTGCGCGACATCGCGTCCGGCGAGCGGTCGGAAGAGGGTGTGCTGTCGCTGTGATCCGGCAGGCTGATTGACAAGCAGGAGGGCGAGCAATATACTGCGGTCCTCAAGATGGAGTAAGGTGACATGCCTGAACTACGAAAAGATCCGGTGATCGGACGGTGGGTGATTATCGCCACGGAACGGGGGAAACGTCCGAGTTCATTTCAATCGGTATCGGCGCGAGGGCCGGCGCGGCTGTGTCCGTTCTGCCCGGGGGCGGAGACGAATACGCCTCGGGAGATCCTTGCGTACCGTGACACCCACAGCGAGCCGAACAAGCCGGGGTGGACGTTGCGGGTGTTCCCGAACAAATATCCGGCGCTGGTGATCGAGGGATCCCTGACGCGCGAGCCGCACGGTGTGTACGACAAGATGCAGGGGATCGGGGCGCACGAGGTGATTGTGGAGACGCCGGATCACGGGCGCGACATGGACAGCATGACAGAGAAGGAACTGCGGGATGTGTTCTGGGCGTACCGGGAGCGGATGCTCGACCTGGAACGGGACCGTCGGTTCCGGTATATCCTCATATTCAAGAACCACGGCCAGGCGGCCGGGGCGTCATTAGAGCACTCGCACAGCCAGCTAATCGCTACGCCGATCGTGCCGAAGAAGGTGCAGGAGGAGATCGACGGTTCGCGGAAGTACTATGATTTCAAGGAGCGGTGTGTTTTCTGCGATATCGTGCGCCAGGAGATCATGGATCAAGAACGGATAGTCACGGATTTCGATTCGTTCATCACGATCCAGCCGTTCGCGGCGCGATTCCCGTTCGAGACGTGGCTGCTGCCGAAGACACACCAGTCGAGCTACCTGGAGATGAGCGATTCGGATTTCTGGATTCTGGCCCGTGCGGTCAAGGATATCCTCACGCGGTTGAAGCGGGCGCTCAACGATCCGCCGTTCAATTTCGTGCTGCACACGCGACCGATCTCGTCGGAACACCACCAGTACTACCACTGGCATTTTGAGATCATACCGAAACTGACGCGCGTGGCCGGTTTTGAATGGGGATCCGGCTTCTACATCAACCCCACCACCCCTGAAGAGGCGGCCGCGTACCTTCGCCAGATCGATGTCAACGCGGCGCCGGAACCTGTCCACACTGAAGTGCGGGAGAAGGAAGCCTGAGTATGAAGGTATGTCTGGTGGGACCGGAGATGGTCCCGTTTGCGAAGACCGGAGGTCTGGGCGACGTGGTCGGGGCGCTGCCGAAGGCGCTAGGCCGGCTGGGCCACGAGGTGGCCGTGTTCGTGCCGCTGTACCGTGAGATTGATTTCGGCGTGCATCGGGTGCATGCAGTCGACATCAACCTCACGGTGCCGGTGGACGGGCAGCTGCAGCCGGTGTCGGTGCGGGCGGTGCGCCAGAAGAAGCACAGCGTGGATGTCTACTTTGTCGGCAACAAGCAGTATTTCGACCGGGACGGGTTCTACCTCGATCCGCTGACGGGGGTCGACCACGATGACAACGACGAACGATTCCAGTTTTTCAACCGGGCGGTGCTCGAGCTGCTCAAGGCGATCGATTTTCGTCCGGACGTGATTCACCTGCACGACTGGCAGACGGCGCTCATCCCGGTGTATCTGCGGACGTTTTACGGGGCGGATCCGTTCTTTGCCCATACGAAGACGGTGCTGACGATTCACAACCTGGCCTACCAGGGGCAGTTCCCGGCGGAGAAGTTTTCGAAGCTGGGGTTGCCGCCGGAGTGGTTTGCGCCGGCGACAGGGGCGTTCGAGTTCTGGGGGAAAGTGAACTACCTGAAGGCGGGGATAGTGTCCGCGGACAGGATCACCACGGTGTCGCGGCAGTACGCGAAAGAGATTCAGACGCCGGAATTCGGGGCGGGACTCGACGGCGTGTTGCAGTCGCGGGCGCGGGATGTTTTCGGTATCATCAACGGGGTTGATTACACTGTCTGGTCTCCCTCGCGGGACAAGAAGATCCGGTACACCTACCACCCGGCGAATCTGTCCGGCAAGCGGATGAATAAGGTGGAGCTTTTGAATCGGGCGGGGATGCCGATTCGGGACAACGCCCCGTTGATCGGGATCATCTCGCGGCTGGTCGACCAGAAGGGGTGGGATCTGATCGCGGAAGCGGCGGACGAGATCTTTGCGATGAACGTGCAGCTGGTGGTGCTGGGAACCGGGGAACCTAGGTACCATGAACTGCTCAACAGCCTGCAGCAGAAGTATCCGGACCGGTGCCGGGCGTATCTGACGTTCGACGACAACCTTGCGCACATGATCGAGGCCTCGGCGGACATGTTCCTGATGCCGTCGCAGTTCGAGCCGTGCGGCCTGAACCAGATGTACTCGCTGAAATACGGGACGGTGCCGATTGTCCGCCGCGTGGGTGGTCTGGCCGACACGGTGATCGATTACAACGAGTCGACGTGTGAGGGGACGGGGTTCGTGTTCGAGGAGTACAGTGCGGAGGCGATGCTCGCGGCGATTCGGCGGGCGGTGCGGCTGTTCGATCGGAAGCGGGCGTGGACGGGCGTCATGAAGGCGGGGATGAAGCAGGATTTCTCCTGGCAGTACACGGCCGAGCAGTACGCGGAGCTGTTTGCGCAGATCCAGTGAGGTGGAGCGGCAGCGCCCGAATGCGCTGCCGGGAGCCCGAAATAATCATCCGGCCGCCTGCCCAGGGCGGCCGCTTTGCAAGATGGGCCCGCAGAGGCTGAACGCGGGATATACGGCCGGCAGGATTGTGTTGGGAAATCCGGCGGGGCTGATTATATATAGTTGAAAAGACAGTGGCATCACCCGGACAGTATACATTGAATACAAAGCAGACGTCTCGCTCAGAACTACTCTGGTTCCTCCCGGCGCTCGTTGTCTACGGGCTTCTGGCGTGGCATTTCCAGTTTGTTCAGGATGACGCGTACATCTCCTACCGGTACGTGGCCAACTTCCTCAACGGGGACGGCCTGGTGTTCAATATCGGGGAGCGCGTGGAGGGGTACACCAACCACGGCTGGGTGATTCTGCTGTCGCTGTTCGGAGCGCTGGGGATTGATTTCGTTGTTGTGTCGCGGGTGCTGGGGGTGCTCTGCGGCGCGGGAGTCGTCTTATTGGCGTGGCGGATCGGACGGCGGATTTTCGAATCAGGGGAGCAGGTCCTGCAGGTGCTCCCGGCGTATGTTGCGGCGGCGACGTTGTCGCTGGCGTACTGGGCCCCGGCGGGACTTGAAACGGCGGCATTCGTGCTGGCGGCGACGGCCAGCCTGCACTGGTATCTCACCCGGAGCCGGTTGCTGGTGCTCGGGCTGGTGATGGCGGTGTGGCTGCGGCCGGAGGGGGCGTTGGTGGCGCTGCTGCTGCTGATTGTCGAAGCGGTGGTGGAGCGCCGGGCGCCGTGGTTCAGCCTCGGGGCGGGCGTGCTGGCGTTTGTGCTGTCGTTGCCTATGGTCGGATTCAAGATTTCCTACTATGGATCGATACTGCCCAATCCATTCTATGCCAAGACCGGGTGGGATGGGGAGCAGTTTGTCTCCGGGCTGGAGTATATCGGTGAGTTCTTCTCGCACTATCCGCTGGCGGCGCTGGGGATGATAGGGGCGGTGCTATTGTACCGCAGACTGGAAGCGCCCGCGCGAGGTGTTCTGGTGTTTGTCGTGCTGTACCTCGTGTATGTGGCGGCGGTCGGCGGAGACGTGCTGAAGGTGCATCGGTTCCTGCTGCCGGTGGTGGCGCCGCTGGCCGTGCTGTTTGCAGTGACGGTGGCGCAGGTGATTTCTGCGGTGGCGGCGCTGCGACGGATGGGTACGGTCGTAGTCGTGGTTGTCGGATTGGCGGCGATGGCGGTGACCGGGCTGGTACCGTGGCAGTATGCCGCTCAATACAATCATCTCGAGAAGGCCTTTGTCCGCAAGATGGGACTGATGGCGGAGAAGATTCAGGCCTCGGACTCCACGGCGTTTTCAGTGGCAGTGGCGACAATCGGCGTGTTCGGGTACAAGCTGCTCGGTCACGACATTATCGACATGGTCGGATTGACCGATTCGACCATTGCCCGGCATCCGGAGGAGCCGACCCCGGGGATCGTGTCGACGTGGAAGGAGCGCAGTTACAACGCGGCGTACATACTGAAGCGGGCGCCGGAGTACATACTCTTTTCGACGGGGAACAAGCCCTCGGCGCCCGCCGAGCTGGTTTTGACGCTCTATCCGCAGTTTCAGGAAGCGTACCGTACGACCTCGTGGTTCATCAGCCCGCCGGGGGAGACGGAGGGCATGCTGCAGAGTGTGTTCAAGAAGGTGCGGGAGATCCGCGGCGAGTTGCGGCCGACATACCCGGCGGAATTCGTGCTGGAGTACAAACGGGGCGTCGAGGCCTTCCATTCGGGGGATGTTTCCGGCGCGCTCACGCACTACAACCGCGCGCTGGCGGTATCACCCAAGCCTTACTATGTGTACACGGTATATCGCAAAGCCGAGGCGCATCTCCGACTGCGGCAGGTCGATGAGGCGCTCCGATATATGGAATGGCTGGTGAAAGAGGATCCGTGGGTGACCGATGCGCATCGGGATCTGTACCTGTACTATGCCCTGCAGGGGGATCAGGCAAAGGCGGCCGAGCACCGGATGTGGGTCGAGAAGATGATGCCGTGGTATATGCCGCGGATGGATTCGCTGGTGGCCAAGCAGGTGGCGGCGGCGCGGCAGGCGGGAGCCCGGTAAGGGGGGAGCGGAAAAAGTCAAGCCGTCCGGCCCGGAATGGAAGGGATCCCGGGAATAATCGTGGGGGAACCCCCCGGGCCGGTTCGGCATACAAATTTTGTCAAAGGTATTGACAAGGTCCCGGTTGAATATTACTATTAGGGGCCTTGTGATAAAGCGGGAATAGCTCAGTTGGTAGAGCACCACCTTGCCAAGGTGGCTGTCGCGAGTTCGAGTCTCGTTTCCCGCTTTTTTTCTTGATGGCGGCATAGCCAAGTGGTAAGGCGGAGGTCTGCAAAACCTCTATTCCCCGGTTCAAATCCGGGTGCCGCCTTTTTTTTGTGCCTGCCGCCCAACTCCCTCCGGTCAATCGATGGCAAGAGCCTCAGTACTTTGGCCTGCAGCAAGTTTCCATGTCCCCCTCGGATACTGGCAGAAGCGGTCGTGGAATGGCCCCTGTTGTCGCAAATCGACGGCCTGTTGCCGGGCCCCAATCCGGTAAGAGGGTTCGGGAGCAGACAAGCAGCGAGGTGATGTTGCCGGGATTCTGTGCGGCTGCTGTGTGTCCGGCGTGGGTGCCAAACATAGATAACTGCCCGGGATGAGCCGGGCTGCGCATGTTCAGTCGGTTTATGTCGGGCTGGCGCCCTTCATGGAGCGTTGTCAGGGCAGCTACAAGGGGGCTCCGACGCAGCCAGGTCAGGGTAGCCTGCCGTGCGAGCGGCCGTGTGAGTAGTCACGCCCCGGCCGGCATCCGATCGGTTATAAGCCGGCCATTTCCGCAAGGTCAGTTACCGCCAGCGTTCCCCAGAGAATAACAAGCCCCAGGATGACTTTGGCCACCAGAGGAACGGAGAAGCCGAGTCTTTTCTTGAGGAGGGCACTGGCCGGAGGGAAGTAAACCAGAGCGACAAGAAGATAGAAGATGCCGGGAACGGGATGGACCAGGAACACATTGAGCACCCCGATCACCACGAAGATGATGAGGAATGCCCAACTGATAGTGTTCGACAGCACGGTCTCGCTCTGGACCAAGGTCTTTTCAGTCATGATCGCTCCCTTTTGAGCTCTGCGCCACCTGGCCTGCCTGGTAGAACAGCACCGCGGACAAAGTAAACAGAAAAGCGAAGAATCCGTTGACGTTCAGGATCTGCCATACGGAGCTTTCGGGATACCGGTGCATTCCGGCGATCAGCGCGATGACGGCGGTCAATGTCTGAGCCAGTGCCATCGCCAGCAGCGCAAGAGCCATTCCGCGCGGCCGGAAGCGCGCGAGAACGGCACCGAGGATTCCGATTGCGACTACCCCGAAATACATCGAGTTGGCGGGCTCGTTCTCGTTTCCGATGATTCCGACGGCCAGGTTCGCCCAGATGAGGAAGAGCCCTGAGCCGATTGCCAGGCCGACAGCGGCCCGGAACACGGTGTCACCGGACTTTCTCACCAGCAGTTCATACGCGAGGCCGGCGCCGAGCAGGAGGACGCCGGCGGCAATGAAGTCGGACAGGGTCCAAACGACGTCGTCGGCGAATTGCATAGCCACCAGAGGAATCAACAACAGGCACGCCACCACGATGATGAGTCGAATGATCCTCTTGCGAAAGCGCGGTTCCATAACTCTGTTACTCCTTACCATTGGTTTCGAGATGGGGGGTGCTCGGGCGAGATCTTCGATGGCATCCGGAGCGCCGCGGGAGTCATTGTCTACTTTGCGCTGCCGGGAGCAATCCCCTCAATGAGTGCTTCAAGGGCCGCCAGGTGATCCTGAAAGGCCTTTCGTCCGGTTTTCGTTATCGAGTACGAGGTGTTGGTGGTCTTCTGGATGAATCGTTTCTTCACCCTGACATAGCCGAGTTGCTCAAGGGTCGAGATATTGCTCGAGAGGTTGCCGTCGGAGGTCCCCAGAAGCTGCTTGAGCGCTTTGAAGTCGATGCTCTCGTTGACCATCAGGGCGGCCATGATCCCCAGCCTCGTCCGGTTCTCGAAGCACTTGTTGATGTGGTCGATGATCTGCTTCATCGCTCGTACTTCAGGTACATTACGGTGCCGTAAATAATGGGCAGCAGGCCGAAACCGGCCAGCCAGAGGAGCAGTCCGGCTTCCAGGGCGAAGCAGGCTGCGAGTCCGAGGGCGATTTCTCCGAGCGCGAACCAGACCATGTCAAGCGGCACGAATCGAGCTGCGGCCAGAAGTGCGCAACCGAAGAAGAGCAGCATGGCGGGGACGACAAACTGGTACTGGCCGTGCAGCAGGAACATGGCCACAAAGGCCGCCCCGGCCAGCAGGGGGATGAAGAGGTGCAGGGCGAATCGCCGCGAGCTGCCATCCCAGGCGGCCAGGTTCTGCGTCCTGGCTTTGCGCAGGGTCAGGAGCATACCGGTGAGGAGGGCGGCGATGAGGGCTCCGACGGCGGTAAGGGCAAGGTGAAGCCGCGCGCCCTCCGGTTCGCCGGCTATTCGGGCCAGCGCCTGCTCGTTGAGCCAGACGCCCTTGAGGATAAGGGAAGCGACGACGGAGGCCGCTATCCCGTACAGGCCCGCCATCACCCCGGCGAGGCCGGTCAGGGACATGAAGGTGGTTGACCGGCGCATGATGTCCCGGATTTCGTGCAGTTCATCGAGGTTCGGATCGATCGTGAGCATATTGCCTCTAAAGCTAAAGCACTTTGAGATTCAAAGTATGATACGTTGGTCCCGGGTTCCACGCAAGCAGTTTTTAACAGATTCCTCGAAACCGGCGCCCGGGAATATTGCGGACCGCGAAACCCGGCCACCCGGAGGAGTGATCGTGCGGTCCCGTGAATTAGCGGGGACCGATCGGGGGTTGCGGGTCGGGGCCGGAGGGGAGCATAATCCGCGTGAATGTCGACGATCTCCGGCGCAGCCGGAACAACAAGGAGCGGATGCCATGGCGAAGAGGACCACGAGTGACTACCCAGCCTGCGGGTTGTGCCTGCCGCGAGGCTCTCTCCCCGAACAATTCGCCAGAACGAAGCTCCACGATCCAGGCTGCGTCCGAACTCGGGTCAGATTAATATTGACAAAATCGGTCGCTGCAATATACATTACAACGTAGGGTGGCGGGCGACCGCCCCATCCGGCAGTCCCTGCCGCATCCGCTCCCGTTTCAAGGAAGCTCGACAATCAAATAACTGGTCCGCCCGGCCAAAGGTCAGGCGAAACGCGGCCATTTGCCCGGCCGGCGGACTCACATACAGTAACGGAGGGCGCCAATGTCCAAAGTAACTTCACGGTCGTGGCTGGCGGTGTGCCTGTTGGGGCTGGGGTTGGGGGGATCAGTCGAGGCAACGATTCACACGGTCAATGTCGGCAATTTCTTCTTCAACCCGGTCAACACGCAGGTGATGCCGGGGGACACGGTCCGTTGGATGTGGGTGGGAGGTTCGCATTCGACTACGGCCGACGGATCGTCACCCAAGTTCTGGGATTCGGGTGTGATGGGTTCGGGGTCGTACGATGTCGTGTTTCTGGTGTCCGATGGTCCGGGGCCGTTCCCGTACCATTGCTCGGTACATCCGATGATGCAGGATACGATTTTCTGGGCGCCGGGGGTGTTCAACGCCCGGATCAATCCGATGAGTCTTCCGGGGACGGAGCAATTCGACGTGGAGGTGGCCCAGAGTGACGCCTCGATGACCGATGTTACCGCGCTGTGGACGGAGATGACCAATCCCGGCTTTTCGCCCTCGAGAGTCGGGTGGGGCTGGTCAATGGCCGCCGGAAGCCCGGGCACATGGACTCATATGATAAAGCCGCTGCCGGGGGCTGGGCTCACCGACGAATGGCATCCGAGCATTTCATCTCTACTTACCGGCACATACATGACGGCCACGGCGACCTATTCATTTCCGCCGTATACTTCCAATTCCGCCGTGGTTATGACACCAGTTACCGGTACCGGGGGCACCTGGCTGCCGGCGACTCCCCTTATGACGGGGACGGCCGGGGTCAACTGGATGGACTATCCGGTGGTGCGGGTCGACGATCACCCGACCAACCCGCCGCAGTTTGTCAATACGAGCCACTTTGTGTGGACCGAATTTATTGAAGGCGGCGATCTCGACGCGGATGGAGACGGAAACATGTATAACGATCCGGCCGACGGCTGTCGTCTGTGGTACACGTTCTCCAATCCTCCGGGGGGCCCAGGACCGTTTCCGTGGCCGGGCGTTGGTCCCAACACGGTAATCTGGGCCGGTCCGGTGATGGCTGGTCCCGGCGCCCACATAATGCAGCGTCCCTCGATCGACATTGTCGGGCCGGTGGGTACGCCGGCGATGCCGTCCGGGTCGATTTACACCGCATGGTATGACCCCGGTATGGCCATTGTCTTTATTGATGCGTCCAATCTCATGTTTGGCATCCCGTTTGGCGCTCTGACGGGGGGCGCGGGACCGTCGCCAGTGGCTCCATGTATCGCGCTGCCGCAGGTTCTCAACGGGGGAATCAAAGCGGGAACAACAGTGGCGGTGGCGGTCGACAATGGGCCGAACTGCCCCGGTAATGTCTATGTGGCCTGGGCCGATATGGTGACCGGCGATGCGGATATCATGTTTGCCCGGAGCACCGACGGCGGGATGACCTGGGCGCCGTTCGTGCGTGTCAACTCTGACCCGGCGGGCAACGGATTGGACCAGTGGCTGCCGTCGATGTCTGTGGACGATGTCAGCGGTGAAATAACGATTATCTTCAAAGACCGCCGGAACGATCCGGCCAATTTCCTGGCGGAAACCTGGGTGGCGCGGTCAAAGGATTGCGGCTTGACCTGGTCCGATTGCGTGCTGTCGGATCCCGGGCCGCTGCCGCCTTTCAGCTCGTATGCAACTTCGGCTCTGTGGGTCGGGGATTACCTCGGGATCGATGCCGCCAAGGCGGGGTGGGCGTACGGTTTCAATGACACTCGGAACGGCGGCGATAACGACGTCTTTTTCGACAAATACTGCCTGCCTGATCTTGATGGCGACGGGTATGACCAATCGGTCGACTGTGACGATACGAATCCGTCGATCAACCCCGGGGCGTTCGACATACCGGGGGACGGGATCGACCAAAACTGTGACGGGGTCGACGCGGTCATGTGTTACACGGATGCCGACGGAGACGGCTACGGCAGTAATGGGGACCCGGGGACTTACACACCGGGCGGCGTTTGCCCGCCGGGGAAGGTGACGATCCAGGGGGATTGCCATGACGGTGCGGCGGGAATCAACCCCGGTGCGACAGAAATCTGCAACGGTATAGACGAGGACTGCGACGGGTTCATCGACGACAACCCAGTCGGAGCGCCGACCTGGTACCGTGACTCGGATGGCGACGGAGCCGGGGATCCGGCGGCGGATTCGGTGGCGTGCACGATGCCGGGAGGATATGTTGCCAACTTCGACGACTGCGACGATACAGATCCGACGGTGCCGCCGTGCGGCTGCTGCACACTCCGCGGCGACGCCAACGGTGACAGCAACCTGAATGTGTCGGATCTGACGTTCATGGTCAACTACCTGTTCAAAGGAGGGGCCGCGCCCGCCTGTCTCGATCATGCCGATGTGAACAACGACGGCAACGTGAATGTCGCCGATCTGACGTTCATGGTCAACTATCTGTTCAAAGGAGGACCGGCGCCGGTGCCTTGTTGATCGGTTACCTTGTAGCGATATAGTGGCGCCGACGTCACCGGCTGGTTTAGATGGAACCGCCTCATTTCCCGTGGGGCGGTTCTTCTTTCGGTACCGGTTGCATTGACTCGAAGTCAGGGGTATAATGGCCAAAAACAGGAAGGCTCCGGCCAGGGCCGGAACAACAAGGAGCGAGTGCTATGGCGATGAAGATTACCGATGACTGCACGGCCTGCGGGTTGTGCCTGCCTGAGTGCCCGAATGAGTCAATAACCGACGGGGACATCTTCGTGATAGACGCAGCGAGCTGCAATGAGTGTGGCGACCACGCCGAAGGGCCGCAGTGCGCGGCGATCTGTCCGATCGATGATTGTATTGTGAAGGCCTGAGGGGGCGAACTCCGCTGGGTATCGAATTGGATGTCTGAGACCGGACCCTGAGGGGCAAAATAATAAGAGGGTGATGCTCTGGTTGGGTAGAGGGGGCTAGGAAACTACCCAGGGACAGCAGAGAGTCACCCTCATGTGCTATTAAAATGACAGATTTCGACAGGGCTGTCAAGTTAAAATAATGGGGCTGATTGTCGGGGGATCCGACCCAGGGAGGGACTAATACCGTACGATCTTGACCGGAATAGTCATGACAGTCGGTTCGCCGTTCCCGGACTCAACCTGCAGGGTGAGGTTTGAGTGGTAGGTGCCTTTAGGGGCGTTTGCGGAGGGGGTGACTTCGATTTCGATGGCCTGGTTCTTCTTTGCTTTCCCGGAAACGACCTTGACCTGGAAGTGGTTGTCAAGCTGGGTCACGCCGGCCAATTCGATCAGATCGAAATTGCGGTTGGGAATGGTGACTTTCCGCGGCTGATTCGCCTGCAGGAAGAACAAGGCTTCAGGATCGGGTCGGAGGCCGTCGAACCACTGCCCGATAATCGAGAGGTAGAACAGCTCGACATTTTTCATGGCCGGATGGTCGGTGGTGACAGTGATGGATTTGTTCTGCGGGCCGTAGAAGTTCTTGGTGCTGAAGCGCAGGTTTATGGAGGTGGAATCGCCGGGGGGAACGACGCTGTCGGGGCAGATGGCGGAGGAGCAGTCGCAGTGCGCGACGACGCTGAGGATGCGGACGGTGTCGGCGGTGGGATTTACGAAGGCGTAGCGGTGGTAGACGTTGTAGTCGATGCCGACGTGGCCGAAGTCGAACACGGTTGACTGGAATTGGGGCCGGAGGTCCGGGGAGACTGCTTTCGGTGTGCCGGGTTTGTCGCCGGCGGCAAAGGCGGCGCCGGTAAGCGCCAGGGTAAGAATAAGAAAGCGATAGGCTGGGCGTTTCATTTCAGGGCTCTTTCAGGGATATCAGCGGGGAGGAAGCCGTGCTGACGCATCCAGGCGTCGTTGTAGCACTTGCTCAGGTATCGGATGCCGGCATCGCCGAAAATGCCGACGATGAGATCGTCGGGTTGGGCGGTGCGGGCGACCTGTTCCATGGCGAACGCGACGGCGCCGGATGATCCGCCGCCGGAGATGCCCTCGGTGCGGGCGATTATCCGGGCGCGGGTGAAGGCGTCGCGGTCGGAAACAGTAATCACATCATCGACATACTGCGGGTGCAGGGCTTCGGTAATGACGTCGGAGCCGATGCCTTCGACTTTGTAGGCGACGGGGAGGGCCTCGCGGCCGCCGCGGATGTAGTCGGCAAAAATCGAGCCCTCGGGGTCAACCGCAATGCATTTGACGGCGGGGTTTTGCTCCTTGAGGTAGCGGGCGATGCCCGAGAAGGTGCCACCGGTGCCGATGCCGGCCACAAAGTGGGTCAGCTTGCCGTCGGTGTCTTCCCAGATTTCCGGGCCGGTGAGCATGTAGTGGGACTCGACGTTATCCTGGCTGTTGTACTGGTCGAGGTCGAAGTAGCCGTGTTGGCGGGCCATCGTGCGGGCGACCACGTAGGCGCCACGGGGGTCGTTGTGGTCTTCGGTTTCGGGGGTGACGATCACCTCGGCGCCGAAGGACCGGATAAGGTCGACCTTTTCCTGGCTGGTTTTCACCGGGGTCGTGAGGATAGCCTTGAGGCCGAGAACGGAGCAGACCATGGCGAGGGCCGAGCCGGTGTTGCCGGAGGTATTGTCGATAACGGTGTCGCCGGGGTGCAGGCGTCCTTCGCGGAGAGCTTTGGTGATGACGTAGTACGTCATGCGGTCTTTGAGGGACCCGGTGGGGTTGAAGAACTCCAGCTTGACGTAGGCTTTCGGACCGTTCTCCGGGATACCGGTGCGGAGGCGCAGGAGCGGCGTGTTGCCGACCAGATCGAGTATATGTTCGTATGTTCTCATAGTCGTTTTGTTAAGGCCGTAGCGTAGGCATTTTCTTATACAAATTCAACCATTTAATTGCGGGAAGGGGGGGCTCTTTTTCTTGACAATTCTCGGCGGGAGGGCTTACTATCAAGGAAAACGGTTCCCCCGGCCCGGTTGGAGGGGCGGGCAAGCACCGTGCGACGGAACGGGAGTTACTTCTATGCGATCTGGCCTAATTGTTATTGTGGTTCTTCTTCTTTTTGCGGGCCTCACGGGGTGCAAAAATCAGGAAGCGGAAGAAATGGAGCGGGAGATCCTGGCGCAGCAGGGGGAAGCGGTGTCGGACGGATCCGTTGAGGCGGTGGAAAATGACCAGCCGTCGGGGGAAGTCGTAGCGGAAGAGCTGGGAGCCGAGCTTTCCGCCAGTCCTGAGACCGGGACGGCGGGGCAGGTCGCCGAAAAGGAGCTTGATCCGGGGGCGACGCCTGATCCGGGTGTGATTCCGGATGCCGGAGCGATACCGCCTGAAGCGGTTGTCGAAGCGAAAGCGCTGCCGGAGCGGCCGGCGGGTTCGGGCTACGAGGTGCAGATTTCGGCCGGGACCGACCGGGCAGATGCCGCTTTTGTCGTTGAGACCTACCAGAGTCGGGGGTACCAGCCATACGTGTCGACCTCGGTGGTCGACGGTCGGGAGGTGTACCGGGTCCGCCTGGGGGTTTTCGCGACGTACGGCGAGGCGGAAAAGGTGCGACGGGAGCTGGCCGACAGGTTCTCGATTGAGCCGTGGGTGGCCCCGGTGCCGTGAGGGGCAGGAATACAGTGCGAGCAAACTTCGTGAACGTCTCCTGAGCGACCAGCCGGGAGGCGTTCTGTTTTGTGTGGGAACCAGAGCCAGGAGAGGGACAAGATGCGGAGTTACCGTCAATATCTGACGTTTAACACGGAGAAGCGGCGCGATTATATCAATATCACCGGGGAAGTGGAAAAGGCGCTGCGTACGAGCGGAATTCGAGACGGATTCATTCTGGTGTCGGCGATGCACATTACGGCGTCGGTCTACATCAACGACGCCGAGTCGGGGTTGATCCAGGATATCGATGACTGGCTGGAGAAGCTGGCGCCGTTCGGGCAAGGCTACCGTCACCATCGCACGGGGGAAGATAACGGCGACGCGCACCTGAAGAACCTGCTCATGCACCACCAGGTGCTGCTGCCGGTGACCGACGGGCAGATTGATTTCGGACCCTGGCAGCAGGTGTACTATGCCGAGTTTGACGGCATGCGGAAGAAGCGGGTGATTATAAAGATCATCGGGGAGTGACCCGAAGCGTGTGACCGCAGGAGGGAGGTCGCCGCGTGTTCAGTTTTCGCACACACCTGCCGATATCTACAGCAGGAGTAACAACCAAATAGGATTTGGGGGTGTGTGTGCCTTCACCCTTGGTGACGATCGGCATTACCTGCTACAATGACGCGCGATATGTCACGCGTTGTCTTGAATCGGTCTTCGCACAAACTCATGATAATCTTGAAGTCATCGTTGTGGACGATTGCTCCACGGACGACAGTGTTGCCCACATTCAAAAGTATGGCGATCGGGTACGCCTGATCGAGCATGTTCGGAATTCGGGCGGATACATGACGGGGCGCAAAGAAGTGATCGCAGCGGCGACGGGGGAGTACGTGTGTCACCTCGATGCGGATGATTTCCTGCAGCCTGATTTTGTCGAGAGGCATGTCGCGGCGTTTGCGGCCGATCAGCAGCTGGACTGGGTGGCGGGGAATCTGATCATTGTCGACGCTGAGGGAAAGCAGACAGATCGCTGGGACTACCGGGACTTTCCCACGGATCCCCTCAATGGGTTGCGACGGGGGTTCCTTACCGCGTCGGTGCCGGTGCCGAAGAACGGGTTGTTTTCGCTGCGGTTCCTGCGGGAGAACGGGCTTGATTGGTACCAGTTGCCGCGGACGGCGAACGGGTCGGATGCGTTCACGTGCGTAAAGTACCTTGAGTGCAATCCGAAGATCAGCCTCATTCCCTACTACGGTTTGAACTACCGGATCCATGGGACCAACCGGTGCGGCAACCCGGTCGAGCGGATAAAAATGACGGTGGATTTGAAGGAGTACTACGTCGAACGGTACAGCATCATGGTGTACCTGCCGCATCCGGATCTCCTCCGGCACCAATTCGGGAGCGAGGAGTACCTGGCGGTGAAGTACTACCTGCTGGCGGTGGAGTTTTACCGGACGATGCGGGAGTTCCGTGTGCCGGAGCAGTTCCGGTCGCCGCGGACGGACCGTGAGATTCAGGCGAATCTGGGGCTGTTTCATGAGCCGATCGTGAGGTATGCGGAACGGTCGCTGTCCAATTCGGGACGGTACGAGCGAGAGCTGACGGCGGTTCTTCTGGCGATCGGCCACAGTCCGTCGGGGCGCAAGGCGCCGTCGGTTCAGGGGAAGCCCGTCACGGAGGAAGGCGGGAATCGGGTGCCGGATTGGCAGCGGGTGGTGTCGGAAGCACCGATGTCCCTGGAGGCGCATAACGGCCTGGCGGAGGCTCACTATCAGGCCGGGGAACTGGAGCAGGCGCAGAGGCATGCCTCGGCGGCGATGCAGATTGCGCCGCATGATCCGCATACGCTCAACACGGCGGGGGTGGTAGCGTTCTCTTCGGGAATGCATGCCGAGGCGGAAGTTTTGTTCAAACGGGCGCTGGCCGGGGATCCGGAGTTTGCCGACGCGCGATACAATCTGTGCGAATTGTGGGGACAGGTGCTGCACCGGTTCGTGCCGGATGCGCAGCGACGCCGGGATTTGCTCAAGGCAGTGCGGTGGTTGTCGGAGTACGCGCCGGATCCATCGCGTTTGGCCCTGCTGCGGGAGAGTACGCAGCTTCGGGAAGACCTCCTGGCCGCATACAAGAACCGCTGGCAGCGGATGGGGCTTCGGGTGCTGCTGCACAGGCCGTCGAATGGCGCGCTGAAGTACCTGATGGACAGCTGGGCCGAGGTGCTCACCTACGCCGGGGTGCAGACGCGTCTGATCAACTGGGGAGAACGGACCGCGCCGGTATTCGAGCAGTTCCGCCCGGATGTGTTTCTGACGGTGGCGGATCCGAACTACATGGCGCAGCTGGATTACGAATACATTATGCAGTATCGAAAGAACACGGGCCTGCTCATCGGGCATATAACGACGTTCGAGCACGAGTTTCCGTCCTGCGATTTCCTCGTGACGTTCCACTTCGATCCGAGCCGGAATGCGAGGATGCAGGTGACCGAGACGCCGCTCGTGTCGCTGCCG
Organism: Candidatus Zixiibacteriota bacterium; assembly: GCA_041742355.1. GTDB lineage: Bacteria > Zixibacteria > MSB-5A5 > GN15 > FEB-12 > JAGNLV01. Next base: position 19,921 of record JBGSIV010000025.1, read on the forward strand.
TTTGCGGCCAATCCGCTGCAGCACTACATGCGGCCGGGCGTGGAAGTGTGGGACTACTTCTTCGTGGGGACCAATTCGCCGCGCAAGGTGGCGTGCACGAAGGCGTACCTGCTGCCGCTCGTGCGGCGGTATTCGGGCGTGCTGGCGGGGGCGAACTGGGATATGGGGCTGGGAGAGCTTTCGGTGCAGGAAGCGGCGGTGCTGTACAATTTCGCGCGGATCTACCCGAATTACAGCACGCCCAGGCATTTCGATGAGTACAACGAAGTCAACGAACGGACGTTCATCATACCGGCCTGCGGTGGATTCGAACTAATGGATAATCCGGTGGCGATAAGGGAGCTATTCACCGGGGAAGAACTGGCGATCGCCGATTCCCCCGCGCAGTACCGTGAGATGTTCGATCACTACCTTCGCCATCCCGAGGAGCGGCTGCCAATAGTGCGGGCAGGAATGCGCCGGGTGTACCGGGAGTACACGCTGTTCCACGTGCTGGAGCGGCTGGTATCGCAGATAGGCAGTCTTCGCACGCAGGGTGAGCCGGCACCGGTGTGGCAGAATGAGCCGGTGATGACGGCCCGGAGCCGGGGGATTACCTGGGCTGACCGCTTCATTTAGTCGCGACGATGACCAACCGGCTGGCTTTGAGGTCGCACGGCGCGCCATCGAGGGTGCCGAAGGCATGTACTTCGGAGAATCCGGCTTCGCGGAGTAAGTCGCCGAGGTCGGCGGCGCCGTAGAGCCGGAGGTTGAACTCCCACTCGTAGCGTTCCGAGCCGCGGATGATTATCCAACGGTTGTGAATTCGTGTGAATGAGTCAATCAACTCTCGTTCGTCCAGGACGAGCAGTCCGCCGCTTTCCATCCAATCACGAGCCTGAAATTCACGCAGCAGCCACTCCCGGTGGATCGTGTCGATCAGTAGGCGTCCGCCCGGTTTTAGAGAAGCGTGGAGGTTACGCAGGACGGTGAGGTCGTCGTCGGGATCGTCAAAATAGCCGAAGGACGTAAACATATTGATGGCGGCGTCGAAGGTGTTCGGGCGGCAAAACGCGCGCATGTCGGATTGGACGATGTCGATGGCGAGGGAGGCTCCGGAGGCGTGGGTGCGCAATTCGTCGAGGAGCGGGACAGTCCGGTCGACGGCGGTGACGCGGAAACCATGCTGCGCGAGGGGCAGGGCGAAGCGCCCGGGGCCGCAGCAGAGATCGAGGACGGCGGCGGGAGGATCAATGTTGAGGAGCGAACGCAGCTTTTCGATGCTGCTGGCGGCGACATCCCACCGTTCGGGCGCGAACATGAAGGGGCGGGTGATCTCCCAGAACGCCACGTCTTCGAACCAATCCTTAGTCTCGCCCATATGGTCTCCTAAGTCTATATGGTTTTGGTCAGGCCCCAGCTGCGTTACTTCGTTGCGACGACGTACAGGCGACTGAACTTGAGATCGCACGGCGCACCGTCGAGGTTGCCCATTGCCGTGGCCTCGGAGAACCCGACGTTCCGGAGCAGCGCACACAGATCCCCTGCGCCGTAGAGCCTTAAGTCGAATTCCCATTCACGTCTCATTTGGCCGGAGATAAGGATCCAGTGGTTGTGAAGCCGGGAGAACGAGTCGATGAACTTGCGATCACACAGCAGGAACCGATCGTCGCGCTGGTGCCAATCGCGGGCCTGGAACGTGTGTATGAGCCATTCGCGGGGGGTTATCTCCATGAGCAACCGTCCACCTGATTTGAGAGAAGCGAAGAGATTTTGCAGGACCTTGATGTCGTCCTGGGGATTATCGAAATAGCCAAAGGACGTCAGCATATTGAGAGCGACATCGAAAGCGCAGGGACGGCAGAAGTCGCGCATGTCAGATTCGACGATTTCGATGTCCAGCGCGGCATCTGTGGCGCGCGTCCGCAGTTCACTCAGGAAGCACCGGGTGCGGTCGACGGCGGTGACGCGATAGCCCTCTGCGGCGAGGGGAATGGCGTAGCGGCCCGGACCGCAGCACAGGTCGAGGATCGCGGTGGACGGGTCGAGTCTAAGGAGGGTGCGGAGCTTGTCGATGTTGCTGGTGGCCGCTTCCCACAATTCCGGAGTGAATAGTATGGGTTGGGTCAATTCCCAGAGGGATTCGTCCTGGAACCATTCTTGAGATTCGGACATGAGATCTCCCTTCTGCCTGCGATTGGGGCGGTGGGCCGGTCAGTTACCGCTGTCGCCACAATCTACGCGGACATGGGGGACGAACGCAAGGCAATTGGGGAAGGAGGCGTTGAGGTTGCCGGTCGTGGCAAAAGCGACGCCGCGGCAGGCGCCGTGGCAATTGGCGAGGTTCTCGCAGTCGCGGCATTGTCCCTCGATTTGGTGGCATGAGTACTCGGCGACGGCCATCATAGCCGGATCGTTCCAGATCTCCTCAATGGAGCGCTCGTTCACGTTGCCGACGCGGAAGCCGGGGCCCATGGGGGCAGTGCAGGGGTAGACGTCGCCGGTGCCGGTGATATAGAGCTGACGGATGCCGGCGATGCATTCGTGAAAGTCGTAGGAAGGTGGGAGGGGGCCGAAGGCGGGGTCGAAGAGGATCATGGGGGATTCGATATCGAGGCACTCTTCGATGAAGGCTTTGAGTTCGGGCATGCGGCCGTCGAACTGGAGGCGGGCGCGAACCTCGTCGTTGTCGCCGAAGCCCCACGGGACGAAGCCGCAGAAGCGGACGGATTTAGCACCATAGGAGCGGGCCAGCTCGATGAATGGCCGGGCATCGGGGAGGGTCGCGGCGCCGAGGAGCATGGCCAGGTGGAGAGGGATGTCGCAGGAGCGGGTGGCCTCGATGCCCTGGATTACGAGGTCGAATTCGCGGGGGCTGCCGCCCCGGATGAGTTTGAAGAGTTCGGGGGTGGTGGCGTCGAGGCTGATTTGGATGGCTCTGATGCCGGCCTTTTTCAGGCTTTCGGCACGGCTCCGGGTGAGCGGGATGCCGTTGGTGGTAATAGCCGATTGAATACCGCGATCGAGGGCATACGAGATGAGGTGGTCGAGGTCTTTGCGCAGGAGGGGTTCGCCGCCGGTCCAGCCGATGCGTTCGGCGCCCAGTTGGGCAAGAGAGTCGATGATGCGCTCGCAGGCGGCAGTGGACAGCTCGCCCCGGTTGACCTTCCCCGCGGAGCTGAAGCAGTGCGGGCAGGAGAGGTTGCAGCGGTCGGTGATGCCCCAGCCAACGAGGGCGGGTTTACGGTCGGTCAGGTCCATATGTGTGCGGGAGGCTTTCAGGAGTATGCTGCACACCGGGTGTATTCCGCCCGGTGTGCAGCGATAGTCATATCATTCGGCTCACCACGGCGGCAGAATGTAGTACAACATCTTGTAACACGGACACGGCTTGTTACGCTGGTCTTGTGGCTTCTCGATGAACTTCATGGATTCACCTCCTTTCGGTTCTCTAAGAGATACCGTAGTTTCAACATGTCTCCCAGATTGTATTTCCAGGAGTTGCACGATCCTGTGAGGTTCGAATTTTTCTTTATGCCCTGGATGGGACAGCCGCCCATGCAGAGCGGGAGTACGTCGCAGCCGATGCAACCGGGTTTATCGAACGCGTCCCATGCCATGTAGCGGTCGAGATTGGCCTGCTGGCGCGAGGTGATTTGATCGGAATGCAGGCTGCCGACGGACTTATCGGGATTCAGCGAAAGCTCTTCCCAGCACTTGAAGAGGAGTCCGTTGGGGGCGACAACCCAGGCGTTGGCGGAGTCGGCGCCACAGTGGCCGGCGGGGGCCAGCGTGGGGTAGTCGATGCAGTTATGACCGGAATCGAGCAGGGCCTGATAGAGGGAGACCTGGGCCGAGGCGAACTGTTCGCCGGAGAAACATCGACCGACGATGTCGGCGCAGACGCCGTCGGTCCCCATGACCGGGGCGAAGTAGACGCCCAGTCGGGAGAGGAGGCCGGCGCGGTCGAGTTCGGCCATGACATCACCCGCCTGGGAGAGGCTGTCGTGGTCGACGTTGATGCGGACGGTGATGTGCAGGAAGTCAACGGCCTCGCGCAGGTTATCGATGATCCGGTGGAAGGTCCCTTCGCCGTTGCGAAGGGGGCGGCGCTGGTCGTGAATGGCCGGCGGGCCGTCGAGGGTCACCTGGGTATCGACGATTCCGACTGAAGCGAGCTGCTCCGCGGCTTTTCGATCGAGGCAGTAGCCATTTGTTACGATGCCGGTCGGGTCCATCTTAACACCCTGGGCGGAGGCGAACTCGGCCAGGCGCCGCTGGATGCGGAGCACAGTCGGGAGGCACAGGGTGGGTTCGCCGCCGAACCACGTAACCATGAGTCCGGAAGCCCCGATCAGCCGTTTCTGGGCGAAGTCGAGGAGGGCCCGTTCGGTGTCGGCATCCATGGATTTGCCGCCGGTGTTTTCGTAGCAGTAGCGGCAGGCGAAATTGCAGGCGAGGGTGGGCGCGATCGTCAGAAACAACGGGGCGTCGTGAAAGCGGCGCAGCCGGTTCTGGGCTTTCATCTGTACCAGTTCCTCGGCTTCATCCGCAATGAGGAATTTGCCGTAAGTCAGGCCCTCGACATATTCCTTTTCGGTTGCGTTGGCGGCGGATTCGGGGTGGTCGAGGAGGCGCCGGATGACAGGGATTTGGTCGCAGTCGATTTCGACGAGCGCTGCGCTCCGGCTATTGAACAGGAGGCGGCTCGAAGTTGGCAGATCAACCCACCGGTTGTAGCGCGATGCTTTCATGTGGCGGTTCCAGTTCACCCATCTCAGAGATGCACCGGAAGGTGATCTCTCAGCCCGCAACGTCGATCTCCCGGGGTAGGACGATCAACATTGCCAATATGGAGAGATCGAGGCGGTGAGTCAAGGAGAATTCGGTCGACAAAGAGTGTGCGATGGAAATGAGTTGGACGGGCGGGCGTGAAAGAAGGGCAGGATCCGCAGGGATCCTGCCCGAGAGAGAAATCTGGTCGCAGACGAGGTTCAGCCCTCTTTGCGAGCGGGGGCGGGAGTGTTCTTCTTCAGGTGTTTGGTGAAGAACTCCACCTGGCGGCGGTACTCCTCGATAACGTTGACGCGTTTGCTGGCGCCGTGGCCCTCATCGGGGAAGATGAGGGAGTCGACGATACCGCCGGATTTCTGGATGGCCGCGATGATCTGTCGGGCCTCGCTCACCGGCACACGCGGGTCGTTCTCGCCGTGGACAACGAGGAGGGGTGTCTTTATGAGGTGAGCCTTGTGGATCGGCGAGATTTCATGAAGGAAGGCTTCGTCGGACAGCGGGCCGTATTCCGCCTCGCGCAGGGCACGCCGGTAGGCGGCGGTGTTCAGGAGGAAGGTCTTGAAGTTAGCGATGCCGACGCCATCGATGGCGGCGCCGAACATGTCGGGGTACTCGGTGATCATGCCGAGGACGACGTAGCCGCCGTAGGAAGCCCCGCGGATGCCGACCATGCCCTGTTGCGTGTAGCCGTTGGCGATGAGCCACTCGACGCCGGCCTTGTAGTCCATGAGGGAGTGTTTCCGGTTCTTGTAGTCGTCCATCGCGAGGTACTTGCGCCCGTAACCGTCGGAGCCCCTGATGTTCGGGGCGAAGACGCCGAAGCCGTTGAGGAGGAAGTACTGGATGTTACGCTGGAAATAGGGGCGGGTCTGCCCCTCCGGGCCGCCGTGGGCGTCGACGATGAACGGGAGCGGTTCGCCCGGCTTGTAGTCGGGGGGGAGGTAGATGAAGGCGGGGATTTCCAGACCGTCGAAGCTTTTGTAGTGAATGAGCTGCGGCTCTCGGAAGAGCTGGCGGTCGATACCGGCGTAGATGGAGAACGTCAGTTGGTCGAGCTGTTCGTTGGTGGGATTCCAACGCCAGACATCGGGGGCCAGGGTGGGGGAGTTGAAGGAGATGAGGCAGCTGCCCGTGATGTCGAAGAAGCCGCCGGTAATGATGCCGTCGACCGGGGGACTTTTCAGGTCGCGGCCGGTTTCGATTTCACGCAGCCGGATTCGGCCGTAACCGTCCTCATTGATGAGGGCGGCGAGGAAGCGGAAGTCCTGCGAGATGCGGAGGCCGTCGACCGGCCACTTCGGATCGGCCCATTCCGCGGGCGCCCATTGGATTTCGGGGGAGTCGACGGTCATTTTCGCCAGGCGGGGGATGCCGTCTTCGTTGTTGTTGCAAACCATCCAGATGGTCATGTTGTCGGGCATGAGGACGGGGCCATCGTAAAGGACGCCGCCGGTGTCCGAGGTGATCTTACGGGCCTCGCGGGAGGCGAGGTCGAGCAGGTAGAGGTCGTTGGCGACATTTGAGGTGAGATGGTACATGAGCAGGAGGGTACCATCCTGGGAGACATTGAGCGGACCGTTGTACCCCTCCATGCCGAAAATCTTTTCGTAGTTGCCGGTAGCAATGTCCATCTGGTAAACGAGGAAGTCCTTGCCGTTTTCCTCGTTGGACCGGAAATAGATCTGGCGGTTGTCGGGGGACCAGACGACGGAAGCGTACTGGACCTTCTGGCCTTCGGTGAGGCGGACGACACGGCCGGTGCGGGTGTCCATGAGGTGGAGGTCGGACTGCTCCGAGCCGCCGACGGAAGCGCCGACGATGGCCATGGCGCCGTTGGGGGAGAGTTCGAAGAAGTCGACGCCGTCTTCGAAGGTCGTGAGCTGGTAAGGCCATCCTTCGGGGGTGAGGCGGTAGATCTGACTGGCGCCGGACATGCTGGAGGTGAAATAGGCGTCGCGGCCGTCCCAGCTCAGGCCGGCGGCCGTACATCCGCCGATCTGGAGGAAGGTGGCGATATCGGGGACATATTGGCCCTGGTTGAGGAGCGATTTGACAGTGGGCGGCTGGCTGTCGGAGACCGCCTGGGAGGTGCAGGAGGCCAGCAGGGCGGCGCAGCAGAGGGCTGTGCCGACAAAGACAAGAGGCAGGCGCATACGTTTCTCCTGTTTGGCGAGAACGTGTTGTTTCCTTTATGTACTGAGACGAAAATAGGCGGTGGAAGTTCGGGGGGCAACCCAAAAAGGCCCGGAGCGTTGGCCGGAGTAATTCTCCGGCCCGAGTTTGTCGGTGATTGATGCGCCCGGCAGGGGGCGTCAGGTGGTCTGGTGGGGGACGATGAGGACGGCGTCGTCCTCTTCATAAGCGACGCGGCGGTGGAATTCGCACTGGTGGCAACGTCCGGCGCGACGGCAACCGGAGGCGGGGCAGCCCTCCTGGTCGGCGATCATCCAGCAGATGCGGCCGGCGGCCTGGCCGCCGTTGATGCCGTCGCACTTGAGGGCGGTGGCGACCGGGCAGG
>JBGSIV010000026.1:0-5875 GCA_041742355.1 Candidatus Zixiibacteriota bacterium
GGTGCCGCTCCTTGATGCGGCCGCTTTGAACCGCATAAACCCCCACCAGGAACAACCCGACTACAATTGTCGGGACGAGCACGGTGTAAACCGTCGCGTTGGTGAGATTGCGAAGGGTCAAGATGATCCCCACCAGGATAACCAAACACGCGACCAACAATGCCATGTAGCAAAACCACAGATCCGCCGGCCGCCGCCGGGAGTCCCACCGAACTGTCTCGGCCACGAATTCTCGCTCCAATTCCGTAAGCGTTTCTCCCACTTTTCGCTCAGCTCCTTTCGGCAGGCGTCACCAGTCGGTGATGCCCTGTACCGACCATTCATCATCGATCCACAATGCCACCACGGGCACATCCGGAAAGCGCGATCGCACCGTGACCACGCTCTCGCGGAGGTCCTGCAACTGCCGCTCTTTCGAAGTTGGATTCCTGGCGCAGTCGTGATGCGCTACCACCGCAATCCCGTTCGAGTGGTGAACCTCTATGGAGAGGCCTATGCGGCTATAGATCGACGCGCTCTGCTCCGACTCCGGATCCGAGGCCAGCACGCGGACCGGAGCCGGCTCCGTGATCATGTCCACGTGGTCCGTCTTGAAGAATGCGCACAGATAATCGATGACCGGCCGCTGAACGCGACCGTCCATACAATTGACCGCTGTGCAGAAGCTCACGTTTGTTTCCTCCGCAGGTTAAGAGCTCGAGCCCACGCGGGTCCTGTCGCCGATCATCCCGCGCATCAAAAACCGTCAGTGTTCATCGTCAGGATAGTGCCCGATTTGCCCACGGCCCACAACGCACGCGGATTTCGAAAGATCCGGTGGATGCCGCTGTGGATCGAGGAACTGAATAGATTCATAGCCCGTGTTCGAGAAGCCGACCGTGTCCTCCCGCCAGGTACGCCCGCTATCGTTCGACTCATAGAGGACCGCCAGATGAGTGTCGGTGTCCATCCCCACGAGGAAGCCGCGCTCGACGGATGGGAAGTGAACACCGTAAAAGGCAAGACTCGCCGGAAGCAAGTTACTTTCAGTCCACGTTCGCCCGCCATCGACGGTATGAAGCAGGCTTCCGCGTTCGCCGCAGATCCAGCCAGTATGGGGATCCGAGAAATACATGCATTCGTAGAATATGGAATCGAGCCGGGAGCACACGAACCACACATGACCGCCGTCGTTCGAGCTCAAGACGACTCCGGTTCCGTACGACACGATCCAGCCGTGGAGTGCATCGAGGAAGAACCCATTGTGAAGACCGTCGGAGACCGGGCACGACACTCGTTCCCACTCTTGGCTTCGACCAGGATGCGTCAATGCCCCGGCCGCGGCCATCATTCCCAGACAAAACACGAGGTATCGCATTGCACCCTCATCCCACATCAGACGCCGCCCGACTCCAGGCTGCCGGCCCCGGCGCCACGAGCGCTTCAAATGAGAGGGGCCACCGGTATCTTTTGGCCGTTAAGCATCCTCTACAAAAACGGCCTTTACCACATCGGTGAGCACTCTCGCTCTGTGTTTGTGCGCGTCTCCCGGCGGGATGAAAACACCGTCACCACCCTCGAAGATCTCCTTTCCGCCTGTGAACTCGATTTCCATACGCCCGACTAGGATGTAGCCGATTTGTCCTTTGCTGCACCAATGCGGTTGCATGTCGTGCTGGTACTCGACCAGGCGTAGCACCCTCGAATCACCCTTGAGCACCCTGTGTCGAACGCCTCTCATGGGGGATTCCCATGCTATCGATTCGAAATCCACTTTGTATGTGGCCATTCCCGCTACTCCTCGGGCTGCGTCCACTCGAGTTTGCCGAGCTGCCCTCGCCAACGCCGCGATTCACCGCGGACCCGCCTTCACATTAGACTGGCCGCTCATGCAGTGTCAACCCGGGTGCCAGGAGCGAATCGCCTGCGAAGGGAGAGATAGGCAGCCAAAGCCGCCACGGCGAAGGCGGCGCCCGCAAAGAATGTGGCCGGGGCGCCGAATGCCTCCCACAACCAGCCGGCCGTGACACTGGCGATCAGCATCGCCAATCCGCCGGCGAGACTGAATAGGCTGAAAGCCGTTCCTCTCATCTCTTCCCGCGCCGTGTCCGCGACCATCGCAGACAGCAATCCCTGAGTGAGGCCCAGATGGAGTCCCCACAAACCGACACCCGCAGCAACATGCCGGGCGTTCACCGCTGACGCCAGCACCAGATCAGCGAGTATCAAGACCGCCAACCCCACCGCCACCAAGCCCGTCCTCCCCAGCCGGTCCGAGAGCCTGCCGACGGGATATGCCGTGAGCGAATACACCAGATTCATTAGGACCATCATGAATGGGATCATGCTTGCGCTCACGCCCACGGAGCCGGCCCTCAATAGCAGGAACGCCTCGCTGAACCGAGCCAGTGTGAACACGGAGCCGAAAACCACGACCATCCAGTAGGCGGGTCCGAGACTCAAGACGTCGCGATATCGTATGAACCGTCGTTGGAATCCCGCTGGTCGGTCCGCTCGCTCGTGGACCGCAACCGCCAGGATCGCAACGGCCAGAATCGCCGGGACTACCGAGATCCAGAAGACGGCCCGGTAGTTCGCGGCCGTCGCCACCATGATGACCACGGCCAGCAGCGGCCCCAGCAACGCTCCCACCGTATCCAGAGATTGCCGCAGTCCGAAGGCCGCCCCTCGTATCTCGGGAGGAGTGACATCGGCCACGAGCGCATCCCGGGGAGCGCCCCGAATGCCCTTTCCGATGCGGTCGAGAAACCGAGCTGTGAAAACGAGTCCAATGCTGTTCGCCATCGCAAACAGCGGTTTGGTCAACGTCGCCAACCCGTAGCCGGCCATGGCGAGCGCTTTGCGCTTGCCCAACCAGTCGCTCAGGGGCCCGGACAGCGTCCTCGATATCAACGCGATGGCTTCCGCGACGCCCTCGATCAAGCCTACGAAAACGGCGCTCGCTCCCAGCACCGAAGTCAAAAACAAAGGCAGCACGCTGTGAATCATCTCCGACGAGACGTCCATGAACATGCTCACGATGCCGAGCACCCACACGGTCCGTGGGATACCTCTGAGCCGCGGGTTATGGGGGGGCGATTGATTGGTCACAGCAGTCCTATCGGAGTTTTTGCTTTGTTCGACAGGTCGGGACCGTTCCATTTATGACCGGTCGAGAAGGTCGAGCAGGCGGTCGAGGAAAGCGACTTGTCCTTTGTGCAGCTTCCCCCGTGCATCCTCGACACTGAACCAGGACGCCCGGTCGATTTCGGGGAACGACTGCGTTTTTCCCGACTTCGGAGGCCATTCCATCGAGAACGCGTTGCTTTGAGTCTTCGAGGCGTCGCAGTCTCCCTCGATCGCCCACGCATGAACGGTTTTTCCGCCGGACTGTTTGACGGCACCGAGGGGTACGAGTTCACCCTCCAGCTGCAAAGCCGTCTCCTCTTCGAATTCGCGCCTGGCCGCCTCCCGGGCATTCTCCTCGGTATCGCACTCCCCCTTCGGTATCGACCATGCCCCCAGGTCCTTCTTGTGCCAGAACGGTCCCCCGGGATGGACCAATAGCACCTCAACGGCGCCACCGCGCCGGCGGTACATCAAGATTCCAGCACTCTGTTTGGGCATGTCATGTGAAGAACCGACTCGGCGTCGCCGTCACTTCTTGAAGAACAAATACGACGCCAGGCCGACGAGCACGACGGCGAAGACCCTCTTGAACTGCGCCGTCGACATGTGCTCGACCAGAAGCGCGCCGACCTGTGCGCCGATGATGCCCCCAGCTCCGAGCACGAGCCCCATTTTCCAGTCCACGTTCGCAAGCCGGTTGTGGGCGGCCAGCGCCGATATCGAGATCGCCAGAATCGCCAGGAACGAGGTGCCGACGGCTCTCTGCGCCGAATAGCCCAGGAACAGAAGAAGCGGCACCATGAGGAACCCGCCCCCAAGGCCCGTGAAGGCGGCGGCGACCCCGACGATCAGGCCGGCAACCACCATGACGATCATGTCTGGATTCACAGCGGAACTCCTCGCGTGAAGGTCTCTTCGCGTCTCTCTGCCGTCTAGCACCATATCAGAATTGACCGGCGCCGGGAATCTGACCCGGGGACTCATGGCAGCGCAGAAAGATATTGACAATTATTGGCTAGTGGTATAAATTACCACTTGATAATCGGAGGCACGGCATGCACAATAGAATGAAAATAGAGGAGTTAGAGGAACTGTGCCGTAAACGACACGGCCGACTCACCTGGCAGAGGCGCGCGGTCCTCGAGTCGCTCAATTCGCGGCGCGACCACCCGACCGCTGATCAGGTGTACGCCGACGTCCGCGCGGGCGTCCCCGGGATCTCCAAGACCACGGTGTATCGTGTTCTCGACACGCTGGTCGAGCTGGGGCTCGCATCGAGAGTGAGCCACCCAGGGGCTGCCGTGCGCTTCGATGCGGAAACCGAAAGGCACCACCACATTTTGTGCGTGCAATGCGGGGCTCTCGCCGATCTCGAAGCCGCGGCATTGGAGTTGCCGCAGTTCGAAGGATCGACCGTCGAGGGTTTCGAGGTCACGGACTACTCGGTGTATTTCCGTGGTGTGTGCCCGGCCTGCCGGCGCGAGCGCGATGGCGGCGGGTCGATGAAATAGAAAACGATTGAACCTGGAACCTGAGTTGACAAGGAGGAGCAACATGGCGCGCAACGCCGATCTGACCGCGGGCCTCATCAAGGCTTACTGGATGGAAATCGAAACCGTACAGAACTACATCGCCAACTCCGTGAATCTCGATGGAGTCCGCGCGGAGGAGATCAAGTCGTCTCTTGCCGATGACGTGGCGGAGGAACTGAATCACGCCCGGCAGTTCGCCAAGCGCATCAAAGAACTGGACGGCGAGGTCCCCGGCTCGATGAAGTTCAGGCCGACGCAGGAAAGCCTGCAACCGCCGATGGACTCGACCGACGTCGTCAAGGTGATTCACGGCGTCGTAGCCGCGGAGGAAGGGGCGATCTCACATTACAAGAGCCTCATCAAGCTTGCTGAAAGCGTCGACGACTATGTGACCGCAGACCTTCTCACATCCGTGCTCGCCGGCGAGGAAGGCCACCGGCGCCAGTTCGTAGGATTCCTGAAGGAGTACGAGAAATAGCCGCGTGCCTCGCACGCGGACAAGGTGGGCGGGCGGGGCCGTCGGAATCGATGGCCCCGCCATGGATATCACCGCCCTCCGCACGGTTCACTCGGGCACTGAGGGCGATGTCCTTTTCCTCGCCAGACGGTAAGCCAGCGCCGATGCCGTCACCAGCGGAACAACGCCGAGCAAGATGAAAACAGCGTCTGCCGGCAAACGCATCCATTCGAGGAGCTGGATCCCGGGCCGGCCGAGAAACTCGGCGCTCCGCGCGTGCCAGTATCCGTTTCGCATCACGTCGTGCAGCTGCATCACCCCGGCGGGAAACAAGTTCAGCAACACCATCAGCGCGAGCCCCAAGTTCAGGCCCCAGAACGACAAGCGGACGTGTTTTTCGACCCTCGTCCACTGGGCCTCCGTCAGAGCCTGCCGCAACGCGAAGACCAGGAGCGCGACCGCGAGCATCCCGAATACGCCCATCATCGCCGAATGCCCGTGGTTCGGAGTCAGTATCGTGCCGACTTCGAAGTAGCTCACGATCGGCAAGTTGATGAGGAATCCGAACACACCCGCGCCCACGAAATTCCAGAAGCCCACGGCCATCAAAAAGTAAAAGGTCCACTTGTGGGGGATCGACATCTTCCGGCCGCACACGTCGCATTCTGAGCGCGACAGCTTGATGAAATCCCACGCGTCCAGAGTCAGCAGGGTGAGTGGGACCACCTCCATCGCCGAGAACATCGCCCCCAACGCCATAGTCACGTCCGACTGCCCG
>JBGSIV010000027.1:0-18925 GCA_041742355.1 Candidatus Zixiibacteriota bacterium
GGACTTTGCGCAATCGCCTGGTCTCTTCCAGGAAGGAATTTCTCGGCTATGGCGCCGACGTTGAGCCAGAGTAGCCTCTGCCGGCTGCAGGGCGAGCGGCCGAGGAGAGATAAACGACTAATTTCCCCCGCTTTACCGTCATTGATCATGACCAATTTTCTCCAATATTGCCCGGCCTACCCAACATATTACTCTTGACCGAATCTGGTTTAAAGAGTATACTTGAGTCCATGCTTATCCCAACAGTAATCATTCGTCAGCTCCGGGGTTCTGACCCGGTGCTCGGGCAGGTCATTGATCGTGTCGGCCGCCTCGATGTTACCCCGCGGCCCGGGGGTTACCACCATCTCGCGCAGTCGATCATCCATCAGGCGCTCGACCTGCGGGCCGCCGCGACGATTCACCAGCGTGTTCTCGACCGCGCCGAGTGCCGGCACCTGACGCCGGAGCGGCTTCTCGCACTCTCGGACGACACGCTGATCGCCTGCGGGCTGTCACGACCCAAGGCGCGGTATCTCCGAGGGTTAGCCGAGGCGGTGCAAAGTAATGGATTATCCTTCCGCCGGCTTTCCCGCCTTCCCGACGAACAGGTTGTCCGCGAGCTGACGGCGATCAACGGGATCGGCGAGTGGACGGCCCAGATGTACCTGATATTCGTGCTGAACCGTCAGGATGTCTTCCCGATGCTCGATGTCGGGATCCGCAATGCGCTTTGCAAGGCCTACGACCTGCCGAAGGAGCGGTTCAAGGCCGAGGCTCCGGCAATCGCCGAATCATGGCGGCCGTATCGCTCGATCGCTTCGCGATACCTCTGGGCCTCGCTCGATACCAAGTAGAGGCGAAAGAGGCCGGCGATTTTGCCTGTCCGTACACTCTGTTCTATACTTACCGGGACGTCGGGGCAATCTCCATCAGTTCGTCAGTGAATTTGGACAGAAGCGACAGCGGTGTTCCGAGGGCGAGGGACTCGGGGCAAGCGGTTACATGGCAGACGGATAGGGAGGGACGAACGGGTTGGGCACAGGGCGTTTTGGGGGCATTTGTCGGGGTGAGAATTGTGCGGAAAGGTCGGAAAATCGGTCGGTCGGGAGTCGGGGCGCAGGGTTGTTCAGCGAAGCAACGCTTGAAGGGCTGTGGCTGTCGGGGAAAGAGAAGAAAAAGCGGGCGATGGGAATCGGACCCACATCTCAAGCTTGGGAAGCTCGCATTCTACCACTGAACTACGCCCGCTTGATGCGTTTCAGTTCGACCAATCTATACGCCTCCACCACGTTTGTCAACCCCCGGCTTCTGAAAACCGATCAGAACGGCAGGAGCCGCTTCATCACGGCGATTTGCCCTTTGTGGTGGGCTTCGTGTTCGACGAGGTGATACAGAATCCACTCGATCGTGTAGGTGGTCGGCGGGGCGTTCGGATCCCCCGGCTCCAAGGGCGAGAGCACGCGATCCAGATCCGAGTCGGAGAGTCCCGTCAGGATTTCCCGGGTCTCGGCGCGGGTCCGGTTTAGTTTCTCGAGGTAGAACTCCAGCGGCTCTCCGGATACCTGCGGAATACCCAGTCGGATGGGAAACGCAATTCCCCACTCCTCTTCGCTCATGGGGATTCGGCAGATGTCCTCCTGGATCCAGGACACCTCGACGGCCGCGATATGCAGGAGTACGGTTCCGATCGATTCAACCCGGTCGTTCGGATGCCAGGAGAGTTGTTCGGGCGTGAGTCCATCGACGTAGTGCCTGACCCGGCGGCGGACATCCTCAAGCATGGCAACATACCGCCCAATCCGTTCGGAGAACTCAACTTCCGGAGAAACTTGAAAGTGTCGATTCATGCCCGTGCTCCTTTCGACGGTTGTTCTGGGGGGCTTGGAGGCAAAAAAAACTGCCCCCGGCGCATCACAAGCCAGGGGCAGCCACCACTCACTCACTCACATGAAATTCGAACTACTACTGCCACGATAAACGGAACCTGGACTATTTTTGTTCCTGTTTCCGTCGAAGATTTTCAGGAAATCTTCCTACTGGTAGTAGGGGTTCACCCCGGAGGCGTGATCGGTCACATCGAGGATGTCGGTGACCTCGGGAATCTCCTGTCGGATGGCCTGTTCGATTCCATTCTTCAGTGTAATATTCGCAGAGGCGCACCCCTGGCAACCGCCGCCGAGGCGGAGGTAGACCCGGGTTCCCTCGACATCGTGCAGTTCCACAAAGCCGCCGTGGGAGGCGATCTGCGGGTTGATCTGGTCGTCGAAGAGCTTCTGGACGCGCTCGCGGATCTGCTCCTCGGACGGCGTTTTCTTGCGGATGTCCGGATCGATCAGGGTCTTCCCCGCGCTGATCTGCTCCCGGATCGCCGTCCCGATCTGCCGGCCGAGCACCGGCCAGGGATCGAGGGTTGATTTGGCGATGGTCAGGGTGTTGCCTGACACCATTACTTCGGCCACCCCATCGATCGCGAAAAGCGCCTCGAGGAGGGGGGATCCTTTGGCGGTTTCGGCGTTCCGGCAGGTGACGGTCCCATCCGGGAACAGGGGGCGGTCGACGATAAACCGGCAGACCCCCGGGTCGAGGGTCGGTTCGCCGGTGATATTGATCTTATTCTCGGTCATGGCTCACCTCTCAGCTCTTTAGACATCGAAACTCTGGGCCTGCGATCCGGCTTCATCGAGCGCCAGCAGGCGCCCGTAGGTGTAGATCCCGGTTCCGTGGCCGTCCGAGAACTGGATCGACAGGCCGTAGCGGCCGACCGGATGCACGTCTTTTATACTGATATCCAGCGGAACGCGATTCTTGTCGAGGGTGCGCACGCCGCTGTCTTCGTCGACACACTGCGCACAGCCGCAGTTCACGCGCAGGTGGTACGGGGTATGCATGCTGGTGTGGTCGTCCCCCCAGAGGATTTTCAGACGGCCGTCCTCGGTGAATTCGATCTTTTGCGGCTGGTCGGGGGCCATCTGGCCGGCAATCTCGTTGAGGTTGCGGCGAACTTCCGCCGCCACCGAGAGAATCGCCCGGGCCGACGGCGAGCCGGAATCCGCGAACACCACCGGTTTCCCCTCTTCGCCGCTGCGCATGATATCCGGGTCCAGCGGGAGCGCCCCGAGGAACGGGACATCGAACTCCTGCGCCATCTTCTTCCCGCCGCCCTGCTTGAACACCGGGGTCATTTCCCCGCAGTGTTTGCAGACGAAGCCGCTCATATTTTCGATCACGCCGATAATCGGTACGTTGACCTGGTTGAACATGCGGACGCCTTTGCGGGCGACGCCGAGGGCGACGTCCTGCGGGGTGGTGACGATCACCGCTCCCGACAGCGAGGCCTGCTGGGCCAGGGTCAGCTGGACATCACCGGTGCCCGGGGGGAGGTCGATGAGGAGGTAGTCCAGTTCGCCCCACATAACGCCGCCGATGAACTGCTGGATCATCTTGGTCGCCATGGGCGCCCGCCAGACGACCGGGCCGTCGTTGGGCACCAGTTGTCCCATGGAGACGAATTTGATTCCGTGCTGCACGACCGGCTCGAGGAAGTTGTCGCCGATTACCGGCTTGGCCGTCGATCCGAGCATGCCGGGCTGGCTGGGGCCGTAGATGTCGGCGTCCATCAGGCCGACGGTTGCCCCCATGTACTTGAGCGCATAGGCGAGGTTGACGGCGACCGTGGATTTTCCCACGCCCCCTTTGCCGCTGGCGATAGCCACGATATTCCTGACACCCTCGATACCCGGACGAGCCGGTGCTGCTTTAGCCTGTTCTTTCATTAGTCGTCCTTATTATCACGCAGTAGTTTTCACTGAACTTATGTATCACCCGGGCCGCCTGGAGTGAGCGTCGCGGTGCGGCGAGGGTAATTGAGTTATAACACCCGGCAGGGTGCTTTGTTCGGTCCGGGCGGTCGGGACCGATCCGGGGCACGTGGAGAGTCGGACCCGCCTACCGGTCATCGGTCCGACCGTACGGGAGGCGATCCGTCTCCGCGGTTTCCTCTTCAGCTTCCCGGCGAAGCCGCTTGCGCTGGACCAAGTAGACCACCACGATCGAGATTTCGTACAGCAGGTACATCGGCACGCCGAGGAGCAGTTGCGAGACTACGTCGGGGGGCGTGAAGATGGCCGCGACGATGGCTATACCGACGACGGCGTACCGGCGTGCCCGGGAGAGGGTCGCCGCCCGGACTACCCCGACCTTGCCGAGGAAGTACGCCAGGATAGGAAGCTGGAAGGCGAGGCCGAACGCCAGCATCATCAGTCCGATGTAGTTGAGATAGCTTGAGACGGTGATGAGGTTGGTGATCTGTTCATCGGCGAACCCGAGCAGGTAGCTGGTGGCCAGCGGGAGCACCGCGAGGTAGCAGAAGCCGGCCCCGACGATAAAGAGCGCGGTCGACGCCGTCACCAGCGGCAGCACGGCGGTCTTTTCACGCCGGTAGAGGCCCGGCGAGATGAACTTCCACATCTGGTAAAAGATGATGGGGATGGCCGCGAAGATGCCGGTCATGATCGAGATCTTCAGGTAGGCGTAGAACGTCCCGGCGACTTCGGTGTTGTACAGCGGCACGCCGTGGAGCGGAAACTGCATCAGGCGCACCAGTTCGTCGGAGAAGTAGAATGCGGCGCAGGTGGTGATCAGTACGGCGACGGCTGATTTCAGCAGTCGTTGCCGCAACTCCTCGAGGTGTTCCAGGAACGGCATGCTCCTGGCGGCCTCTTCGGGGCGGCTGTTGTCACGCCGGGATTCATCCGGGATTTGCTGGGTATCGGAACGGTCGGCCATATGGGTGAAAATGTCGGGGTTGATCGGGGGAATGTCAATCCGAATGTTCGGCGGATCCTGCGGGGGCCGGATCGGGGCAGCGCGGTGCGCTCATTTGAGCAGCTTCTTGATCTCTTCGAGGAATTCGGTCGTGTCGCGGAATTTGCGGTAGACCGAGGCGAAGCGGACGTAGGCGATTTCGTCGACCGCCCGGAGCTTTTCCATCACCAGTTCCCCGAGCTCGGCGGACGGAATCTCGTTCTTGGGGCGAGCGTTGATTTCGGCCTCGATATCGTCGACCATCGCCTTGACCTGGTCCCGGTTGACCGGCAGCTTGTTGCAGGCGAGTTTGATGCCGTACTCGATCTTGTTCCGGTCGAACGGCTCCCGGCGGCCGTCGGTCTTGATCACGATGATCTGCGTGTGCTCGACATATTCGTAGGTCGTGAAGCGGTGCTTGCACTCAAGGCACTCGCGGCGGCGGCGGATCGCGCGGCCGTCGTGCGACTTCCGGCTGTCCACCACCTTGTCTTCTTCATGTCCGCAGTTGGGGCACTTCATGGGTGAGCGATGTCAACGATGTCTGCCGGAGGGGCCGGGCTACTTTTCGGACACCCCTTCCGACTCTCTCTTCACCCAGTCCACGTACTCCGACAGGCCGTCGGTCACCGGGATCGCGATGATCTCCGGCAGTTCGTAGGGGTGGACATCTTCGACGAATTCCTTGAGGGCATCGAACCGCGCCGGGGTCGTCTTGATGATCAGCAGCGCTTCTTCATCGAACTGCGCCTCTCCCTCCCACATGAAGAACGATTCGATTTTGGGCAGGATGTTGACACAGGCCGCGAGGCGGTTTTCGACCAGGGCCTTGGCCATGTTCCTGGCCTCATCGCGCGGCAGCGAGACAAACACGACACACACTTCCGAGTTCATTCGCGTACCTCCCGTCCGAGCTTTTCCTCAACCGAACGGACTTTGCCGGCGAGGCGGTTTTTGGCGCCTTTGCGGTCATCTATAGAAATCACGATGTAAATGCGATTGTGTCCCCGCCGGCGGAGCATCAGGCGTGCCTTGTTCAGGAGGCCCATCACCGGCTCCCAGTCCCCTTCGATAACGGTGGACATCGAGCCGAGCTTGTACGGCAGCCCCGACCGGTCGATCAGATCGATGACTTTCGCCACCTCCTCCGATACCGACGCGTTCCCGCGTCCTGTCGGAAACATGCTCACCTGAAACAGCATGGCACTCTTCTCCTTCTCTCCTCGCCGCGATCGGCTGACGAATCCGCCCGAATATACGTATTCCCCCCGCCGGGCACAACCCATTCCGCAAGAAACGCCGTCCCGGCGGGGGCGGCGTTTCCGGAAAGAACTATGTCAGAATCGGTCAAACGCTCTCGGCCAGTTCCCGATAGAGCGGGAATCGGTCGCACAGCACGGCCACTTCCCGGGCGATGTGCGCCAGTGCGTCGTCATCCTTGCGGTTCTGAATCGCCCGGTCGATGAGGTCGGCGATGATTTCCATCTCGGCCGGCCCCATGCCGCGTGTCGTTACGGCCGGTGTCCCGATTCGGATGCCGGAGGTTACGAACGGCTTCTCCGGGTCGAACGGCACGGTATTCTTATTGACCGTGATTCCGGCCTTGTCCAGCGTGGTTTCGACTTTCTTGCCGGTGAGTTTCTCGATCCCGATAAACGAGACGAGCATCAGGTGGGTATCGGTGCCGCCGGTCACGAGTTTGTAGCCGCGCTTTTTGAGCGCCTCGGCGAGGGTCGCGGCGTTCTTGACGATCCGTTTCTGGTACTCCTTGAACTCGGGCTGCAGGGCCTCTCTGAAGGCCACCGCTTTCGCCGCGATAATGTGCATGAGGGGGCCACCCTGGATTCCCGGCATGACGGTGCGGTCGAGATCCGCCGCGTATTTCTCCTTGCACATCACGACGCCGCCGCGCGGGCCGCGCAGGGTCTTGTGCGTGGTCGAGGTGACGAAGTCGGCGTAGGGAATCGGGGAGGGATGGATCCCGGCCGCCACGAGCCCGGCGATGTGGGCGATGTCGACCATCATGTACGCCCCGCAGGCGTCACAGGCTTCGCGGATCCGCTTGAAGTCGAGTGTCCGCGGGTAGGCGGAGGCGCCGGCCACGATCAGTTTCGGCTGGACCTCTTTCGCCTGCGCCAACAGGGCGTCGTAGTCGATCGTCTCTGTTTCGCGGTTGACCTGATAACCATGGAACTCGTACAGCTTGCCGGAGAAATTGATCGGGTGGCCGTGAGTGAGGTGCCCGCCGTGGGACAGATCCAGCCCCATGACCTTGTCGCCCGGATTGAGGATAGTCATGTACACGGCCATGTTGGCCTGTGACCCGGAGTGGGGCTGCACGTTGGCGTGTTCGCAGCCGAAAAGTTGTTTGAGCCGCTCGCGGGCGAGATCCTCGGCGACATCCACCCACTCGCAGCCGCCGTAATATCGCTTGCCGGGATACCCTTCAGCGTATTTATTAGTCATGACACCGCCGGCAGCCTCCATGACCGCCATCGAGACGAAATTCTCCGAGGCAATCAATTCCAGCTTGTGTGCCTGACGGTCGGTTTCCTTCTGCATTGCGGCGTATATTTCGGGATCGACATCCTTCAGGTACGACATCTCTTATCTCCGTATTTTGCGGACCATTCGCTATTGCGAGAATGTACGCAAAATGGCTACACGGGTCAACGACGTAAGTATCGTTGGTTTTGAAACGTGAATCCGGCGCTCTTTTGCAACGTATATGATGCAGGATAGGGTGTAATTCAGGTCACACAGGCAAAGGGTGGTATGATGGTCCCTTCGATTTCGCGCGAATTCGCTAAGTCTTTGGAACAGACGGAAATTGCCGCATTCCGCGACTTCTACGCCGCGGCTCCCGAAAAAGCGGCGCGCAAGCTCGGTGTCCGCCTGATCGACCTTGAGCCGATGTGCCTGGCGGTCGTGCCGGGGCTTGATATTCTGGCGTTCAACCGCGCGGTGGGGTACGGCCTGCAGGATCGGATCGATCCGTCCGATGTCGATCGGTACATCGAGCACTTTCGTTCGGCCGGCGCCACGCGGTTCTTTTTCCAGATGTGTCCGGTGGCTGCGCCTCTCAATGCCCGTCGTGAGTTGCAGGCGCGCGGTCTCCACTGGTACAACAATTGGGTTAAGCTCTACCGCGACACTTCTCCCCCGCCGCCGGCAGACCAGGCCTTTGAGATCCGTCTGCTCGGCCGCCCGCATGCCCTGGAGTTCGGGAAGATTGTCAGCAGCGCGTTTGGCTGGGGTGAGGACACGATTGACTGGGTGGCCGCGCTGATCGGGCGGCCCCAATGGCGGGTCTACGGCGCGTTCGACGGCGCTCGTCTTGTCGCGGCGGGCGCGCTCTATATCGACGGTAGTTCAGGGTGGCTGGATTTCGCCGCGACGGTCGAATCGCACCGCGCCTCGGGAGCCCAATCGGGCCTCCTGACCAAGCGGATCAACGATGCCGCGGCGCTGGGTATCGAGACGCTGGTGGTGGAAACGGCCGAGCAGACGGCCGAGCGTTCCGCTCCGTCGTTCCGGAATGTTCAGCGGTTTGGTTTCGAGGTGGCGTATGTGCGGCCGAATTTTCTGGGGAAGCAGTGAAGTCGCGCGCTCAGAGCCGGAGCGCAGCGCGGCGTTTTACAGACCCAGCGACAGGGTCAAGTAATTGCCACCTCTCCCGCTATCGCTGATGAGATCCAGGGAGAGCGGGATCCTCTCCCACCGTTGTATGGTGGATCCGCAGATGTACCCGAACGCGGAGCCGAGAACGGTGAGACCGGCAATTGTCCTCACGGCGCGGCCGTCGCCAGTGCCGCCGCGTCCGGCCTCGAGGTACCCGGAGCCCCAGGCCGTGAGAAGACCGGCAGCAAAGCCCGTTATCGCTCCGATTCCCCCAAACGTGTCGGCGCGGCTCCCCTTGAATTCTTCCAGAGAGACGATTGACGCCACGGCGATTGAATCACGCCTGCCGTTCAGGTGGTAGAAGAAGAAGTCTCCAGGAGTGTAATAGCCTTTTTTCCCCTCGACAACGGTGCTGTCGCCGCGATCCAATCGGAACCGCCCGACCTTTCCGGTGATATCCTCGGCGTGCGCAACGCCGCCTAACAGAATTCCGACAGCCAGAGCCAACATCGTAACGAATTTCATGAGATCCTCCCTAATGTGTGGCCACGGTGTTGCCTGAAATATACACGCAGATTCGGATCTTCAAAATCACTTCTCCTGTCCATTTTGCGGAGATACAGGACTCGCCAGAATCCTGTATCCCCCGGGTTAGCACTTCAAACTTCGCTCCGCAGCGACTTCCTTTCCTCTACCGCTTAAGCTCCCTCCCCCGTCTTCCGATCTTACCACCAAGAGAACCCGCTGACCAAGTCAATTACTGACAGGGAGATACATCCGATGCACGTGCTTCTCGTCGCCCCTCAGCAGGGCCACTGGGTTGATCTTGCGAACCTGCTCGTCCAGGAAGAGTCCACGATCGACCAGGTGGATTCCTATCCGCTGGCGCGCAAACGTCTCGACACCGACGCCAATATCGATCTGGTGATCGTCGACGCCGACTGCTCCGACCCGTCCATGGTGAAACTGGTCGCCGGCATCAAGGGCGACATTCGTCTTGCCGCTATTCCGATAATCGCCGCCGGATCGAATTTCAGTCAGGAGAAACTCAGGTGCCTTCTGACGCACCGGGTCGAGAGTGTCCTGGTCCTTCCTACCGACCGCACCACCCTGCAGGCCAAGCTTGCGTCCACGCTACTGACCGGGAAGAAGACGGTGCTGGTGGTCGACGACGAGCCGACCATTGTCGAGTACCTCAAGGATCTGCTGGAGATCGAGCGGTTCAACGTGCTCACCGCCGGCACGGGCGAAGAGGCGCTCCGCCACCTGAAGGCGTCCCGAGTCGATGTCGTCGTTTCCGACATCACGATGCCCGGGATGTCGGGTCTGGATCTCCTGGTCGAGGTCAAGAACAACATGCCGCATATTCCGGTGATTCTCATCACCGGCAATGTCGCCAAGTATCCGCCCAAGGAGTTGATTGCCGCCGGGGCCGACGCTTACTTCGCGAAGCCGTTCAAGAACAAGGAGCTGGTCTACACCCTGCGGGGCGTGATGGCCGCCTACGCCCATCAGCACCGCCACCAGGGAGCCGGTCGGCCCGCCTGAAGATTCCGACAAAAAAACGCAGGACCATTCGTTCCTGCGTTTTCCGATCGTATCGTGATGCTCGATCCTACCGCGTTGTTTTGCCCGCTTCCAGATCGATGATCTTGTTCACCCGGCGCTCGTGGCGTCCCCCTTCAAACGGCGTGTCGATAAAATTGCAGAGGATCTGCCGGAGCTGGTTTTCCGGTGTGTACTTCTGGGCCAGGGTCAGCACGTTGGCGTCGTTGTGCAGCCGCGTCAGGTAGGCCATTTCCGGGTTGAGCGCCATGCCGGCCCGAACGCCGGCCACTTTGTTCGCGGTGATGTTCATGCCGTTGCCGGTCCAGCAGATCAGGACGCCGCGATCGGCCGCGCCGCGGCTGACCGCCTGGGCCACTTTGAGTCCGAAATCCGGGTAGTCCACCGACTCGGTCGAGTAGGTTCCGAAGTCGGTCACCTCGTGGCCCAGTTCGGTCAGGATTTCCCTGACCTGATCTTTCATCGCAAACCCGGCGTGATCGCACCCGATGGCGATTTTCATTTTACACCACGACGTCAGTATGTTTCGGCACCGGGGTCAGCCAACCGTAGCGATCCTCGGCGCGGCCCTCGATGATGTCGAAGAAGGCCCGCTGCAGTTGCCGTGTGATCGGACCGGCTACGCCGGAGCCGACGACGATATCGTCGATTCGCGACACGGGCGTGATCTCCGCGGCCGAACCGGTGAAGAACACTTCGTCGGCCAGGTAGAGCGCCTCGCGCGGCACGTTCTGCTCGATCACTTTGATTCCCATGTCTTCGGCCAGGCGGATGACGGATCGGCGGGTGATACCGGGGAGAATCGACGCTCCGAAGGTCGGTGTCACGAGCGCGCCGTTGCGCACGAGGAAGATGTTTTCGCCGGAGCCCTCGGAGACATTCCCGGTGACGTCGAGCGCGATTCCCTCGGCGTAGCCGTGGCTGATGGCTTCCATTTTGATCAGCTGGCTGTTCATGTAGTTGGCGCCGGCTTTGGCCATAGAGGGCATCGTATTCGGCGCCAGGCGCCGCCATGACGACACGCAGACCGAGACCCCTTTTTCCAGCGCATCTTCGCCGAGGTACTGTCCCCACGGCCAGACGGCGATAGCAACATCGACGGGGCACTTGGTCGGGTCGACCCCGAGCGTGCCGTAGCCCCGGTACGCGACCGGGCGGACGTAGCAGGCCTCGAGGTTGTTCACGGCCACCGTCTGGAGCACGGCTTCATCGAGCTGTTCGGCGGTGTACGGCACGGCCATGCGGTAGATTTTGGCGGAATTCAGCAACCGGTGCGAGTGCTCGCGCAGGCGGAATGCGGCCGGGCCCTTGGGCGTTTTGTAGACCCGCATTCCTTCGAAAACCGATGAACCATAGTGTATGACATGGGAGCAGATATGGATGGTGGCGTCTTTCCACTTGACCAGCTTGCCGTTCATCCATACGAATTCGGTCGCATTCATAGGTACGTTACCTCCCTTATTCAGGGGTGGACGGAATGAGTATTCAGTAGGGGCAAGATACGGCAATCGGGGAGGGATTTCAAACGAAATCCCGGGCGGCGGAGGGCGTTCGGTCGTACCGGGCCGCCCGATGCGATCGTGCCGCGTGGTAACGAACACGGCCCGCACCGGAAGAACCGGAGCGGGCCGTTGCGATCAACCTTTCCCCTCAACCTGCTTTAACAGGTGGCGGGCAATAACGAGCTTCTGAATTTCCGATGTCCCTTCGCCGATCGTGCAGAGCTTCACATCCCGCCACATCCGTTCGACCGGATATGGCCCGGTGTAGTAGCCGACCGCGCCGAGAATACCGATAGCGTCGCCGGCCACTTTGGTCGCGACTTCCGAGGCATACAGTTTCGCCATCGCCGACATGTGTCCGAACGACATCCCGGCGTCCTTCATCTGCGCCGCCTCGTAAATGAGCAGGCGGGCAGCTTCGAGCTGGGTGGCCATGTCGGCCAGCTTGTGCTGGATTCCCTGGTTGTAGGAAATCGGCTTGCCGAACTGCTTGCGGCTCGCGCTGTACTTCAGGGCGCAGTCAAATGCCCCCTGGCCCAGCCCGAGCGCCATGGCGCCGATAGAAATCCGGCCGCCATCGAGCGTCTTGAGCATCTGCTTGAATCCCTCGCCGATCTGACCGAGCTGGGAGTCCAGCGGCGCTTTCAGATCGTCGAAGTGCAGGAAGGCTGTGTCCGATCCGCGCAGGCCGAGCTTGTTCTCTTTTTTGCCGACGGCGTATCCCGGCCAATCCTTTTCGAGGATGAAGCAGGTGATTTCCTTGTCCTCGGGATCATCAGAGGTGCGGGCCGACGCGATGGTCGCGAAGGCTTTGGTGGCCGATGTGATCCAGCACTTGGAGCCGTTGATCAGCCAGTGGTCCGCTTTCTTGAGGGCCATCGTGCGCGTTCCGCCGGCATCGGATCCGGCATCGGGTTCGGTCAGGCCGAAGGCCAGCAATCCACCCTGGGCGGCGCGCGGCAGGTACTTCTGGCGCTGTTCTTCGGTCCCGAAGGCGTAGATCGGCCAGCAGCCGAGCGAGTTGTGCGCCGCCAGCATGATGCCGGTCGAGCCGCACACGCGCGAGGCTTCCTCCACGGCAATCGTGTAGGTGATCGTGTCGGTCGGGCGACCGCCGTACTTTTCCGGGATGAGCATCGACATGAGCCCCATGTCGGTCAGCGGCTTCATGTGCTCGTCGGGGAAACGCTGCTCGATATCGAGCGCGAGCGCTTTGGGCGCGATCGTTTCCTCCATGAAGGCCCGGATGCGGTCACGATATTCGAGGTGCTTTTTCTCCAGCACTGGTTACTCCCTCAGTAGATCGCGTGAAATCACCATCCGCTGCGCCTCCGACGTACCCTCGTAGAGCATCGTCACCCGCGCGTCGCGGAAGTACCGCTCGACCGCGTACTCCTTGATGTACCCGTAGCCGCCGTGAATCTGGACCGCTTCGTTGGCCACCTCGTTGGCCATTTCCGAGCAGAACAGCTTGGCCATGGAGGCCTCGCGGTGGCAGGGTTCGCCGGCGTCTTTGAGTTGCGCGGCCCGGTAGGCTAAGAGCCGGCCGGCATCGATCTTGACCGCCATGTCGGCCAGTTTGAACTGGATGGCCTGGAAATTGGCGATCGGCTGGTTGAACTGCTTGCGTTCCTTGGAGTACTTCAGCGCCTCGTTGAGCGCCGACTGGGCGATGCCGATCGACTGGAAGGCGACGCCGATGCGTCCGGAGTTGAGGATCGTCACGGCCATCCGGAAGCCGGCTCCGGGTTCGCCCATCATGTGGTCTTTCGGGACCTTCACATCCGAGAAGCTGAGTTCGCGGGTGTCGGAGGCCTTGATGCCGCACTTGCGTTCCGCCTTGCCGATCATGAGACCCGGTGTCCCGGCCGGCACGAGGAAGCAGGATATGCCTTTGTGTCCGGCCGCTGGATCAGTCTTCGCGAAGACCACGAATATGCCGGCGAACGCGCCGTTGGTGACGTAGCTCTTGGTGCCGTTGAGCACCCACTGGTCACCCTGGAGCACCGCGGTGGTTTTGAGCGAGGCCACGTCGGTGCCCGCATCCGGCTCCGTAATACAGTACGCGCCGATGCGCGTTCCGGCAGCCATTTCGGGCAGGTAGCGCTGCTTCAGCTCTTCGGAGCCGAAGAGCTTGATGATCTCGCAGCACAGCGAATTGTGCACCGAGAGCATGATCCCGAACCCGGCGCTGGCGGAGCAGATCTCTTCGAGCACACCCATGAAACTGGTCGAGTTCATGCCGAGGCCGCCGTACTCCTCCGGCACGGTAAAGCCGAAGTAGCCGAGCTCGGCGCATTCGTCGATCAGCTCGCGGGGCGTCTCCCCATGCTCGTCCATCTCCTCCGCGATCGGATAGATGCGCTTCTGGGCGAGATCGCGCGCCATTTGCTTCAGGTCGAGGTCTTCTTCCGAAAGTCTGAAATCCATTACGAACTCCTCATTTGCTGTAGTCGTAGAACCCGCGGCCGGTCTTCCGGCCCAGGTACCCCGCCTGCACCATCTTGCGCAGGAGCGGGCAGGGCCGGTACTTCGGATCGCCCAGCCCCTGGTGCAGCACTTCGAGAATCGCCAGGCAGACGTCCAGGCCGATGAAGTCGGCCAGCGTCAGCGGCCCCATCGGGTGACCCATCCCCAGCTTCATGACTTCGTCGATCGCGTCCCGGGTGCCGACACCCTCCATCAGGGCGTAGGCCGCTTCGTTGATCATCGGCATGAGTATCCGGTTGGCGATGAACCCCGGATAATCGTTCACCTCGATCGGGGTCTTGCCCACTTTTTTGGACAGTTCCGCGATCGTGGCGTAGGTTGCGTCACTGGTCGCGATTCCGCGGATGACCTCGACGAGCTGCATCATCGGCACCGGGTTCATGAAGTGCATGCCGATGAACTTGTCCGGCCGTTTGGTCGCCGACGCCAGCTGGGTGATCGGCAGCGACGAGGTATTCGACGCGAGGATCGTATCCGGCGGGCAGACGCTTTCGAGCTTGCGGAAGATCGCGGTCTTGACCGCCAGATCCTCGGTTACCGCTTCGATCACAAGCTGCGCCGCGCAGGCGTCGTCGAGATCGGTGGACGCAGTGATGCGTCCCATCGCGGCCTGCTTGTCAGCTTCGCTGATCTTTTCCTTCTTGATCATCCGGTCGAAACTGCCGGCGATCGTTTTGACCGCCCGTTCCAGGAACGACTGCTCGATGTCAATCAGGCGAACCGCGTAGCCTGTCTGCGCAAACACCTGCGCGATGCCATTCCCCATGGTGCCGCTGCCGATGACGGCGACGGTCTTGATGTCGTTTGCGTTCATGGTACCTGTCCCCAGTATTCCGGTTAGACGATTTCAATTGCCAGCGCCACGGCGTTTCCCCCGCCGAGACACAGCGTTGCCATGCCGTTCTTCTTGCCCCGATCCTTGAGGGCGTAGATGAGCGTTGTCAGCACGCGCGTGCCCGAGGCCCCGATCGGGTGCCCGAGGGCCACGGCGCCGCCGTTCACGTTGACCCGGTTCCAATCCCA
Source organism: Candidatus Zixiibacteriota bacterium (assembly GCA_041742355.1). Lineage (GTDB taxonomy): Bacteria > Zixibacteria > MSB-5A5 > GN15 > FEB-12 > JAGNLV01. The sequence goes on from JBGSIV010000027.1 coordinate 14,988, forward strand.
GCACAGCCCCTGGCCGTCGGCCAGCGCCTGCGCGGCAAACGCCTCGTTCGCCTCGATCAGGTCCCAGTGGTTGATATCGACGTTCATCTTCTTCATGAGCTTCTGGACGGCGTAGATCGGCGAGAAGAACAGGTCGGCCGGGGGCGTCCCGGCGACCGTGTAGTCGACCACCCGAGCCAGCGGCGTCAGATTGTGCTTCTTGAGGTAGGTCTCCGAAACGACCACGGTGCAGGCGCTGCCGTCGTTGAGCCCGGGGGCGTTGCCTGCGGTCACCGTGCCGTCCTTCTCGAAGGCCGGTTTCAGCGCGGCCAGCTTTTCGACGGAGATGTCGGCCCGAGGGCCTTCGTCCTTTTTGAACACGACCGGGTCTCCCTTTCGCTGCGGGATTTCGATCGGGAATACTTCGGCGTCGAACTTGCCGGCCCCCCACGCCGCGAGGGCCTTCCTGTGCGAGTTGTAGGCGAATTCGTCCTGCATCTCGCGTGTGATGTTGGCTTTCTTGCGGGTGAGTTCGGCGGCGCTGCCCATGTGGAAATTGTTGAAGCTGTCCCAGAGGCCGTCGATGATCATCAGGTCGAGCAGCTTCTGGTGGCCGAATTTCACGCCCTGCTTCGCTCCGAAGAGCGCCAGCGGGGTCTGGGACATCGATTCCATGCCGCCGGCGACGATCACGTGCTGATCGCCGGCGCGGATCGACTGGGCCGCCAGCATGATCGCTTTGAGGCCCGATCCGCACACTTTGTTAATCGTCATCGCGGCGGCTTCCGGCGGCACGCCGCCGTGGATCGAGGCCTGGCGGGCCGGCGCCTGGTTGGAACCGCCCTGCACCACCTGCCCCATGATTACTTCTTCGATATCGGCCGGGTTGATCCCCGCCCGCTTGACCGCTTCCCTGATCGCAAGAGCGCCCAACTGCGGGGCGGTGAATGTGCCCAGTCCTCCGTGCAGCAGCCCGATCGCGCTCCGGCAGGCGGAAATGATATAGGCATCCTGACGTTCGGCCATTTTCGGAAACCTCCTATTCCAAAGATTATGTCCTGTAGATAGTCACGTATATAACCAAAGTTCCGGGTCCGCGCAAGTGAACTGATTCACAAATTTGCCTCCGCCGCCCCCTCCGCCGGCCCCCCCTCTCGGGGGGATGGATCGCCGTGCGCCGGGGGGCCGTTTGAGTCGCTCGGCGCCGATTTTTGTTGCATTCGGCGGCAGCGGCCCGTACTTTGCCGTCACTGCATCACGACTTGCCATTTTCACCGCGTTTCGCGTATCACCCGGACAGACCATCGTAGCCCGCCGTCTCCGTCGGTCATTGGGTCGGGATGGTTCTCTCCTCGCAATCACACTTCACCGTGCCGGCCGCCGCCATCTGGAGCAGGTCTGCCTGCGGCAGTCCCGGGTGGTCTCATGACTGCAGGCTTCACCTCTCGCTACTTCATCGTTGCCCTTCATTCGCACGATCCGAAAAGAACGCCCGCGGGAGCGGGCTCACGTTGACACATAAGCGAAAGGAAACGGACACATGAAGAAGCTGGCTTTACTTGGAATCCTGATCGTAGCGTTTGCCGTCAGCGCCCCGGCGCAGACAACCCGACCCTTCAGCATTTACGCCGGTGGCGGCATTGGCATCCCGATCTCCGCTGATGACTTCAAGGATCTCCACGACATGGGCTTCCACGGCAAGATCGGCATCGGCTACCGCCTTCCCAGCGCCCCGGGCCTGGAACTGATCGGCAAGTTTGAGTACCACACCTTTGGCGCAAGCGATGAGAACCTTGCCGACAGCGATTTCCGGCCGCTCTTGTTCGGCGCCGATGCCAAGTACGCCTTTGGTCTTCCGACCGCACCGACCAAGCCCTATGTCCTTGGCGGCCTCGGTCTCGCGGCGTGGGAGTTCACGGACGGAGAGGACGATGAGGAACTGGTCGATGAAGAACTCGACGGGTCCGACCTCTACCTCAATTTCGGGGCCGGCGTGGATCTCAAGCCGGGCGACGCGTTCGGCATTTTCATCGAAGGTCGGTACGTGATCCTGCTCACGGAAGGTGATGCCACCTCGTTCATCCCGATTACGGCAGGATTCACTTTCTAATCGTGCCCGCCATGCGGATACCGGACCGGAGCATGTCTCCGGTCTTTTTTTGGGCCAAGCAGTCGAGCGGGGATATCCGGAGTAGCGAGATCTCGCGCCCTGTGAGCGCGGGCCGCCCGAATCGGGCCAACGCCGTTTTTCGCCCTCCCGTATAACGGACGCACACAGAGCACACGAAAAACGGAGGGTGATTTATGGCACGAGCAATCGGTCTGCTCGCGTTGCTTCTGACCGCGTGCGTCCAGGCCCAACCGGACGATCCCGGGGGCGCCGTATCGATCGGCACGATGTTCCCCATCGGTAACCTGTCGGAATTCACCGAACCCGGTCTCTTCGCCAGCGGCCAGTTCCCGATCGGGACCAACGAGACGGTTACACCGTCGGTCCGGCTCGGCGCTTTCTACTTCCCGTCGGACTACGAGGTGGTCGACGAGAACAATCCGGCCGCGTTCCTCCTCCAGCTCCAGGCCAATCTGCGCCTGCCGGGTGAGGCTGACGCCGTCTATCTGCTTGGCTCGGGGGGCGGTGCTTTGACGTACAGTGCGACCACCGCCAACAACTGGCGAGGCGGCATTGTCGCGGGCGCGGGCGCCGGAATAGACTTTGACATCGGGAACCGGAGCGTGTTTCTTGAGGGCAGGTACATATATGCGTGGATAGACAAGGCCGAGGACTGGAAGTTCGCCCCGGTGGGGTTCGGCCTGCGCTTCTAATCGAACCGGGCCGAGTGCACCCTGCGGGAGGCGGCCGGTTCACAGCCAGAGGATACCAATGCGCGCGATCCTTCTGCGAACGATGCTCCCGGCCGCGGTGCTCCTTTTCGGCCTTGCTGCGCTCCAGCCCGCTTCCGCCCGCACTGTGCACTTTTCGGCCGACGCGGGCCCGTCGTTTCTCGGGGGACCGTCGTTCGTCACCGACTACCTTCGGGTGAACGATGGCGTCACCGGCAGTGTCGCCGCAGCTTTTGAGTTCGAGGACAATTTCAACCTGATCGTCCGCCTCGAATACCACCGCCTGCCGATCGACGATACGTCGGTGGTGGGAATCCACGAGGCCCTGGAGGTGTGGATGATCGGGACGATGCTCCAGTACGTCTTTCTCGACGAGGACGAGACGTGGCGGCCGTTTATCGGGCTGGGCTATTCGACGGCCGATGTCGGCTGGGCGGATGATGCGCGGGCGGAGATTGAGACGTATTTCGACAGCGACGATTTTCGCAGCGTTTTGCAGATAGGCGCCGGGTTTCAGATCCGGACCGCCGAGTGGCTGCGGGTGATCGCCGAGGGGCGGCTGGTGGTGATTTCGTCGCCGTTCAACGAGTCCTCGACCACGCTCTATCCGATCACGATCGGCGTGCGTTTTTGAGGCGCACGCCCGGTTCGTTCCCCTACTCCTTGAGGAGCTCCAGCTCGATAATCGGGCTCTCGGTGTCAACCTGATCGCCGTCCTTGAAATTGATCGCCTTGACGGTCCCTTTCGCCCGGCACAGCACCGGGTTTTCCATCTTCATCGCCTCGACGATCACCATCTGCTGCTTCGGATTGACCTCCTGGCCCAGCTCCACGCAGATCTTCACGATCTTGCCGGGCATCGGGGCGAAGATCTTGTCCGGATCGGCGCCGTGGTCCCCGGCCCCACCGGCGACGTTTTCCTCGGTCGCCTCTTTGAGTTCCAGCAGGACCGAATCGATATCGACGAAGATCCTGTCCTTATGCTTGATGGCCGCGACGTTTACCCGCCGCCCGTTGTGGTCCAGGAAGAACTGGTTCGGGCCGAGCGGATGCAAGAGGAGGCTGGTGTCGCCCACGGTCAGGCGCAGATTTCCCGCCTCTTTGTCGAGCCGCGCTCC
>JBGSIV010000028.1:0-1578 GCA_041742355.1 Candidatus Zixiibacteriota bacterium
CGCCGAGGCTGCCGCCGAAATCGCCACCCGCGACGGCGTCCGCATCTGGCCCGAACAGACCAGCCTCGGCGATCACTGCGGGTACCGCTATCGCCCCGACCCGACCCCGCACATCGGCGCCGACTCGTATACGCTGAGCCAGCTCGATGAAACCGGCGCCGCCCTCCTCACCTTCGTGCATGAGGACGATGTCCACCGCTTTCTCGTGCGGCAGTTCAACCTGCATCGGCTCCTGCGCGGCGGGAAATTCCTCGCCGACCGCTGGGATCCCGACAACGGCGGATCCCCCTTCGGAACTGTCGACCAACTGAAGCACGCCAGCGGCCACGTCCTCCGCGTCGCCGCGCAGGACGGCGGCTACAGCCTCCATCTCTCCGGACGGCTGGCGGGCAACCTGGCCGTCAGGCCCATCCGGACCGACAACGAGGGGCGGTTCCTCTTCTACCGCCAGGGGTGAGTGCGGCCATGACACAGAACATCGGAACAACGCCATCAACGCGATGCGAAAGGAGCGCAGTTGTGGACGAGAACCGCTACGCGGGATTCAACCTCATCGGGCCGCTGATGAACATCGTGACCGTGATCATGGGAGTGGTGGCCGCCTACTTCCTGACCATCCAGTCGCTCAAAATCGAACTGTCCGCCAAGGCCGAAAGCGCGGTCGTGCAGACACTCGACAAAAAACTCAACCGCATCGAGGTGATTCTCACCGAAAGCGTCGTGTCGCGCGACCAATTCTACGAGTTCACCAAGGACATTGAGGCCCGGCTGAACCGGATCGAGCTGCGCCTGACCCAACCGACGGGAGAAAAACGTGGAGACAATTGAAACTCACCTGATGCATCTCGACCAACTGCTGGCGTCGCTCGCCCCCGAGCGGCTCGGAGAGATCGACTTCGACCGGCTGCGGGAAACGCTCGCGGCACACCGGCAGACAATGGCGGGCCACGCGGCCCTCGCCGCCGCAATGAACGCCCTGCACGACGATCACGCGACCCTCCGGCAGGATTACATCGGGCGGATTGCCGGGATGGCCAAAGCCATCGCGGTGGCGACCCACCGCCACGATGCGGGCAGCCGCACCGGCAGCCTGAAAGAAGCCCTCGCATACGTCGAATCGCTCGAATCGAAAACGGCGGCCGAACTGATCGAGCAGTACCGCCTGACCTCGGCCCGCTTCCGCGAGGCCTTCCCGACAAGCTTCCTGCACCTGCGGCCCCGATCCGGCCCGGAGGGAATATCGTAAGGCCGCGCCGTAACCGGAACCGGTGGGACACTGTCCCGGCCACGGGGGAGCATCGCTCCCGGCCACACACAACCTAACACACACGAGGACACTCATGCCTATTCGTTCGCAGAATCTCGAAGCGGTGGCGCCCGTCCTGGCGACCTTCCGCATCCACCAGACGGCCGGCGTCGACGACCTCAAAGACGTCAACCTCGGCGCACCGGTGATGCTCACCGGCAACAACGAAATCGGCCCGATCACCGCCGGCAGCCAGCTGCTCGGCAAGCTGGTCGCACTCACGCTCACCGACGGCGACAACGGCCGGCGCCTCGCCACCGTGCAGGTCGGCG
>JBGSIV010000029.1:0-5309 GCA_041742355.1 Candidatus Zixiibacteriota bacterium
CCTGGCTGAGGTGCGAACGCTCGACCGTCAGGCGGTAGCCGCTCGCCGTCCGCGTGAACTGCTGCGCCGCCGCGTTCTCGATCACCTGCTGATCGAACGGGAGAAAGGCAGCATCCGCCACCGTGTCGGTGAGCCACGCCGGCGGAGCTATATCTATAATGAGGGAATTGTCATTTACGCTGCTGGTAACCCTCCAGTCACCGCTTTCCAGCGGCAGCCTTTCGCGGGTGGCTGCAAAGAGCGGCGCCCACTGCTCGTTCATCGCCGCCGCGTGGTCCCCTACCGACAGCGTCAGCGCCAGATCCGCCTTCCCCGGAACACACTCCTCCTTGCACACGAGCCACTCCGCGCGCGCCTTCAGCGTCACCGGCTCGCCCGGAGCCAACGTCGCGGGAGGAGTAATCGTCACCGGCAGGAGCACCTCGCCGTGGTAGCCGTAACTCATAAGCGGCGGGACGGCAAACTTGTCGGGGTACGGCCACTGGATTTCACCGTCGGTGAATCCTTCCGGAAGCTCCCACCGCAGTTTCGGCGGCAGACCGGCATCGCCGGGATTCCGCCAGTAAACATGCCACGCCTCATCCATGCGCAGCCGCAACCCGACCGTAAACGGCTGCCCCGGCACCAGTTGAGATATTTCCGCGACCAGCTCGGCTTCAACCTGTCCGACCCGGACCGGCTCTGCCCCGGCCGGCACGGCCGCCAGCAGGAAAAGCACGAAAATCCCGGCGACCGCGTGCGCCCTCCGGTGAGCCTGCGGATACCACTGGTGCACAAAAGGTAACATGTACAATTTTACTCCATTAACGATCTTCCCTTTCTAACGGCGAGGTACGCCGGAAGTTCCATTATCTGGCGCCGTCCCGTTCCGACGCGGAACACCGCCCCCGGCAGTTCGATTATAGCAGTAACATCCCGCCGTTCACCCCGATCCGACCGCAGTTCCCTCGTCGCATCTCGTGCCCCCCACCCGGATCACGTGCCGCGTTGTCACGGCCGCCGCCTTCGGCGGCTTGCCGATACGGTTGGTACCAACCCCGCCGCGGATGCGGCCTACCGACACAAGCGATCAATTCCTGGAGGATGACCGTTATGGATAGCACGAAATACAGTTTCCGCGTCGACCTGCCCATCGACTTCGAAACCGCCGTGGTCAAGACAACCGCCGCCCTGCAGAGCGAGGGGTTCGGTATCATGACCCAGATTGATATGCAGGATACGCTCAAGAAGAAGCTCGATGTCGAGTTCCGGCGCTACCACATACTCGGCGCCTGCAATCCACCGCTCGCCCACCAGGCCCTGCTGGCCGACGAAGACATCGGCCTGTTGCTCCCCGCCAACGTGATTGTCGCCGAACTCGACCGCGGCACCACCCGGGTGGCCGCCATCAACCACCTGCTCGAGGCCGAGACCGCCGGGGGAAGCCAGCGTCTTCGCACCATTTCCGGAGAGATAACGGCCAAACTGCAGCGGGTGATCAAAGCCGTTGAAGACCGGGTCGCCCAGTCCCGGTAGCCCCACCACTAATCATTGTCCGCCTCCCAGAAATACCAGCGGTTCCGGTCGAGCAGATCGCCGGCCGGATCCGCCGATGATCTCGCCCACAGCACGACATTTCGCGTATCCGGTCGCATTACAAAGCCGTGACCCTTCAGCTTCTCTATCACCCCGGCGTCCCCAAAATACTGCACCGACACGGCGTGGAACCCCAGCATCCGCACGTGATTCACGAAAGCCGAAAGCAGGACATCGAAGTGCGTGTCATCATCCTCGGCCAGGCAGTCGGAAACATGCACAACCCGGTCGACCACTCGGTACACGATATAGCCGATTACAGTGTGGTCCGACCGCTTCGTCACGGCGAAGATATGGTAGTCGATGTAGGGACAGCGCACGAACCGGCGGTTGAGAAACTCCCGGTTGCGTATCCCCAGGATACGGGTGCTCGCCGTCGCCACCCGGCGCCAGAGCGCATCGAACCGGTCATCGAACCTCAGCGGCAAATCGATCCGGTACGGCGACAGGTCGACCCGCTGCCGCCCATGGCGCACATCGAGCAGCACATTGCCCGCCGCCGCGAGAATCCGCGCCGCCGGGGCATACCTGATCCGCTGCGCCAGGTACTGGTCGGTGCGGATCACCCGGACCATGCGCACCGTCGAGCCGAGCACCCGAAACCCAGCTTTCAGGTGAATCGCCTCGGCGTGTTGATTGGGTAATCCGTAGAGCAGATCAAACGAGCTGTTGGCCACGATCGCGCGGAGCAACTGCAGCGCCGGCCCCATCATGCGGTTGCGCCGATCGACCCCGACATCACCGGTGATACCTCCCCGTAGTCGCTGCCCCCGGAAAATGAAATCCCTCGGGAAAGCCGCCGCCGACCCGACCACCCGATCATCCTTCAGCAGCGTCCAGCAGCCCGCCCGGCCGAACACGTTCTGCTCATACAACCAGTTGTATTTCTTCGACGGCCAGGTGGGGAAATTCTCGCGCCAGAACCCGAGGATATCCTCCCGCCCGCTCTCCAGCTCGATCTTCTTCACTGAATATGACATGACGCTCCTCCGCAACAACCTCGTCCGGCCACTCTCGGCAAGTCACTTCCCCCACACAGTAGTTACGAAAGGCCCCGAAGATCCAATTGTCGACGTACGCGGCCACTCGGTACGTTTCCCGCTGCGAAGAGAACCCCTCACAAAAACGCCGGCCGGAGAAGCCGCTACGCTCCCCGACCGGCGTTCGAACATTGGATGCGCCGCCCCCGTGGCGGCTACTTGAAGATGTCGTCGAAAAACACCTTCATGTGTTTCCACGACCGGATGTCCGCCTCGGCCTGGTAGGCGACTCCAGTCGATGGGTCGCCAGTGTTATTCGGGTTCGTGAATCCGTGCACCGCACCGCCGTAGGCAATCAGCGTCCAGTCGACGTCGGCCGAATCCATCTCCGCCACAAACCCCTGCACCTGCTCATCCGGGACATGCGGGTCGGCCGCGCCGTGGCACACCAGCACACGGGCCTTGAAATTCTTCGCATCCTCCGGCGTCGGCGTCCCGAGGTTGCCGTGGAAACTCACCACACCGTCGATATCCGCTCCCGACCGCGCCAGTTCGAGCACGCCCGCTCCGCCGAAGCAGTACCCGATCGCCGCGATCCGCTGATCGTCGCTCAACGGATGCGACACCAGTTGATCGAGCCCCGCCCGCAGCCGGTCGCGAAACAACTGCCGATCGGCGTAGTATTTCCGCGCCTCGGTCCCGGCCGCCTCGGTCCCCTCCGGCCGCACCCCTTTGCCGTACACATCCACGGCAAACGCGACATACCCGAGCTCGGCCAGCTGACGGACCCGCCCCCGGGTATATTCGTCAAGCCCTTTCCACTCATGCACCACCAGCACACCTGGCCGCGTCCCCTGCCCGACCCGGCTCGAATCGTACGCCAGGTAGCCTTCCATGACGACCTCCCCCACCCGGTACTCGACTGTCTCAGAATGAATTTGGGCCATCGCAGCACTCCCCATCACCAACACTGCCATCCCGATCACTACCCGTTTCATTGCATCTCCTCATTACTGGTTCAACGGTCCTCCGGGCACGGGCGCCCGGACCATGACTGAAAAATGACACAGCCGTTGACTAAGGTCAAGGCAAAATAGAGTAAAATAGTCGATACTCTCACTGTCCGTCGGGAATTGGACCGCGCCGCCGCAACGGGTTGTGACGGGCGTCACAGATTTCGCGGCCCGGTGACGTACCACCTGTACTGGAATCCGCCGCAAGGGCGGACGTCAACCCGGGCGCACCAACTGGATTCAGATGAGGTCTCATATGCCACTGATCGAAAGGAGTTCCGTGTGAATTACTTCAGGCTATGGCTCGCCATGGGCGTGGTCATCGTCGCCTCGTTCGCCGTCCTCGGCTACTTCGGTCGCGAAATCTACCGCGAAGCCCCCCCGGTTCCCTCGCGCGTGGTCACTACCGATGGCCAGGTCGTCCTCGAGGGTCAGGATATTAAAGACGGCCAGAATGTCTGGCAGTCCACCGGCGGCCAGGAAATGGGCACCGTCTGGGGCCACGGCTCATATGTCGCTCCCGACTGGTCGGCCGACTGGCTGCACCGTGAGTCCGAGTGGATTCTCAATTACTGGGCGCAGCAGGAGTACGGCGCGGCCGACTACACCATCCTGCCCCAGCCCGATCAGGCGGCGCTCCAGCGTCGCCTGCAGATCGAAATGCGCGCCAACACCTACAATCCTAATACGGGTGAAGTCACGATTTCTCCAGTCCGTGCGATGGCGATCGAAGGGGTCGGCCGGCACTACGCGGGACTCTTCGGCAACGATCCGGCTTTCGCTGAACTCCGCGAGGCCTACGCCATCCCGGCCAACGTCATCAAGGATCCGAAACGCCAGGACCAGATGAACGCCTTCTTCTGGTGGGCCTCCTGGGCCTGCACGACCAACCGCCCCGGCCAGGAGATCACATACACGCAGAACTGGCCGCCGGAAGATCTGGTCGGCAACAAGCCCACGAGTTCGAGCGTCGTCTGGTCGGTCGCCAGTTTCGTGCTGCTCCTGGCCGGCATCGGCGCCCTCGCCTGGTACTACGCCGTCCTGCGCCACAAACCGACCGGTGAGATGCAACTCCCGGACAAAGACCCGCTGCTCGCCCTGCAACCGACCCCTTCCATGAAAGCGACCCTCAAGTACTTCTGGGTCGTCATCGGCCTGATGATCGCGCAGATCACCATGGGCATCCTCACCGCCCACTACGGCGTCGAGGGCTCCGGCTTCTACGGCATCCCGCTGGCGGAGTGGCTGCCGTACGCCGTCACCCGAACCTGGCACACTCAGCTCGGAATATTCTGGATCGCCACCGCCTGGCTCGCCACCGGCCTGTTCATCGCCCCGGCGGTCAGCGGCCATGAACCGAAATTCCAGCGCCTCGGCGTCAACTTCCTCTTCGTCTCCCTCCTCATCATTGTCGTCGGCTCGATGTTCGGCACGTGGTACGGCACTCGCCAGGAAATGGGATTCGAAGCCAACTTCTGGTTCGGCCACCAGGGCTACGAATATGTCGACCTCGGCCGCTTCTGGCAGATCTTCCTGTTCATCGGTCTCTTCCTCTGGCTCGGGCTTATGGGTCGAGGCCTCTGGCCCGCCCTGCGCGAACCCGGCCCAAACCGCCACCTGCTAGTCTTGTTCTTCATCGCCAGCGCCGCGATCGCCCTGTTCTACGGCGCCGGCCTCATGTGGGGACGCCAGACCAACCTCGCCATCGCCGAGGACTGGCGCGGGTGGGTCGTTCACCTCT
>JBGSIV010000030.1:0-31681 GCA_041742355.1 Candidatus Zixiibacteriota bacterium
GGACCGGCCTTGAACAGGAAGTTCACGAGGAAGGTCAGGTCGCTCACGATGACCTTGTTGTCGTTGTTGACGTCACCCTTCAGGACGCAGCAGCTGGTCTGGTAGCGGTTGGCCCACCACTTCTTGGCCTTGGCCGCAGCGATCGTAAAGTCAGCCGCCGTGCCGTCCTTGATGGTGATGAGAGCCATCCAGATCGTTACTGTGTCGGTCGCCGCAAAGTTCATGGCGTTGCTGAACGTCATGACGCTGTGCAGGTCGGTGTAGACCGAATCCGGGTGGGTCGACTCGTACTTCGAGAAGCCCGACTTGGTCTCCATCCGGGTGAAGATTTCAGCCGGGATGAAGCCGTCGTCGTTGCCGTAAATCCACGTCGCATTATCGGCCGTGAACGCACCCACCGGAGCCGAGCCGGACAGATCGGTGGCATTCTTCTTCATGTTCAGGAACTTGATGCCGCCGAAGCGACGATCGCTGTCCTGACAGGCCGCGTTGACACCAGTATCATCCTGGTGGTACTCGCCGCCGTACTGCCAGATCATCTTCTCGGTCGCGTTGAAGTCTGAGCCGTTGTCCGAGCCGGAGTCGGCCGGAACGTCCCAGTCAATCGCTTCGCCGATGGAGATGTCGTTGTGGGCAGCGCCGTCATACGAGTAGATGCGGAGGCGCTTCAGGATAAAGTTGGAGGAGTCACCGGCAGCCGGGGCTTTCGGCGCAAAGATCGTCGTCTGGATCGCCAGCGACGAGTCGCGCGTCAGCTGAATCGACTTGTAGGCTTCCTGGCCAAGGGTGTCGAAGCTCTCGGAGTTCGACAACGGGTAGAAACCGACCGGGGTGGTATAATTGTTCCCCATGGCCGACCAGTTCCCTACGGTATCGGTGCCTTTGAGGTAGGCGATGACCGGCGAGCCGCTGAAGAGGTAGACCTGGGCCAGCGTGTCGCAGTCGCCGCCAGTGGCGACGTAGTCCATGTTGACCCGGTTCAGGCCCTGCTCGCCGATTGCCCCGCTGTTATTGCCCACGAGGGCGAGCACAGCGGTGTGGACGGTATCAACCTCCGGCGGATACAGGGTATCAGCCACGACGAAGTCGATTTCGAAGGTATCAGGCGAGGTGCCGTTGTTGCCGGTGAAGATTAGGCGGCCGGACAGGGTGTAGATACCTGCCGGGTTGCCACCGGCCGGGGTGATCGTGATCGTCCCGGTCTCGGTGTTGTTCAGACCGAACGGCACGGAGCCGTCGAAGTTGGAGTAGGCCAGCCAGCCAGCCGAGATACCGGCCGGGACCGACGGGTCTTCGATGTCCGCGACGGTGTAGGTGTAGTTGGCGTTACCAAGGTTTTCAATCACCACATCGCGGTGGTAGGGCCGATTCATTTTGGTCCAGGCCGGGAACGCGATTTCAACCGGGTTCCGGACGGGGTTCGGGGCGGTGATAGCCGCCGCGCAGGCCAGGCGGAACCAGCGCACATCGGACTGCTGCCAGGTACCTTCGTCATTCACAATCGCACCGGCCGAGTGGTCGTTGATGTACTGGACATCAAGGTACCAGCCGTTGTCGCTGCCGCCCGCCGGGACGACGACGTCGGTGACGTTGTCGCCGGCGCCCAGAGCGACGTCGGTGCCGTAGCGGGACATCGTCGGCCACATATCACTCTCGCACGGGCCACCGGCGCCGTCAACGGAGTCGCAGCCCGGGGTACGTGAGTTGGTCAGGTTGCGGGCCTGGTCCCAGGTCAGACCGCCGTCTTCGGAGACGGTGACATACAGCTCGCCGTTGGCTGAGCCAACCGGGTAACCAGGGTTGCCGTCTTCGGCGCAGTCGTTGAAGATGCCGGCCTGGCCGTCGTTAAACTGGGCGAAGAGACAGTAGATGCGCCCATTGCACTCCGAGAGGGACATCTTGCAGGCGTTGGTTGTCCACGCACCGCCGTTGCACTCCTGCTGGTCCCAGTCGGCGGAATGAGCCGTCCGGATATACGGCTGGTTCTCGGACCAGTGGAAAATCCGGTTGCGGAAATTGACCGTACCATCGACTTCCCAGAAAGCCGCATTCCACGCGATGTGCAGGTTGCCGGCCTGATCCAGGAGTACCCCCACGTCGGCATACGGCTTGTAGTGATCTACCCCGTCGTACTGACGGCTGTGGGTCAGGTTCACCCGCGGCTGCCAGGTGGCGCCGTAGTCTTCGGAGATCTGGTAATAGACGTCGTTGTTCCACTGCACGGGCGCAAGACCGGTGTTGCACGACGCGGTGTCGGGATCCCCCTCGGAGCAGGGGATGTTTGCTGTCCATACCAGCGCCACCTTGCCGTTGTCGTTCGCTTCGAGCGTCTGGGAGATATCGAACACCGTATCGACCACTCGCGGCGGATCGTCCCAGGCTGCCGTGGGATCGGAATCAGCGCCGACTCGACGGAAGTAGTAGATGGCCTGCGGGTCACCGGCGTCTTCCAGCGAGTTCTGCGAAAAGACGTGCAGGACGGTGTCGGCGGGCCCTTCCGAATAGGCGATCGACGGCCAGATAACTTCCTGATTGGGAAGACCGCCGTAGGCGGATATTGCCCCCGGAACCATGGCTGTGGAGCCGAAGAACGAGGTGCCTTCGCCGAAGTCCCAGTAGACCCAAGAGTCAATGAGGCCGTCAGCGATGGTGACCGCATGGCAACCGATTACCGCCCGGTTGTCGTTGGTGACGTCCAGCGCAGCATACCCCGCGCGTTGGTCAATCGGCTGGAGCTTGACCTCGGTACCGAACGCCTGCAGGCTGATATTGTAGTTGTCGTACATGATGCCGCGGGAAAGCTCCGGATCCCGGCCGACCAGGTGCATCCACGTGAAGTGGGCCAGCGTGTTGGCGCCCGTTCGAGTCTCGTTCATGCGGCCCACGCGACCGTTGTGCTGGAAATCGTACCAGGTGGTGCCGATCGAGCCGCCGGGAGACGCGCTCGGCGAACTCGTGCCCAATTGCTGGGTCTCGGTGGTTCTTGCCGGGCCCGGTTTGACCGGAGCGTTTTCATCCGTATAGGGGAAGGCGTACTGCATGGCCCGGTACACCCGCGGATCGATTACCCGTCTGGCCGGCGGTTCTTTGGCGGCGAACGTCAGCGAGGAGCACATCAATAGAAGGATGAACATTCCTGCGCAAAGAAACTTCGCACGTGTCATTTCAACAATCCTCTCCTTTTGCACCGCGCACAATACGCGTTGCGATTGCGACGCACCCATCCCCCGGCGCCACACGCGGCGACGCCGGAGTCATGACTCGGAACAATCTGGCGGTATTGACACTCAAGGAGTCGCACTCCGCGGTGTCTCCGGGCGGCGGACCTTCACCGGCATTCGGCTATGCCGATGTTGCAGAAAGGTGAGGGGGAAGACTGACCACCGTCGTTCGTCGGGCATGGGATCCGCGACGGCAGCGTTACCGATGCAACATGGTCCTCCTGATTCGTGTTTGGCGGATTACAGCTCGAAGCTGCGCATCATGGTCCTATCACTCTATTCTACTTACGGAATTCATGGAACCCGGTCATGGCTGGTTGCGTGGAAAGTTGGTCCGAAGCAGATTTTGCGAGAGCAGGCTCTGCGATACAAAGTAAGCCTGAAACAATTCAGTCGCGGGGGCGTAACACTCGCCGCACAACAGGCAGATCTCGGATAGAATCTATCCCCTCTGTTCCCATGATCAAGGCTTGCATGAGAATCCCGATCGACATGGACGGAACCGGAAAAGAAAACCGGGCGAGGACTTGCCCCGCCCGGCATGATACTCCCGTCCGGGAGCAGTACCTGCGCTTACTGCTAAGCTAGACTAAAATCGAGACTCCTCCGTCACAGGCATCCTATCCCTGCTACGGACAGCATTCTGTCGTGCAGTTGGGGTAATACTTGAAAAGGCAATTCACCAACCACGTGAGATCCCCAACAGTGATTTTGCCGTCGCAGTTGACGTCGCCATTGCCACCCAAGCATGGAGCGGAGCCACCTTTGAACAGAAAGTTCACGATGTAGGTCAGATCGCTCACGATCACCTTGTTGTCGCAGTTCACGTCGCCGCGCATCGTGCAGGTCGGTCGCCCGACAATGTGGTTCTCCCACCATGTCTTGGCCCTGGCCGCCGCGGTCGCAAAATCGGTCGCGGTGCCGTCGCGAACCGTGATCAGCGCCATCCAGATCGTCACCGTGTCGGTTGCCGCTAAGTTCATGGCGTTGCTGAACGTCATGACGCTGTGCAGGTCGACATAGGTCGAATCGGGGTGAGTCGACAGGAACTTCGAGTAACCCGTCCTGGTCTCCATCTGCGTGAAGATCTCGCCCGGGACAAAGCCACGCTCGTTCCCGTAGACCCAGGTGGCGTTGTCTGCCGTGAAGGCATTGTAGGGGGCGGTGCCGGACAGGTCGGTCGAACCCTTCTTCATCTGGAGGAACTTGATGCCGCCGAACCGACGATCGCTGTTCTGGCACTCAGTCGTGTCATCCTGGTGGTATTCACCGCCGTACTGCCAGATCATCTTCTGCGTCACATTGAAATCGGAACCGTTCGCCGAGCCGGAATCCGACGGGATGTCCCAGTCGACCGCCTCGCCGATGGTGACATTGCTGTGCGCAAGAGCGTCCTTCGGGTATACGCGCAGACGTTTGAGGATGAAATTGACCGAATCACCGGTGTTGGTCGTCGGCGCAAAGAGCGTCGTCTGGATCGCCAGCGACGAGTCGCGCGTCAGCGCCACCGACTTGTACACCTCGCAGCCGACCGAATCATAGCTCTCGGCATTGCTGGAGGGGAAGAAGCCGACCGGGGAGTAGTAGTCGTTGCCGAAGAGAGAAAAATTGACCACAGTGTCCGAACCCCTGAGGTAGCCGATCACCGGCGACCCGCTGAACAGGTAGACGTCGGCTGTGGAGTCGCAGTCCTCGTAGGCCAGGTCCTGCGGGTTGGTGTAGTCCATGTTGACCCCGCCCTCGCCTTCTTCACCCACCGCGCCGCTGTTATTCACCACCAGGGCCAGCGCCGGCGTCTTCACGGTGTCGACTTCGGGCGGGTAGAGCGTATCTGCCACGATGACTGAGATGCGGAAGGTATCGGGCGAATCCGGTGCGTTGTGGTCGAATATCAGTCGCCCGGTCAACACATAGATCCCGGCCGGGTTACCACCTGTCGGCGTGACCGTGATGTTGCCGGTCTCGGTGTTATTCAATCCGAAGGGCAGCGTGCCGTCGAAACCGCTGTAGGCCAGCCAGCCCGGGTCAACCCCTGCCGGCGCTGAAGGATCTTCCTGAGCCGTGACCGTGTAGGCCAGGTCGGCGTTACCGAGATTCTCCATCACCACCTGCCGGCTGTACGCATGACTCATCTTGGTCCACGCCGGGAAACCGATACCGGACGGCTGCCAGTGCGGAACCGGTTCGTGGAACGCCTCCACACACGCCAGGCGAAACCAGCGGACATCCGCCTGTTGCCACGTCCCTTCGCCACTCACGATCGCGCCGGCGGAATGGTCGTTGATGTACTGCACATCGAGGTACCAGCCGTTGTCGGCGCCTCCGCTTGGCACCACCACATCGGTGGCGTTATCCCCCGGCGCCAGCGCCACATCCGTTCCGTAGCGGGCCATTGTCGGCCAGTTGTCGCTTTCGCATGGACCGCCGGTGCCGTCGGCCGAATCGCACCCCGGGGTGCGTGAGTTGGTCAGGTTGCGGGCCCTATCCCAGGTCAGACCCCAGTCCTCGGAGACGGTCACGTACAGCTCCCCGTTGGCCGAACCGGCCGGGAAGCCGGGGTTGCCGTCGTCGGCGCAGTCATCGTAGATTCCGGCAGCGCCGTCGTTGAACTGCACGAACAGGACATACAGCCGCCCGTTGCACTCCGAGATCGACATCTTCGACGCATTAAGCATCCAGCTCCCGCCGTTGCAGACCTGCTGATCCCAGTCGGCGGCATGGGCCGTGCGAAGGTAGGGCATGTTTTCGGACCAGTGGAAAATCCGGTTGCGGAGAAGAACGTCGCCCGTCTCATTCCAGTAAGCCGCGCCCCAGACCACATGCAGGTACCCCTGCGTGTCGAACAGCAGGCTGATGTCGGCGTACGGCTGGTAGTGCTCGCCGGTAACGCCGATATTGTGGGTCAGGTTCACCCGCGGCTGCCACGTCGCGCCGTAATCGTTCGAGATCTGGTAGTAGATGTCGTTGTTTACCTGAGCTGGCGCCACACCGGTGTTGCACGATGCGGTATCCGGGTCGCCGGGAGCGCAGGGGATGTTGGCTACCCACGAAAGGCCGACCTTGCCGTCATCGGTCGCCTCGATCGACTGGGAGACATCGAACACCGTGTCGACTACCCGCGGGGGATAGTCCCAGGTCGCCGTGACATTGTTGTCCGCGCCCACCCGGCGGAAGTAGTAGATCGCCTGCGGGTCACCGGCATCGGGCATCGACACCTGCGCGAAGACATGGAGGGCGGTGTCACTCGCGCCCTCGGAATACGCAAACTTCGGCCAGACCACCTCCTGGTCGGATTCCTGTTCAGCGTAACCCGTAACGGACTGCGGGATTTCGATGGCCAGCGCGAAGAACGACGCCCCCTCGGCGAAGTCAAAGTAGATCGTCGGATCGTAGTGGCCGTCGGATGGCTCCCGGTTGTGAGCGCCGATAACGGCCCGGTTGTCGTTGGTTACGTCGAGATTGACGTACCCGGCATAGTTGTCGTTCGGCTGGAGCACAACCTCGGTGCCAAAGGCCTCCACCGAGAAGTTGTAGTTGTCGTACTTGACTCCTCGCCCCTCATCAATAACCCGCCCGGGCAAAAACATCCATGAGAAGTGGGCCAGCGAGTAGGTGTCGGTTCGGGTCTCATTCATCCGGCCCATAGACCCGTTGTGCTGTTTTTCGTACCAGGTGATTCCAACCGCGGCCCCCGGCGAGGCGCTCGGGCCGCTTGTGCCCAGCTGCTGCGTTCCCGGTGTCCGGGCTGTTCCGGGCGAGACGTGGTCCGGCTCGGCCGGGTACGGAAAGGCGTACTGCATCATGCGGTACACTTGCGGGTCAATCACTCTGGCCGGCGGTTCTTTGGCGGCGAACGTCAGTGAGGCGGAAATCAGCAGCAGGATGGGGAGTCCTGCCCAAAGAAGCTTCGCTCGTCTCATACGGTCCATCCTCTCCCTCTGCGGCGCGTACATCGCACGCGGCGCGGTCTACAAATTCCTACCCCCACCGTCACCATCCAGTGGCAATGGGATGTGCGCTGAGTCGATCGAGCGGCGGAGCCCTCCGCTATCAGTTGCATATGTGAAGTGGAGATCCAAAAGACACATGTACGCGATCCTTCCGGGACCGCTCCGAAGCGGCGTCTTCACCAGTTGATCATGACCCTCCTCAATGTGATTGGCGGATCACCGGAGGAAGAGATGGGGAATGTGGCGCTATTCCACCATAATAATACCGACACTGTCACGTCCTGTCAAGCGGTTTTCGACAACGAAGGGCATTGACAGCGGGCTCCGCGCGCCGTACCTAGAGCATACCGGGATGAACTTACCGTATATGCTGTGGACCCGACAGGAGAAAGGCCGGCCATGCGTTTGCGCGTCGTGCAAAAGGATATCAGGAAGACCGAGCTCGGCGATTATCTGGCGGACGCCGTTCACGCCGACATCGATGTCGTCTGCTTCGGAGAAGTAGCCGCTACCGGCTGCCTCTATACGCCCCGGCCGGTCCAGCCGCTCGAGCAAATCATCGCGCCGTGGCGGAATCTCCCGCTGGGCATCATGTTCGGCCTGGCCCGGCCCGTTCGCGAAGGACTGCGCAATTCGTACCTCTACGTGCAGGGGGAACAGACGCAGGTCTACGACAAGATTCACCTCTTTCCGCCGTTCCACGAGGACCGTGTCTACGTGCCCGGCAGCGAGCCGGGGTTTTTCGTCACGCCGATGGGTACATTTGGGGTAGCCATCTGTTACGACATCCGCTTCGACGACATCTTCACCCGGTTCGCCGAAGCGAAAGTCGAGCGGATCGTGATTCCGGCGGCGTTTCCCACCGATCGGATCGACCAGTGGCGGAAATTCCTGGTGCGTCGCGCCGGGGAAACGGGGGCCACGGTCATCGGCATCAACGCGGTCGGTTCCGACGGTGTCAACCGGTTCGGCGGCTCCTCGATGGTGGTCGCGCCCGACGGTACGATCACCGCGCAGGCGGACGAGACAAGCGAAATGGTGCTCGATATCGAGCTGTAGCGTGCAGGGATTGCTCGACAGGACGCCGGAAGAACTCCTCGCGTGGGCCGAAGCCCAGGCCTGGGTGGATCCGATGCGGCGTACGCCGCAGAGAAGAGGCGAGGGGGACGTCTGGAGCCAAACGGTCAAGGCGTACACGCGCCTGTTTGAACTCGATCCGTGGCGGCGGCTCGATGAGACCGCTCAGAAAGTGCTGGCGCTCGCCGTTCTCTTCCACCATGTCGGCCGGCCGACCACAACCGAACAACGCACCGACCGCATCATTGCCCCCAACCATGCCGCTTATGGCCGGCGCATCACCCGACAGGCGCTGATACGCGAGCCGATCGACTACAGGCACCGGGAGCTGATCGCCTCGCTGGTGCGCTGGCATCCGGTCCCGGTGACTATCACCAAGCGGGTGCGCCCGCAGGCAACCGTGATCGAAACGAGCTGGCGGACGCGCAACGACCTTTTGCATCTGCTATCGGTGGCCAACAGCCTCGTGTGCGAACCGGGAGCGCAGCCGGCTCTACTGGAGCGGATCGGGCAATTCCGCGCTCTGTGCCGCCAGATGAACTGCTTCGATCAGCCCTACCCGTTCGCCAACGATAAAGCGCGGTTCCTGTGGTTTCGCGGGGCGCTGGCGAATCCTGCTGCCCGTCCGCCGGAGGATTACGCCTGCGAGGTGACCATGCTCGTGGGATTGCCGGGGGCGGGGAAGGACCACTGGTGCCGGGAACACGCGGCGGCCCTTCCGATGATCAGCCTTGACGGTATCCGCAAGGAACTCGGGGTGGGCTGGACCGATGACCAGGGGCGGGTGCTTCGGGTGGCCGAAGATCGCTTCACGGCGTTCCTGAAAGCGGGGGAGTCGTTTGTCTACAACGCGACCAACATTGATCGCGCGATGCGCCGCAAGTGGGTGCGCCTCGTCCGGCAGCGGGGGGCGCGGATCCGGATGGTGTATATTGAGCCACCGCTGGAGGTGATCCGCCGGCAGAACCTCGGGAGGGCGGAGGTGGTCGACGATGCGGTGATCGACCAGTATATCGAGAAACTGGAGGTCCCCGACGCGACCGAGGCGCACGAGGTGGTGTGGACATGAGGGACGGAAGGAGAAGGGGCAGATCCTTTGGAACCTGCCCCCGAGGGAGTTTCTAATTGCACGGCGGCGGCGGCGGACCGGCCTTGAAAAGGAAATTGACAAGATAAGTTATGTCGCTGACCAGAATGCCGCTGCTATCATCCACATTTCCCTCCTCTATGTTGGCCGGGGCGACTCCACCGCCAAAGATGTACTTCACCAGGAAGGTCAGGTCGGCGACGTTTATGATCCCCTCAGGGTCCATCTTGCCGTCGGCATTCCCCCGGAGATAGCAGACAGAGTCGGTGACGAGCACAGGCACGCGGCAGAATACCGTATCGACGCCGTCGGTTTGGCCGATACGCACCGGGTAATAGCCCCGACAGGAGATCGTGGAATAGAACGTGAACCGGCGATCTTCCAGAACGCAGGCTCCCTCCGGTGCTCCGCCGCAATCCGCCAGAAAGAGGGGGTAAGCCGGGCAGGCTGATTCGAATTCGTACTGCCCTGACGCCCCCCGCTCGATGTGCATGGGCCACAGGGAGGTGTCGGCGGAAAACTCCAGCCCGCCCTCACAGTGCGTCAACGTGATTATCTGCGACGCACACGCCCCGCAGTCATCCGCCTGAATGAACAGCGTGTCCATGCGACCGAGATCCGCGGGCGTGGCGGTGATGTGCCACTCACGCGTACTGTCGTCGATGGTCACCAGCGATCCCGGGCCGTCGACGATGTCGAAAGAGGTGGGGCCGGTCCCAGGCGTCATGGCGTTGAGTGCCACAAACCGTCGGGAGTAAGGGCCGTTTACCGGCACGTGAATCTCCGCTACCGGATCGCGAAACACCGTTATTCCGCAGGGCAGCGGCTGCACCGCGAAAGTCTGCGCACCACTCCACTGGGGGATAACGTTCCCGCGGTTTGTGGTCCACAGCCAGGCTCCTCCTGGGGGGAAGAAAGCCGTGTCGAGGTGGAGCATGCCCTCGCCCGCAACGATCATGTCGATGTACCACACATCCTGCGAGAAACCGGGGGGTATCCCGGGACCCATGATGGCAAAACCGCCATATCCAACGGTGTCCTCGCCAATGCCGTCGAAGCTGCGCCGATAGATGCCCATGTTGTCAAGATACTGCGTCCACCCGATCGGCAGCGTGTCTGCCTTGAGGTAGGTGATATGAGCATCTCCGGTGGCATAGAACTTAAAGCCGTTGGTGAGGCCGGTGATCGCCTCGCCGCTGGTGTTGGTGAGCCTGAAGGTGGCCCGCACCAGACAACCCGGGTTCACCTTCGCGGCGCCGTCCCAATACGTGCCGCTCATCGTCATCGTGATATCGGACCCATAGGTTAACGGGGCCAAAATCACTATCACGGCCAGTGACAAAACGACACAGATCTTCATAGATACCTCCCCGGAGTACGTGGCGGACTTCCTATACCCTTCACAGCGGGCGCCGTGGCTGAATCTGTCCACGTTCAATATGCCCCCGCTGACCGATTCTGTCAAGGTGTAATACTCGCCCCGAGATCGGTGGCCTTCCGGCCGAGCCCTTGATTCTCAGGGACTTCGGGGAACGGCATGAGAATGCAATTAGTTTATGATTGAGCTTGACGGTACTTGGCCCGATCTGTATAATAGTAAGCTAAAGCCCGGCGGGGCCCTTAGCTCAGTTGGTTAGAGCAGCTGACTCATAATCAGCGGGTCGCAGGTTCGAGCCCTGCAGGGCCCAGTAAGTTGTGTGAGGACCGAAAGAAAAGTTTTGGGCAATTAGCTCAGCTGGTTAGAGCGTTCGGTTCACATCCGAGAGGTCACTGGTTCGAGTCCAGTATTGCCCAGATTCTTTGACAGACAGAGGTAATGACGTATTACACCGGGAATCATAAAGTCGGATTCGGCATCTGTCCCGCGCGAAAAGGGACCAGCCAAATCCCAAGGCGAGAAAATCAGGCGCATTCGACCAGGCAGACTGGCGGATGCGCTTTTTGATTCTGGAGAGGGCAATGAACAATTCTCAGTCGACCAAGGAGACTGCTCACATGAATAACGACATCGAGCTGCTGCTCAAGCTTCAAGTGATCGACTACGATCTCGGCGAGCTGGAACGGTCGAAAGAGTATATCCCGGATATGATGGCCAACCTCAACCGGGAGATCAGCGAAGCGCAGGAAAAACTCGATACCGCCACCACCCAGTTGACCGAGGCCAAAGTCACCCAGCGCCACCTCGAGGTCGAAATCAAGGCCAAAGAGGGGGAACTGGCCCGCTTCCAGCAGCAGATGATGACCATCAAGACCAACAAGGAATACGACGCCCTGGTGGCCCAGATCGACGCCGTCAAGAACGAAATCGGCTCCCGCGAACGCCAGCTCATGGACGCCATGGAGCGGATCGATGGACTGGAAAAACTTCTCCCCGAGGTCACCGACCGCTGTACGCAGATCAAGGAGAACAATTCGCGCCAGCTCGAGGTTCTGCAGGAAAAGATCGACTCGATCGGCGGAACCGTCCTGAGCAAGCAGACCGAGCGCGACGATGTCCTGCGGGGTATCCCCAAGCGGACCATGTCGGTCTACGAACGGGTCCGCCGCGGCAAGGGGGGATCGGCGGTCGTGCCGGTTAAGAAACGCTCCTGCAGCGCCTGTCACAAGGCCCTGACTCCGAAACGGATCCAGGAAATCCGCCGCGCGACCGAGCCGATGACCTGCGAAAACTGCGGCCGCCTGCTGTACTGGGATGATGATATCTCGGAGTCCTGAGCACCGAAGTC
The DNA here is from genome assembly GCA_041742355.1 of Candidatus Zixiibacteriota bacterium. GTDB lineage: Bacteria > Zixibacteria > MSB-5A5 > GN15 > FEB-12 > JAGNLV01. Next base: position 12,062 of record JBGSIV010000030.1, read on the forward strand.
GCCCACGGACGAGAGAGTGCCCCACAATACTATGGTTAAGATACTGCCCGACTACGCCCTGACGTTTGACGACGTCCTCCTGGTGCCGGCGCACTCGACGGTGCTGCCGAAAGACACCGATGTGTCCACCTCGATCGGTCCCGACCTCCATCTCAATATCCCGCTCGTCTCGGCGGCGATGGACACGGTGACCGAGTCGGGGCTCGCGATCGCGCTCGCCCGCCAGGGGGGGCTGGGCATCATCCACAAGAATATGTCCCCGGCCGAGCAGGCCGAAGAGGTCGACAAGGTCAAACGCTCCGAATCCGGCATGATTGTCGACCCTATTACCCTGCCGCCGGACAAGACGATCGCCGACGCCCTCGATGTCATGCACCGCTTCCGTATCTCGGGTATTCCGATCACCGAACCGGACGGCAAACTCGTTGGTATCCTCACCAACCGCGACCTGCGCTTCCAGAAATCCTCCCGCCAGCCGATCAGCGAGGTCATGACCAAGGAGAACCTTGTCACGGTCGCCGAGGGGACCGACCTGGAAACGGCCAAGCAGATTCTCCATAAACACCGGATCGAGAAACTGCTCATTGTCGATGACCAGTACATGCTCAAGGGCATGATCACGGTCAAGGACATCATGAAGAAGATCCAGTACCCTCTTGCCTGCAAAGACGCCCGGGGGCGCCTGCGGGTCGGCGCCGCTGTCGGCGTGGTCGACCTGGAGGCGCGTTCGAATGCGCTCGTGGCAGCGGGTGTGGATGTCCTGTGTGTCGACAGTTCCCACGGCCACAGCCAGGGAGTCCTCGACGCTGTCGCCGCCCTCAAGCAGCTGCACCCGGGTATCCCGCTGATCGCCGGCAACGTCGCGACAGCCGAGGGTACCCTGGCCCTGATCGATGCCGGCGCCGACTGTGTCAAAGTCGGTATCGGCCCCGGCTCCATCTGCACCACCCGCGTGGTCACCGGAGCCGGCGTCCCGCAGGTCACCGCGATTCTCAACGCCGTCGCGGCGGCCCAAACACGAGGCGTCCCGATTATCGCCGACGGCGGCATTCGCTTCAGCGGCGATATCGCCAAAGCCCTGGCCTGCGGCGCCAACGCCGTCATGGTCGGCTCTCTCTTCGCCGGGACCGAGGAATCCCCCGGCGAAACACTCCTCTTCGAGGGACGGTCGTTCAAAGTTTACCGCGGCATGGGCTCAGTTGGAGCCATGAAACGCGGCTCCAGCGACCGGTATTTCCAGGACCCGAACGAGGAGGCCTCGAAATTCGTGCCGGAGGGCATCGAAGGCCGCGTTCCCTACAAGGGGCCGCTGGCCGACACCGTTTACCAGCTGGTTGGCGGCATCCGCGCCGGCATGGGGTTGTGCGGCGCGGGCAATCTGGCCCAGATGTGCGCCAAAGCCACCATGGTCCGGATCACCGCGGCGGGGGTGGTTGAATCCCACCCGCACTCGGTGCCGATCACCAAGGAGGCTCCGAACTACCGGCGGAGTTTCTGATTGTAATTGACTGGGGTACGGCCCGGGATCAAATTGCTAGTGCTTGTTGTGTAAATATAAATCGAATGCTTGAGGAAGCAGGAGAGACAGTCGCGCTTTAAACGATGACGTCTTAAAGTGAGGAAAGTCCGAGCTCCGGAAAATCAGAGCGCCCGGTAACGCCGGGGCGGAGAAATCCGACGGAAAGTGCCACAGAAACGATACCGCCTGCCGCAAGGCCGGTAAGGGTGAAATCGTGGTGTAAGAGACCACGGCTATGCCCGGTAACGGGTATGGTGGGTAAACCCCGCTCGGAGCAAGGCCAAATAGGGGAACTGGGTTGATTTGCCCGCTACAGTTCCCGGGTGGGCCGCGCGGAGCGACCGGGTAACCGGTTCGCCAAGATAAATGACTGTCCCCCTGCCTCGCAGGGTACAGAACTCGGCTTATGTCCTGCTTCCCAAGCCTTCAAAAACCTTTGGAGGCTGCCATGAATGTGGCCCACCGGTCCAAGCCATTGAAATGGGTCGTGGCCGAAGAGCCCGATCCCGCCCTCGTCGATTCGCTCTCGGCGGCGACCGGCATCCCCAAGAATATTATCAAGATTCTGGTGAACCGCGATATCCGGACCCCCGAGACGATCGACCGCTTTCTCAATCCCAAGCTCTCCGACCTCGAGGACCCTTTCACCCTCAAGGGCATGCGCGAAGGGATCGAACGTGTCACCCGGGCCCTTTTCCAGAACGAGAAGATCACCATTTACGGCGATTACGATGTCGACGGCATCACCGCGACCGCCCTTTTGTACATGGTGCTCAATAAGCTCGGCGCCCAGGTTGATTTCTACCTGCCCAACCGTCTCACCGAGGGGTACGGCCTCTCCAAGGAAGGGATCGACGAGTCCAAAGGGAACGGCGTCAGCCTGATTATCACGGTCGACACCGGTATCACCGCAGTCGAGGAGATCAAGTACGCCAACTCGATCGGGATCGACGTCCTCGTCACCGATCACCACGAACCGGGCGACGGCCTCCCGGCGGCCTACACGATCATCAATCCGAAGCAGATCGCCTGCGACTACAAGAGCGAGCTGTCCGGCGTCGGCGTGGCTTTCAAGTTCTGCCAGGCGCTCTACCGCGCCCTGAATCAGGACGAGGCGGAGCTCTGGGAGCACCTCGACCTGGTCGCCCTGGGGACCTCGGCGGATATAGTCCCTCTGGTGAACGAAAACCGTATCCTCACCAAGTTTGGCATCAACCAGATCTCCCGCACGACCAAGCCGGGGCTCAAGTCCCTGACGTTTGTGGCCGGGCTCATGGGCAAGGATATCAGCACGGGCCAGGTGGTGTTCATTCTCGCGCCGCGCATCAACGCGCTGGGGCGGCTCGGTGATGCCGGCAAGGCGATCCGGTTGCTCGCCACGCGCGATGAACGCGCCGCCGCCGAAATCGCGCGCAAGCTCGACAGCGAAAACAAGCGCCGCAAGGAGATCGACGAGACCACACTCGAGGAAGCCCTCCTGCAGATGGAAGAAGTCTGCGACCCCGATGTCGACCGCGCTATCGTCCTCGCCCAGGACAACTGGCACCAGGGCGTGATCGGGATTGTCGCTTCCCGCCTCGTGGAGCGTTTCCACCTGCCGACCGTCATGATCTCGATCGTCAACGGCGAAGGCAAGGGTTCGGCCCGGTCGATCCCCGGCTTCCACCTGTGCGAGGCGCTCAAGGAGTGCGAACACCTGCTGATCCGCTACGGCGGCCACAAGTACGCGGCCGGCCTCTCGATCGCGCCGGACAAGGTCGAGCCTTTCCGCAAGCTCTTTGTCGATGTCTCCAACCGGATTCTCTCCGAGGAGGACATCACCCCGAAGATGCACATCGACCTGGAAATCGAGCTAAGCGATATCGACGACAAGTTCATGGCCTCGATCGAGGCGTTCGCCCCCTTCGGCCCCCAGAACATGCGTCCCGTCTTCCTCACCCGCAACTGCGAGGTGGTGGGCCAGCCGTACATAGTCGGCAACAACCACCTCAAGATGCGCCTGCGCAAGGGTGACGCCCAGTTCGACGTCATTGGGTTCGGCTTCGGCGACACCGCGCGGATGATTTCGGCGCGGGGATGCCTGGTCGACGCCGTGTATGTTGTCGAGTACAACACCTACAACGGCGTGACCCGGAAACAGATTCGGCTGAAGGACATTCGCCTGACCGCCGGCACCGGCCCGATACCTGGCTGACTGTATGACCGTCCTCGATCGCTTTCACAGTGGTGACATCCGGGCGCTCTCGCGCATCGTCTCGTATGTCGAAGACCAGGAGAACGGCTATCGCGAGCTGCTCGGGCGGCTCTACCCGAAGGTCGGCCACTCCCTGCGCATAGGGATCACCGGTCCCCCCGGGGCCGGCAAATCCACGCTGGTCAACGGCCTCACCCACGAATTTCTGGCCAACGGCTGCCGGGTCGGTATTATCGCGGTCGACCCGACCTCTCCCTTTACCGGGGGCGCGCTCCTCGGCGACCGGGTGCGCATGAACGAATTTCCCGCCGACGGCCGTGTGTACTTCCGCTCCATGGCCACCCGCGGCGCCACCGGGGGGCTGGCCAGCGCCACCAACAACGTCTCGGTTGTCTACGACAGCTTCGGCTTCGACGTCACCCTGATCGAGACTGTCGGTGTCGGCCAGGTCGAACTCGACATCATCAACGCCTGCGATGTCGTCGTGGTCGTGGTGGTGCCGGAATCGGGTGACGCCGTGCAGACGATGAAGGCCGGGCTGATGGAGATCGCCGACATCTTCTGTGTCAACAAGGCCGACCGCCCCGGCGCAGAGCGCATCGCCCACGAACTGCGCTACGCCCTCGAAACCAAGAGACTCCCCGCGGACTCCTGGCGCGTGCCGATTGTCGCCACCGAGGGCCTTATCCGCAAAGGTGTGGACAAGCTCCACGCTAAGATCAGCGAGTTTGTCGCATTCACCAAGGAGCACGGGAAATTCGAATCCCACCGCCGCGACCAGATCAAAGAGCAGATCATCAACGTCTTGCGCTACCGCTTCGAGTGCGAGTTCATCGATCGCGTCGAGGCCGGCGATGAGTTCCAAGCGCAGCTCGACCGGATCTTCCAAGGGCAGACGGATCCCTATTCCGTGGGGGATGAGCTGTACCGGAAGTACCGGGAAGGCTAGCTCGAGACAGTCACCCGATCCCGGTTTCGTCGGCCCCTCCGAGGCTCCGACACCCCATCTTCTACAGCACGCAATTCAGCGGTGGTGGGCCTCCCCGGAACAAATAGGCGACCAGATACGTCAGATCGGAAACCACCGCCATCCCGTCCCCATTGACATCAGCCTCATCCTCACACGGTAGTTCCTCGCCACCGCCGAACAGGTAGCCGACAAGGCGCGTGATGTCGGACACCAGAACCTTGCCATCCATGTTGACATCGCCGCGAATCCCCTGACAGCAGGATCCATAGGTCAGCCGCGGAGAACGCACCTTTGGCGTGTAATCCAGCAAGTCGCCCGTGAACGACGGCGCGTAGGTCGAATAGCCTCCGAGGTCTATGTCGACCGTTTGTCCCGGCTCGCATGAACCGGTCGTGAAGTACAGCTTCACCAAGGGGCCCTCACCGGCCGGAAGATCCGCTATGGGCAGGCCGGGCGGAATGCTCAGGACGACGGCCGCCCGATGGTTGGCGGGGTCGAAGCTCACCCAGCTCTGACCGGGGAAGTAGCCGGTCCGGCATCCCGCCGTACTGAACGAATCAAGGGTCAGATCCAGGCTGCCGCTGTAGCTGATCGGGATTTCGATCCGCCAGAGGGGAACGTGATTTCGACCGCCGATGACCACTTCGCAGGGAGCATACGCGTCGACTATCTTGTCCGGCGATCGCATCGTATCGGCCAGCGCGATGACGTACTCGTTCCGCACGAAACGAAGATCAAGCTGACTGCTGACTACGTGCATCGCCACGTCGAACACGCCGGGGCTGTCGTAAGTGTGCACGGGCGATTGGACCGATGATGAATCCCCGTCCCCGAATGTCCAACCCCAGCTGTCGACCGGAACGACCGATGTGCCGGTGAACTGAACCGTCACCGGCACATCACCCACCCGTGGGGTACCGCTGAATCCAACCCGCGGGATGAAGAAGTGGACGCCGTATATGCCCCAGCGGTTCCCTGTCGCCAGGCCCCTCCAGGCGAACCAATGGACGCCGTTGTCCCACGTGTCATGGATGGCGTACTGATTGGGGTTTTCCGAGTATCCGATTCCTGTCACGAAGTGGTCGGTACCGCCGTCACCATCGGTATCGACCAGCAGGACTACGGGCCGGCCGGCATCTATCTCGGCCTTATACGCGGCCCATGTCGAAGCGTCGTAGTACCACTCCTGCACGTCGAACAATCCTGCATACGACGGGTCAGCCCAGGTCGGATATTCAGTGAGCGCCACCGCCACGTCGCTGAACCAACTCTAGCCGTACAGGTTGAATGCCGAACTCCACGACGTTCTCATGAAATCCGCGACGCATGAACTGGGATGCGCCCCACCCGTCTGGGACCGATCCGGCAGGGGAGAGCCGGAGCCGTCATCGATCGGGCACGAATAGTCCTGGTAGTGATCGGAATATCCTGCGCCGCAGCTCGGGTTGCCATGATCCGAAGCGATCATTGCGTTTACTGCACCATTCTGACTCCAGGCATCATCCCCGGCGACGAGATGATCGAACCCCTGCGTCTCCCAGTACCCGACCACCATCCCCGCGGCCGTCGGACCGCACCCGTGCTGCCATATGTACGCCGGGACATCCAGTACCACCGATGCCCGCTTGGGATGCTCCAGCCCCCGGTCGATGCCGGGCGGCGGCACCGGCCCGGTCGTGCTCTGCTGGGCGAGCGCCGGAAGAGAGAAGGCGAACGAGACGGCACAGAGGATCGCCAGTGGCGGAAGGAGAGTTGTTGCACGCCGGCGACAGGAGTGGCGGATCTTTGGCTTCATGGAACCTCCCGAAAGCATCTTCGTTGTGCAGGACAACGTACTCTGCTAGTGGTGACAACAACAAGATAGATGCAACGCCCCATTTTGCCAAGAGGAACCTCGTGGGATTGCCGGACGGTACGATAGAATCTCCGCCGGTTCGGCGATGCGCTGTACCGAGGGTACCGGGTGGCACAGCCCCGGTTTCCGGTCGCACGAAGCGTGTCCTTGCATGCTCATTCTCCCGCAAGTTCAGGCATACAGGAGCCTGATTTCTTCGTAACTGAACGCCTTCTTAGAAGACTTCCTATCGGAGTTGCCAAGTCAGGCTCCAAGGAGCCTGACCTACGTCCACTAACGTCAGGTATCCTCAATGTCAGGACCACAAGGGTCCTGACCTACAGGAAGAGCTCTCGTCTCGGGCGGCCCGCAGCAGAGCTGCGGGTTACCAAGTCAAGCAGGAATGTCATTTCAAGCTGCCCGCAGCAGAGCTGCGGGGTACCAGGTCAAGCAGGAATGTCATTCCAAGCTACCCGCAGCAGATCTGCGGGTTACCCGTTCCAAAACACTCTGTTCTATACTTACCGGGACGTCGGGGCAATCTCCATCAGTAGTTCAGTGAAAGTGCGCAGAATCGGGGGCGGTTTACTGTTGTGCGGGGGAGTGAATGCGATGAAGGATGAGGACTTAACTTTTCCGGCGCCAAATGACGTGTTTTTCAAAGGTCGGAAATAGCCGGCGGGGCGGGGACTTTCAGTAGTCGCAAGGCGGGGCGTGGACTCTCAGTAGTCGCAAGGCGGGGCGGGGGCTCTCAGTAGTCACGATTTGAGGATTGGGGTGGGGGGTGATTGGCTACCATCTGTGATCCGTCTATCTAACGGGGCTGTACTTGCACTCTGGCGAGGCAGCGGTCAATCTCCCGGACAATTTTTGCGCCCACCACCGGCCATGTGTACCGTTCCTGCAGCGTGGCAAATCCGGCGCGGCCAAACCGCAGCGCCAGGCCGGGCTGGCTGATGACCTCGATCGCATGAGTGGCCAGCTTTTCGGCATTGCCCGGATCGACGACAAAACCGGTGCGGTCATGATCGATCATTTCGGGCATAGCATCGAGGGTGGATCCGATACACGGCAACTGGCAGGACATCGCCTCCAGGAAGACCTGGCCGAGCGGCTCGTTTCGCGACGGCATTACGAAGAGCGCGTGGTCGTAGTAGATGTCCCGGACACGGTTGCGATCGGCGATCCGCCCGAGGTAATCGACACCGGGTTGATCGATAGTCAAGTCGGTGGGGCCGATAATCGTAAGCCGGGCCTCGGGAACGGCGGCCCGGATCAGGGGAAACGCCTCGAGGACGGTATCGAGCCCTTTGCCATGGTAGCCTTTGCCCACGAAAAGGATCCGCTTCGAGTCGTAGGCGGGCAGGCGGTTTGGTTCCGGGCGGTCGTAGGGCGGGCTGACGCCGGCGCCCACGGTGACAACATGATCGGGATCGATCCCGTAATCGAAGATAATCGACGACCGTGCATTCTCCGTAGTCGTCAGAACCACCGCCGCCTCCCGGTACAGCCGTTGCTCCTGCTCGAACCAGAAATCCTGCTCGCGCCCTTCGCGTCGCCGCCACTCGCCTCCCCGTCGTTTGGACAGCAGCGACGTGTAGTCGACGTGCAGGATGAGCGGGACCGGGCTGGATCGGCCCAGCGGATTCCAGAGCGCCCCGACCTGGTAGATCGCATCGATCTCCTGCTGCCGCGCCTCCACATGGTACAGGGCCGCAGCCGACTTGATCTTGAAAGCGGAAATAGTCGTGTGGTAATGTCGGTCCCGCCTGGTGCCCCAGCGCTTCCGATCCGGCGCAAAACTGGTCAGCGTGCACCAGAGCCGGAACCACGGTATCTCCAGGGAGATGCGCTCGATCGCCGGCCCCTGCGCCTCAATCGCGTCGAAAAACGAGGTCTCAAAACCGGAGAACACCCTGGCCGGGGATAATCCAAGCAGTCTCATACCGTCTCAGTCATTTTTGGTCCGAGGGATCTTCGGTCAGGAGCTGCCGCCGGTGTTCAAGGGCACCGGTGTTTGGCCGTTACGATCTCCCGAGTCCGATCTTCCGAACCGCGTGTGTCGTTACGCAAGCTGTAGTTCGATCGCGGTCGCGCCGGTGAGTTCGGCGATGGTCACGGCCGCCGCAGAAGTGGTCATAAAGACCTGTTAGATCTAATTTACTCGCCCGGCTCAACGGCAGCAAGCTTCAATTCAACGGTCGGGCCGTTCTGCGCTGCGGGAGCGGCAGCCGGTGTCAGTCCCCCGGCCTGACGCCGGACGATGGGCCGCTCCTCCGGATCGAATGGGGCGGCTGCGGCCGCGTGCCGGCCGGTCTCCGTAAGGTCATGCCAATTCCGCACTTGAATACACCCCGTGGAAGCGGATATTTCCCCGCGCCGCTTGCGTTCCCCGGGCGCATGCCTTATCTTGCAGGCTTGAAACGAAAACCATAAGGAGAAACCCGGATATGTTCCTGAAGAAATTTCTCGACCAGATCAAGGACCACCGCAGCGAGTGGAACAAGACCGCCGAGAAGTATCGCGCCCAGAAATCCATGCCCCGCTTCTTCACCGTGTCCGGCGTCGATATCGAGGATCTCTACACGCCCGACTCGATTCAGGGAACAGACAGCGATCAGTACTTCTGGAACAACATCGGTTTCCCCGGCGAGTACCCCTACACCCGCGGCGTCCACCACACGCTCTACCGGACCAAGCTCTGGACCATGCGCCAGTTCGCCGGCATGGGCACCCCCCGCCAGACCAACGAACGCTTTCATTACATCCTGAAGAACGGCGGCACCGGCCTCTCGACCGCGTTTGATTTGCCCACCCTTATGGGCTACGACTCCGACCACGAGCGCTCGCTTGGCGAGGTCGGCAAGTGCGGTGTCGCGGTGGATACGCTCGCCGACATGGAGATCATCTTCGACGGCATCGACCTCGGGCAGGTGTCGACCTCCATGACGATCAACTCCCCGGCCTCGGTGGTGCTGGCGATGTACCTCGCGGTCGCCGAAAAGCAGGGGGTGCCGTTTGACAAGGTCAATGGAACGCTGCAGAACGATATCCTCAAGGAGTATATCGCGCAGAAGGAGTTCATCTACCCGCCGCGCCCGTCGCTGCGTCTGATCACCGACATGATCGCCTACTGCACGAAACACGTGCCGAAGTGGAACACGATCTCGATCTCCGGCTACCACATCCGCGAGGCCGGTTCGACCGCGGTGCAGGAGCTGGCGTTCACTATCGCCGACGGATTCCAGTATGTCGAATCGTGTCTCGAAGCGGGGATGAATATCGATGATTTCGCGCCCCGGCTGTCGTTCTTCTTCAACGCCCATTCGGATTTCTTCGAGGAGATAGCCAAGTACCGCGCCGCCCGGCGCATCTGGGCGCGTCACATGCGCGAGCGCTACGGCGCCAAAGACGAGAAGTCGTGGAAGCTGCGGTTCCATACGCAGACCGCCGGCGTCTCGCTCACCGCGCAGCAGCCGGAGAACAACATCGCCCGTGTCGCGATCCAGGGGCTCGGGGCGGTCCTCGGCGGGACGCAGTCGCTGCATACCAATTCGATGGACGAGACTCTCGCGCTGCCGAGCGAAAAGGCGGCCCGTATCGCCCTGCGCACGCAGCAGGTGATCGCTTATGAGACCGGTGTCGCCAACACGATCGATCCGTTGGCCGGTTCGTACTTTATCGAGGCTCTCACCGACCAGATGGAGGCGCAGGCCGAGGCCTACTTCAAAGAGATCAACGCCCGCGGCGGCGTCCTCAAATGCATCGAGGACGGCTACTTCCAGCAGGAAATTGCCCGCGCCGCGTACCGTCACCAGCAGGAGCTCGAACGCAACGAGCGGTTTATTGTCGGTGTGAACAAGTTCGAGATGGAAGATGAAGTGGTGGATATCCCGGTCCTTCGGATCGATCCGAAGATCGAGCGCGACCAGGTGGCGTTCCTTGCCAAAGTGAAATCCGAGCGCGACGCCGCCCGGGTCAAAGCGACCTTGGACAAGTTGCGTCAGGTCGCCCGGGGCAACGGCAACACGTTCGAGGCACTGCTTGATTGCAGCCGGGCGTATGTCACGCTGGGCGAGATGTGCGATGTGTTGCGCGAGGAGTGGGGCGAGTGGGTGGAGTCGCAGGCGGCGATGATGCCGAGTTGAGGAGTTCAAGCATGTCTGTATTCACGAAGGCGACATCCGAAATTACGTTTGCTGATATCGACGAACTAATGTCAGCTAAGACGCAAGAAGGATGGATGTTAGACTATAAGGGGGAGTGGATTGGTAACGATGAGATCGCCAAGTTAGTCTGCGCATTCGCGAACACATACGGTGGCTTGATAGTCTTCGGAATTGCAGAAGAGAAGGGGAAGAATACGCCAGGTGAGTTCACATGGTTCGAATGCCCCAAAGAGAATCTTGGTAGCAAAATCGACAGCATCACTTGGGACAAGATTACGCCGCCAGTCTTTTGTGAGACAAAGGTAGTTGGGAGTGCAGATGGAAAGCACTGGGTATTTGTGGTGCGTGTCCCGGAGAGCGATCTCACCCCACATGCTGTTATGGGTAATCGCCGAGTGTATTACGTGAAGGTTAATGAACAGAAGAGGCCATTCCCTGAAGAAGCTGATCTTGATGAACAGCAATGGTTACTGGCTCGCAGAGCCAAACATGAGTCTTTGAGAAGGCGGATGTGTCGCTCGGCACTCTCACACGCTGCCACATTTGGATCGGACACCCTCAGAGATCAATGTCGAATAGAGACAGTTATTTGCCCCAGATATCCAAGAGAGAGACTCATTGGTCTTGGCGACTTGTACGGGTTCCTCAGTCAGAAGCTCTTGGAGTATCGTGAGTTGAATAACGCTCTCTTCGACATGCGCCATAAGCTAATTCCAGTCAACGACGGGTTCATTCTGTGGTGGGAGTCCCCGGCTCTTCACTATCAAGTTGAGTTTAATGTCTATGGCCTATGTCACTTTCGTCATGCATTGCAGAGGTACCAGGACCATCCTGATGATTCGGAGGAGTGGATTTACCCTACCGAGATAGCTCGCTTAGCTTACCACGGGCTCCTTTTGCCTATTCATATTCTGGAGGGATGCGGTTATAGGGGGAGTCTACTGGCGTCTATGAGAGCCACTGGCCTGGATCAATCCTATATGCGAAGTGGGACTTCCTATAGTGACAAAGAACCACAGCATGTAACGCAGTGCCGTATCAGTGAACCAGTAACTATCGCTCAAGTGTTGCCTTTCGGAAACACTAGGGCGTCTGCAAGATTGTTCATTCACGCTTTTCTCTCAAAAGTGTTCCACATCTTTGATGTTTTGCTCGACGCCCCCGGCTCCGCAACAAACTTGTTGCAGAGGACGTTGGCTGACTCCCAACTGCAAGATCTTCCGATCGACAGCCATGTTCTGCCGATGTTTGACGATCCGGAATTCGGGATCGAGACATTTGGCGATCTGTCGGAAAGGTCGGCAAAGGACAACAGAGAGATCAGAAAGCTGTCCATGAAGGATTAGCAAGAATGCACTCTGCTTTGATAGCAGGAGAACCTTTACGCAATTGAGTTGAATATGCCAGACAAAATCCGTGTCCTGTTAGCCAAACCCGGCCTCGACGGCCACGACCGCGGCATCAAAGTTATCGCCGCGGCCCTCCGCGACGCCGGCATGGAAGTCATCTACACCGGCCTGCGCCAGACCCCGCCGATGATTGTCGACGCCGCTGTGCAGGAAGATGTCGACGCGATCGGCGTGTCGATTCTCTCCGGGGCGCACATGACGTTGTTCCCGGCGATCCTCGATGAAATGAAGAAGAAAGGCGCCGGCGACATCATTCTTTTCGGCGGCGGCATTATCCCCGAAGACGACAAGGCCGAGCTCGAGAAACTCGGTGTCGGGCGGGTGTTCACCCCCGGCGCCCCGACCGAAGCCGCGATCCAGTATCTTCGCGAGGCGGTCGCGAAGAAGAAGAAGGACGAGAAGATCATGTAGTCTCGCACATGGTGTCAGGTGGGGACACCCGACACCACGTGCGAGTCGTCGGTAGAGAGTAGCCCACAGCTTGCTGTGGGATCGGCTGGAAGAACAGGTAGGCATAACGAGTAGGGCAGGAGTCCCCAGACTCCTGCCACCGTCACCCTTCGACTCCGCTCAGGGTGACGGAGTGGTAGGTCGGGGTGACGGAGTGGTAGGTCAAACACGGCTTTGCGTGTTTGACGGAGGTAGAGGAAGATTGACAATGTCAAGCACCGAGACCGGTGCTTGACCTACCAGGAATCCGTGTAACGGCGTTATTTTCGGAGGTAGGTCAAACACGGCTTTGCGTGTTTGACGTGAAGAAGAGAACGGGGCGGAGACAAGCCCCGCCCCTACGCGGCAGATGAGGACGCGGCAGAAGAGGACATCGGCCGCGCACGGAGCCCACCATAAATGGTGGGGCACAAAACGCGGCAGACGTCCTCATCGGCCGTGCACGGAGCCCACCATGACGCGCACGGAGCCCACCATGAATGGTGGGGCACAGACAGGAAGAAGACAAGGACTGGATTCCGGCCCCGGGTCAAGCCCGGGGCAGGCTTTTCGCCGGGATGACATGAATTGGACGATTGATTCGAATAACGACAACAACATCGACAACGCGAATACAAGAATTACCCGTTAGGGAGGATCCATGAACAAGAATATCGACGATCGCCAGCAGGCGGTCCGCGACCAGGTCAAGGCCTTCGCCGAGAAAGAAATGTACCCGGTCACCCGCGAACTCGACCAGATGCCCGAACCGCGGAAATTCCCGGTCGAGCTCTACCGCAAGATCGGCGGCGCCGGATTCATCGGCTACGCCATGCCCAAGGAACTGGGCGGCTGCGGCAAGTCGCACCTGGAGTACATCACGCTCATTGAAGAGCTTTGCTATCACGATCCGGGCATCGGCCTCCTGTGCGCGGTCGGCGAACTGGCCACCCACCCGATCGTGACTTTCGGCAGCGAGGAGCAGAAGAAGAAGTACGTGCCCGACTGCGCCGCCGGCAAGCGCATCCCCGCGTTCGTGCTGACCGAGCCGAATGCCGGTTCCGATGCCGCCAACCAGCAGACCGAGGCGGTCGAGGGCGACGGCGGGTACATTGTCAACGGCGAGAAGATCTTCATCATGCACGGCGACGCCGCCGACCTGGCGGTGCTCTTCTGCAAGATCAAGGACAAGCCGAAGATGTCCGCGTTTATCGTCGACGACTGCAAGCAGAAGGGCTGGCAGGCGCGCACGCTCAAGCAGAAGATGGGGATGCGGGCGGCGACCACCGGCGGCATCATTCTCAAGGATGTGTTTGTTCCGAAAGACGCCCTCCTCGGCGAAATCGGCAAGGGCTTCCGCTACGCTATGACGACGCTCGACAGCGCCCGTGTCGGCGTGGCCGCCCAGGGTGTCGGTATCGCCCAGCGCATGCTCGACGAATCGGTGTCCTACTCGAAGAAGCGCGAGGCGTTCGGCGCCCCGATCGCCAAGCTGCAGGCGATCCAGTGGATGATCGCCGACATGGCCACCCGCCTGGCCGCCGCGCGGCATCTGGCCTACCACGCCGCGAAGCTGCAGGATGCCGGTACGCCGTTCGGTCTCGAGGCCTCCATGGCGAAGCTGTACTGCTCGGAAGCGGCCAATTTCTGCTGCGACCGCGCGATGCAGATCCACGGCGGCTACGGTTACATCGGCGAATTCTCGCACATCGAGAAGTTCTATCGCGACCAGCGCGTCCTGGAAATCTACGAGGGCACCTCGGAAGTCCAGCGCCTCGTGATCGCCGGTAGCGTCATCGGACGGTAAATGCGCTTCGGAACGTTTGAAATAACTCCCTTCGTCGAGCGGGCATTCCGGCTCGACGGAGGGAGTATGTTTGGGGTGATCCCCAAGACGATGTGGCAGAAACTGCTTCCGGCCGACGAGAACAACCTCATTCCCATGGTCACCAACCTCTTTGTCCTCCGCGCCAACAGCCGGACGCTGCTTTTCGACGCCGGGCTGGGCGACTCGCTCACCGAGCGGGAGGAGAGGATCTACGGCACCGTGGGGCAGTCGCGCATGAACGAGGGGCTGGCCGAAGCGGGGGTGACTCCCGACGATATCGACGCCGTCATCCTCACCCACTTGCACACCGACCACTGCGCCGGAGCGGTGCGGAGCGAGGGAGATCGGTTCGTGCCGCGTTTTCCGAATGCGACCGTGATCGCCAGCCGCCGCGAGTGGCAGGCGGCGATGGAGCCGAATGAACGGACGGCGGCGGTTTATATTCCCGAGCGGTTGCAGGCGATCGATGATTCGGGCCGCCTCGAACTGATCGATACCGATACCGAGCTGTTCCCGGGTGTTCGCGCGGTGCATACCGGCGGCCACAGCGACGGACATCTCGGTCTCGAGATCGAATCGGGCGGGCAGAAGGTCTGGTACCATGCCGACATTTATCCGACGAGCGCTCATCTGCGGACCGCCTATATTCCCGCCACCGATTTGTACCCGCTCGATACGATGGCGGTCAAGCGCGCGCTCCTGCCGCGGATTATCGGGGAACAGGTGGTGCTGGCGTTCGACCACGATACGAGGATGCCGCTGGCGCGAATAACGATGGATGGGAAGAACCCGGTAGCAATACCGGTGTGACAAAAAGGTGGCCCACCATTTATGGTGGGGTAGAGAGTAGCCCACAGCTTGCTGTGGGATCGGCAGGAAAAACAGGTAGGGAGAACGAGTAGGGCAGGAGTCCCCAGACTCCTGCCACCGTCACCCTTCGACTCCGCTCAGGGTGACGGAGATAGAGAGATTGACAATGTCAAGCACCGAGACCGGTGCTTGACCTACCGCCGAAATCCATGGTAGGTCAAACACGGCTTTGCGTGTTTGACATGGGAAAGTGCGAGGGGCGGAGACAAGCCCCGCCCCTACGCGGCAGATGCAGATGCGGCAGATGTGGACATCTGCCGCGCACGGACCCACCATGACGTGCACGGAGCCCACCATGAATGGTGGGGCACAAACAGGAAGAAGATAAAGGCATGGATTCCGGCTTTCGCCGGAATGACAGTATCTGAGGGTTAGTCTAGGCCAAAGGGTTGTGTTAGGCCAGATACGGATCGATGAAGATTGCTGAGATGAAAACTGCTGAGATGAAAATCGCTGAGACGAAATAGAGAACACGCCATGTCGATTGATGAAAAGCTGAACGGACTCGAGGCCATGCGGCGGCTCGCCCGCCTCGGCGGCGGGGCGGACAAGATCGACGCCCAGCACAAGAAGGGCAAGCTCACCGCGCGCGAACGGATCGAACTTCTGTGCGACCCGAATTCGTTCGAGGAATTCGACATGTTCGTCACCCACCGCTCCAGCGATTTCGGCCTGGACAAACAGCGTATCCTCGGCGACGGCGTCATTACCGGCTGCGGGAAAATCAACGGCCGCATGGTGTACGTCTTCAGCCAGGATTTCACCGTCTTCGGCGGCTCGCTCTCGGAGGCCCACGCCGAGAAGATCTGCAAGATCATGGATATGGCGATGAAAGTGGGCGCGCCGGTGATCGGCCTCAACGACTCGGGCGGCGCGCGTATCCAGGAAGGTGTCGTCTCGCTCGGCGGTTACGCCGACATCTTCCTGCGCAACACGCTCGCCTCGGGCGTCGTCCCGCAGATCTCCGCCATTCTCGGCCCCTGCGCCGGCGGCGCGGTCTACAGCCCCGCCATCACCGATTTCACTTTCATGACCAAGGGGACCTCGGACATGTTCGTGACCGGGCCCAACGTGGTGAAGACGGTCACGCACGAGGAGGTCACCTCCGAGGATCTCGGCGGCGCGATGGTCCACGCGAGCAAGTCGGGCGTGGCGCATTTCGCCTGCGACAACGAGGCCGATGTTGTCGCGCGCATCCGCCGCCTCATGGAGTACATCCCGCAAAACAACTGCGAGGATCCCCCTTTCGCCGACAGCACCGACCCGCTCTCGCGCGAGGACGATCAGCTTAACACGATCGTGCCCGGCAACGCCAACCAGCCTTACGACATGAAGGAAGTGATCAACCGGATAGTTGACCACGAGTCGTTCTTCGAGGTCCACGAGGATTTCGCCCCGAATATCATTGTCGGTTTCGCGCATCTCGGGGGGCGCTCGATCGGGATCATCGCCAACCAGCCGGCCGTGCTGGCCGGGGTGCTCGATATCAACTCGTCGCGCAAGGGGGCCCGTTTCATCCGTTTCTGCGACTGCTTCAACATCCCGATCCTCACGTTTGAGGATGTCCCCGGCTTTCTCCCCGGCACCGATCAGGAGCACAACGGTATCATTGTCAACGGCGCGAAACTGCTCTACGCCTACTGCGAGGCGACTGTGCCCAAGGTGACGGTCATCACGCGCAAGGCGTACGGCGGGGCGTACGATGTCATGAACTCCAAGCACGTCCGGGGGGACATGAACTACGCCTGGCCGACCGCCGAGATTGCGGTGATGGGCCCCAAGGGAGCGGTGGAGATCATATTCAAGAAGCAGATTGCCGACGCCGCCGATCCCGAGGCCGAGACGCAGAAGCAGACCGACATGTACCGCGAGAAATTCGCCAATCCGTATATCGCCGCCTCGCGGGGGTATATCGATGATGTGATCGAGCCGAAGTCGACGCGGCCGCGGTTGATTCGGGCGTTCGAGATGCTGGCGACGAAGAAAGACACCAACCCGCCGAAGAAGCACGGGAATATTCCGCTGTAGGGGAGAGGATTATGGCAATACCGTATTACAACGACATTATGAAGCCCGCCCTGTGCATACTGGGTGATGGCAAGCAACGTATTGCAGCGGAGATAACAGAGTCGTTAGCTGATCACTTTCACCTTACTGAAGAAGAGAGAGTTGAATTACTTCCCAGCGAGCAAGACCTGAAATTCCGCAACCGCGTCAGATGGGCACTTGTCTACCTCGAGAAATCTGCTTTGGTAAACAGGCCAGCAAGAGGCATCTACGAGATCTCAGAACGGGGCAAGAAGGTGCTGAAGGATAATCCCGCTAAGATCACTGACCAGTTCTTGATGCAGTTCCCCGAGTTCCAGAAATTCAAGAAAGCGAAGCCAACGGATTCCGAACCTACTCCTACAGAGGTAGTGTCGTCAACTACTCCCCAGGAACGATTGGAAGCCGCATATGCCGAACTGAGTGATACACTTGCTGCAGACCTCCTTGACAGGCTGAAAAAGCAGACGCCAAGGTTTTTTGAGAGTGCAGTCATTGACCTATTGGTACGCATGGGCTACGGCGGCAATCGAACTGATGCTGCGCGAGCTGTGGGGCGGAGCAGAGACGGAGGAATCGACGGGATTATTCGTCAGGACCGTCTTGGATTGGATGTTGTTTACGTGCAGGCCAAGCGATGGGAAAACACAGTAGGTGAACCCACAGTCAGAGACTTCTCCGGAAGCCTTGATCGCGTAAGGGCGAAGCGAGGCATTTTCATCACTACATCGAAATTCTCCTCCGACGCGCAGGACTTCGTTCGTCAGATCGAGAAGAAGATTGTGCTAATTGACGGGGAGACTTTGGCTCAGTATATGATCGAATTTGATTTGGGCGTTTCACCTAACAAGGCCTACACAGTGAAGCGAATTGATGAAGACTACTTCACCGAGGAATAGGACGAACTGATGCCCAGGATCCGCAAAATCCTCATCGCCAACCGGGGCGAAATCGCCGTCCGCATCATCCGCGCCTGCCGCGACATGGGCATCACCTCGGTCGCCGTCTTCTCCGAAGCCGACCACGCCGCCCTCCATGTCCGCATGGCCGACGAGGCCTACCCGATCGGGCTCTCGCCCGCCAACCAGAGCTACCTCGTCCACGAGAAAATCATCGCGGCCGCGAAGAAATGCCGCGCCGACGCTATTCACCCCGGCTACGGTTTCCTCTCGGAGAATGCCGCTTTCGCGCAGAAAGTCGTCGACTCCGGCCTGATCTTCATCGGCCCCAAACCGGAAACCATCGCGCTCCTCGGTGACAAACTGGCCGCCCGCGAAACTGCCCTCAAAGCCGGCCTCCCGGTCACGCCGGGCGCCAATCTCGATGGCGCCGCCGGCAACGACGCCGTCAAGATCGCCGAGAAGATCGGTTTCCCGATTCTCGTCAAAGCCGCGGCGGGCGGCGGCGGCAAAGGAATGCGCATCGTCCATAGTGCCGACGAATTCGCCGAAGCTCTCGCGGGGGCCTCGCGTGAAGCCAAGTCCGCTTTCGGCGACGGGCGCGTGTACATCGAGAAATATCTCGCGCGCCCGCGCCACATCGAAATACAGATTCTGTGCGACCAGCACCGTAACGCGATCCACCTCGGCGAACGCGAGTGCTCGATCCAGCGCCGCCATCAGAAAGTCATCGAAGAATCCCCCTCGCCGATCATGACCCCCGATCTGCGCGCGCGCATGGGCGAGGCCGCGGTCAACATCGCCAAACAGAGCTGCTACATCGGCGCCGGCACGGTCGAGTTTCTCGTCGACCAGGACCGCTCCTTCTACTTCCTCGAGGTCAACACCCGCCTGCAGGTCGAACACCCGGTCACCGAGATGGTCACGGGCATCGACCTGGTCGCCGAACAGATCGCGGTCGCGGAGGGGGAGAGGCTGCGCTATTCGCAGGACGACATCCAGTTCCGCGGCCACGCAATCGAGTGCCGCATCTACGCCGAGGATCCCGAGGAGAATTTCATGCCCTCGACCGGCACCCTGCGCAACTACCGTCCGCCGGCCGGACCGGGTGTGCGGGTCGACACGGGCGTCGTGATGTACTCCGAGATCCCGATCTACTACGATCCAATCATTGCCAAGCTCATCATCTGGGGCCGCGACCGGGACGAAGCGATTCGCCGCGCCCGTCGCGCTCTCGAGGAGTACCGCATCGGCGGGGTCAAGAGCACGATTGAATTCCACCGCGCCATCATGCGCAACGCCAAATTCGCCGCCGGCGATCTCTCGACCCGTTTCCTCGAGGAGGAGTACCCGGAGAACAACTACATTGTGCTCGACGACAACCTGCGCGAGCAGATCGCCATTGCCGCCGCTCTCGACGCGGTCGCGCGCGAACGGAGCGTCGTCGTCCGCG
>JBGSIV010000031.1:0-1692 GCA_041742355.1 Candidatus Zixiibacteriota bacterium
TCGACACACATACCCCTCCCCGGCGAACGCGGCGCGGGCACGGGCGCCGCACCGGCGCTCAACCGGCTCCACCGACTGGTCCGGCAGGAACTCGCCCGGGTCGAGAAATCGGCGGCGAGGATCGATCCGATCAACCGAATCAGCCGGACAACCCGGCAACTCTCGCGGGAGTACCCGGTCGTACAGTTCTACCTCACCGGGAACGATCTCGTGGCGTTCGTTCACGAAAAGGGCGCGGTCCGGGTGCAGCGGTGGCCGGGAGGACGCGAACAGCTGGAAACAACCGTGCGCCGCCTGCGGTTCTACCTCGAGAAGCAGCTTCTCTCGCCTTTCTGGGATGCCCCCGATGCGGTTGACGGTGAAGAGCGGTACTTCGCGACGGTGGGCGACTGGTTGTGGTCCCCGCTGGAGATTGCGGCGGATTCGCCGCGCGTGCTTATCATTCCCGACGGAGATCTTTCCAATCTGCCCTGGTCGGCGGTCCGGGTCGGCGGCAGGCCGCTTGTTGAGCGGCACCAGTTTGTGCTGGCGCCGAGCATCCGGCACCACCTGCACGCAAGAAACGTCAACCCGGAGTATTCAGGTGTCGAAGTCTTCGTCGGGCGATCGGAGGATCTTCCGGAAGTCCGACGGGAGCTCAATGTGTTTCGCGGTATAACCCCCGGGGCCGTGACGATAAACGATCCGTCGATGCGGGGAACGTGGCCGAGCGACGGCGCCGCGCGACTCTGGCATTTCGCCGGACACGCAGTCTTCCGGGCCGACAATCCGTTCTACTCTTACCTGGCGATGGCGGACGGCCCGATGTTCGCGGCCGATTTCCGGCTCCGGCAGGTACGGGTAGGCCTCGTGACACTGGCCGCCTGCCGCTCGGGGGAGCAAGCGGCGATGCCCGGCGAAGAGTCGATCGGTCTGGTGCGATCACTCCTGGAAATGGGCGCGCGCAACGTGATCGCGGGGCACTGGCCGGTGGCCGATGCCTCGACAGCACTGTGGATGACGACGTTTTACGATAAATACTTCCAGGGAGCGACGCTCTACGACGCCATGACGGCGGCCGCGCACACGGTCCGCGAACGGTACCGTTCGGCCTACCACTGGGCGGCCTTCTCCCTGTTCGGAGCCGGAAACTGAGGAGCTGTTATGATAGCCAACCGTTGGAACATTGCTCTCGCGCCGATTCTTGTTGCAGCCGCCGTCTCCCTGGGCACTCCCGGCAACACGTCCGCGAATGCCGGAGATGAGTTTGTCCCCGACCAGCTCGTATGCCGCACCCTGACACCGGACGTGATCGACACAATCAACAATCAGCATGGCACAACCGTGCTGAGCTACCTGGCGCTGGGCTACAGCTACCTGCTGCAGACACCGCCGGGAACCGATATCGAGGCGCTCGCGGCAGAGTTGTCCCTCAACCCGAATGTAGTCTACTGCGAGCCGAACTACCTGCTCGATGCGCCGGAGCCGGTGCAGTCGAGCCAGCCGTTCCTCGATGAGAATCGAACGGGGTCGCTCGAGGAACAGCCGGCGGCGCAGACACTCAAGCTGGCGACAGCGCAGTCGACAGCAACCGGGCAAACGGTCGGCGTGGCCGTGATCGATGCCGGGGTGACGATGACCCACCCGGCGCTCGCGGGAGCGGTCTCCTCGGGCTTCGACTATGTCGACATGGATACCTCGGCGACCGATCCG
>JBGSIV010000032.1:0-7944 GCA_041742355.1 Candidatus Zixiibacteriota bacterium
TACCTGCGCGCACGCTCGGCCCGCCGCTGGCCCTCGCTGGATCTGCGGGCGTCGTTCAACCTGGTTGACGAGATCGATGACGGCCTCGGGATAATCGACGAAGAGAACGACACGTGGTCCGTGTTCGGGCGCCTTCGCGTACCCCTCTTCATGGGCGGCGAAAGCCGTCACGAGGAGGCCCGCCTCAAGGCGGAGGTGAGCGAATCGGAGTACCATCGTGACGCCGCGTTATTGGGCCTGTACGGCGACATTCGCCGGGAGGCAGGGCGGCTGGTTACCCAGATTGCGTCGTGGCCGCGGCACAGCCGTTCGGCCGAACTCGCGCTGCAGGCGATGCGCCTGGTGATCGACGAGTACGAAGGCGGCCGGCGCGATATGACCTCGCTGATCGACGCCTACCGCCACGCCCGCGAAACAGAGCTCGCGGAGATTGGCTCTCGGTACGAGTTCATGGAGACTATGGCGCGGTTGGTGCACGATCTCGGCTGGACTCCGTCGGCCAACTACCGGGGGTTCCACAACGAGTTCCTGACCCGGATCCGGGAACCATTGGGTCGTTGACGCCATTCTAAGCTTGTGAAAGTTGGCACGAAGTCAACTTCACAGGCAACGGAGGCGGCAGCGATGATTCATTCGGCGGTTTCTCATCGGGTCGTGATTGTGGGCGGCGGTTTCGGCGGAATGTACGCCGCCAAGAACCTCCGGCATGTTCCGGTCGAGGTCACCCTGATCGACCGGCGCAATTTTCACCTTTTCCAACCTCTCCTCTACCAGGTCGCGACCGGCGGCCTTTCCCCGGGGGATATAGCCTCCCCGCTCCGTTCGATCCTCAAGAAGAACAAACGCTGCCGCGTGGTTATGGCCGATGTCACCGAGATCGATGTCGCGCGGCGAATAGTCCGTTCGACGGCCGGCGAGATCCCCTATGACACCCTGATTGTCGCCACCGGCGCTTCGCACCAGTATTTCGGCCACGACCACTGGGGGCATGTCGCTCCGGGGCTCAAGACGGTCGAGGATGCCGTTGAAATTCGCCGGCGGATCCTCGGCGCTTTCGAACAGGCCGAACTTGAAGATGACGACAGACTCCGCAGCGCGCTCCTGACCTTCATGGTGGTGGGTGGCGGGCCGACCGGGGTCGAACTGGCCGGCGCACTCGGCGAAATTGCCCACCACACGCTGACGCACGAGTACCGACGCATCGATCCCTCGCAGGCGCGGATCATCCTCGCGGAAGCAGGCGACAGAATTCTCCCGCAGTTTGACCCTTCCCTGTCGCGCAAAGCGGCGGAATCCCTTTCCGGGCTGGGAGTTGAAACGCTGACGCAGGCAAAAGTCATCGACATCACCGCCGAGGCCGTGACGTATATGCGGGATGGCCGCACGACGGTCCTTCCCTGCCGCACCGTCCTCTGGGCCGCCGGAGTCACCGCCAGTCCGCTCGGCAAGATGCTCGCGACCGACAACCCGTCGGTGCTGGATCGATTCGGCCGAATTGAGGTGGAACCGGATCTGACGCTGCCGGGGCATCCGGAAGTGATCGTGGTCGGGGACCTGGCGAGTTACAAGAACCAGACCGGGGTGCCGCTGCCGGGGCTCGCGCCGGTGGCCATGCAGCAGGGGCGGTACGCCGCACGGCTCATCGAACGACGGCTTCGCGGACAGTCCCTGCGGCCGTTCAAGTACCTCGACAAGGGAAATCTTGCCACAATCGGCCGCAACGCCGCGGTCGGAGCGATCGGGGGGCTGAAGCTCTCGGGGTATGTCGCCTGGCTGACATGGCTGTTTGTCCACCTGATGTATCTCGTGGAATTCGACAATCGGCTGGTCGTGCTGGTGCAGTGGGTATGGAGCTATGTCACCCGCAACCGGGGTGCGCGCCTGATCAGCCCGTGGATGCTCCCCGTGCCGTCGGCCTTGCGGCATCGGAGCACCGCTGAGAGCCCGAATGAGGCCCGGACCGATGATCCGGTCGATACTTCACGGTCCTGATTAGAGGTACTGCTCGGCGAGTTTCCAGATGATGGCCCCGAGCCCGAGGACGACCGCGCCGATGCGCAGGGATCGATAGAGGGGACGGTCGAGAAACTCGGCCGGAGGTTCACCGTTTCGCACCCGGAGAAATACCCGCGTATAGAGAATTGTCGAGAGAATGATCAAGGCGATGGTGATCGGCGTCAGCAGCCTGATGCCGAAATCGAAGCGGATAACGTAGCTGCCCAGGAGCAAGGCAATCGCGGTGAAGGTGTACTTGCCGGTGAGGTTGGATCCGATCACGATCCGCCGCCCCTTCAGCAGGAGCAGCCCGGCGACTAGAATCAGCAGATCCCGCCCGATGATCAGCGCCGCCAGCCAGATCGGGAACTCCCGGAAAAAAATCAGCAGTACCAGCAGTGCGCCGGCCATGAACTTGTCGGCGATCGGGTCGAGGGCTTTGCCGATTTCGGAGATCAGCCCCATCCGCCGGGCCAGGAGACCGTCGAGGCCGTCGGTGATGCCCGCCACAAAGAGCAGCCCCACGCAAATAGCTGTCGCCTGCGATGTATCGAGCCACAGGAAGTAGCCGATCACCGGGGTCATCGCAATGCGCGACAGGCTGAGCAAATTGGGCAGTCGCCAGAGTTCGTTCATGTCTTCCGTAACAGCGTTGGCGTTGGGGCGTTTCGGCACACAACGAGAAACTAATCTTCCACAACGTCCGTTGGCAAGAACCTATCCGGCAGTCCATCCTGTCGGCCGCGACAGGCTATGGGGAACTTCCCCCAGACGCCTTTGCGGCCGCCTCACCAATAGCACCGTAACCCTCCGTCCTCCATGGATCTACCACACGCGGGCCGAAGCGGCATTACCCTTGCTCAAGTAGTGTTTCAAAGAGAACTCATGCACTTGAAACGGGGTAATGCTATGCGTACTCGAAGCATCTTTACGACCTGTATAGGACTCGTCTGCCTGGTGTGTTCGGCGGGCGTTCAGGCCCAGGAGAGCGCAACCGTACAGGCGGTCGCGACAGTCCTGTCCGCGCTCACGGTCACCGGTACCAACGACCTCAATTTCGGCAATGTCACTCCCGGCTCGCTCGTTTCCGTCGACAAGACGGCGGTTGGTGCAGCGGGTGAATTCACGATCACCGGAGCGCCGGCAGCAGAGGTCACGCTCGATTTCACCCTGCCCGATTCGCTGCGGACAGCCGGCGGTCAGGCGATGGACGTCCTGTTCGGCGCCACCGATGCCTCTTATGACGACGGCACCGGGGGCGGGCAGGTCGCCCCGAGCGGCACGGTCAATCCGCTGGTTACGGAGACGGGCAATATCGGCCCGGCCGGCGACATGATGATCTGGATCGGCGGCCGGATCACCCCCGGCCCGGCGCAGACCGGAGGAGCGTACGCGGGAACGATCACGCTGACGGTCACGCTGACGGGGAACTGAGCGTATACCGCGGAGATCCGACCCACGCGGTCGGCTATTCCCTCAACCGAAACCGGGGTGGCAAAAAAAGCCGCCCCTGCGATATCTTCGCCTGTCTGCGGGAATCACTGTGTACTCCTGTACATTACTTGACCATTCGCCACGTGTTTCGCATTGAAACAGACGATCTTCGTGCACGATTTATTGACAGGAGCTGCTGCACTGGTATCTTGGTAATGGACCGAAAAGCGGTCACCGGGTACCACTATGAAGAAGCTGTCGAGAATCTGCACACACGTCCTCATCGCCACCATGCTGACCGGAGGAGCGGCAACCGCTTTTCCCAATTCTCCGGTGTCGGCTTCGATAAGTGTCTCGGCCTATGTCACCGACCCGGTCGGATTACTCCAGGTTGGCGGTTCGGTCGATCATGCTTCGTTTCTCGGACTACGGCTCCCGCTTTCGGGGGAGTACATCGCTGTGTCGAGCAGTGGTGAAGCGCTCAAGGTTCACTTCGACACCGAACGGGTGGTGCCGCTGTACTCCTTTCCCGCCCACAGCGACACGATCACGGTGATCTGCACCGACAACTGACCTGTTAAATCTTGACCCCCGCGATCGCCGGTGCCAATTTTCCCCCATGAAAGCGAAGTGTCTCCTACCGCTCGTGGTGCTGTTTCTGATTCTCGGCACGCTCCCGTTGCTCCCCGGGCCGGTGTGGGCGCAGGCGCTCACGGTCACGCGAGTCAACGATATCGATTTCGGCCCGATGTTCCCCGGGGTGCCGAAAGTGGTCGACAAGCTGTCGGCCGAGGCGATTGAGTTTCATGTCACGGGGACGCCGGGCGCGGAGATCACCCTCGATTTCGCCCTGCCGGAGTATATGAGTGTGAACGGGCGCACGATTCAGCTCATCTTCTATGACAACTCCTGCGCCGTCGACACCGCCGCCGTTCCCAACCAGGCCAGCCCGCCGTTCACCGACCTAAATCCATGGCAAACCCTGACGTATCGACTTGGCTCGAATGGCCTCACCGTCTGGCTCGGGGCCAAAGCGGTGCCTAAATTGCGTCAGGAAGCCGGCGCCTACACCGGCGATGTCGTTCTGACCGCCCGCTATACCGGCAATTGATTGCCTGAAAGCCGGTTAGCTTACCGGCGAGCGGTTTTGCCGCCCGGCTGTGCAAATTTCCACCAAACTGATTCGTGCTGCTGAAAATCCGCGCACCGGATGTTACTCTCGTGCGCGGTTGTGGCGATGAAATGAGCAGCGAAACTGATTTCGGCAATAAACAACGGAAGTTCTATAAACACCTATGGAGGGTGAAATGAACACCACGCTCTTCTCTTGCCGCAAAGCCTTCATCGTCGTACTCGCAGTCATGACGATGCTGTTTGCCGTGGACAGCGCTCTCGCCCAGATGGCTGTGACCAACACCGCCGACGCTACCGTACTGGCCGCGATTCAGCTCGCCGCCACCGAAAACCTGGCCTTCGGGGATGTGTTCCAGGGTGTCCCGAAGAGTGTCGCCCGGACCGCTGTCGGCGCCGACACCACCGCCGCCATCTTCACCATCACCGGTGAAGCGGGTTCCGGAATTACGGCCCACCTCGTTCTGCCGGAGTACATCGCCAGCGCCACCGGCGCCCAGATGACGATCACCTTTGAGACCGACGTCATGGCGATCGACACCACCACCACCGAGACCCCCGCGACAGTCGCGGCCGGCGACGGCTGGGTGGACCAGAACCCGCGGTCATTCCCGGCCGGTCTGGTGATCGGCGGCACGACCCCGGCGGTGACCACGACCAAGATCTACCTTGGCGGTAAGGTCATTCCGTCGATGTTCCAGGAGGCCGGCACCTACACCGGCGACATTCTCCTGAGCGTGTCCTACATCGGCAACTAAGGAACTTTGTGAGAGTGTCGATAGGATAGTTAGACAAGTACCTCCTTTCGATAGTTCGTTCGTTAACAGTTGCGAATGCACCGACGCCGCGCCCCACCGGGCGCGGCGTCTGCTTTTTGGGGTCCGGTCTTCCGAACCCCGCGAAGACCGGACCCCGGCCCGGCCGGAGAATTCTGCCCCTCCCCCCTGTTAAATTTCTGCACACTTCCGCCGATACTAAACTCCAGAAGAAGGTCTGTTTGGAATTTGAACAGACAACGGAGTTTGCAAGGTATGCTGACCATCTACCGGCGACACATCGGATGGAGGATCGCCACGGTCACCCTGACGGTCCTCGCACTGGCGATAGCGACCCTGGCCGCAATCGCCATTCTCGGTATCACCCAGCCCGCCTGGGCGCAGGAAGTCGCGATCGGAACCGCCACCGCGACGGTTCTCGCGGCGGTAACGGTTACCGCCACGGCGGTCCTCGCCTTTGGCGATGTCTTCCAGGGTGTCCCCAAATCGGTCGCCAACAACAACGCCTCAGCCTCGGTCTTTACGGTCGCCGGCCAGGCCGATGCCGGGGTTTCGCTGTATTTCCAGCTCCCGGAGTACCTCGTGCTGTCGAACAATGCCGATCGAGTGACGATCCAGTTCTCTCCGACCGACTGCTCGGTCGACACCACCGGGGCCAACTCTCCGACCACGATGAACGGTACCAAGGGCTGGCAGAACACTGACCCGCGGAGCCTCCCGAACACGGTGATCATCGGCTCGGCCGGAACCAGCATCTACCTCGGCGGCAAGATTGTCCCGTCCCTGTACCAGCAGGCGGGCAACTACTCGGGCGATATTATCCTGACAGTGAGCTACAACGGCACCTAGGCGACAAGAACCAGAAGACACCATGCGGTACTCTCGCGGACACGGATCATTCGGTAACGTACGCTACTTTACGGTGCTCAGAGCAGCCCTGACGGCCCTTCTGTGCCTTCTTGCCACATTCAATATGGTCCGCGCCCAGGCGGTCGGGATGGCCACGATCAGCGGCACGATCGTTACTCCGCTCAGTGTCACTTCGGTTACCCCGCTGGCGTTCGGCAATGTTCTGCAGGGAGCCCCGCGCACGGTCAGCCGTACCGCCGCCTCCGGCGACACAACGGCGGCGGTCTTCACGATCACCGGCGAAGGCGGCGCGGGAATCACGATCGAGTTCACCCTTCCCCAGTACCTGACCAATCCCAGCGGCGCTCGTCTTCCGATTTCCTTTTCCGCGGGCGACTGCACTATTGATTCGCTCGCCGGCAGTCCGGCCTTGCCCGGCGCCGGCGCCTGGGTCGGGGTCAGCCCCTTCGGCCTGCCCCCGGTGTCGATCGGCGCGACCAACGGTTCCACCTCGGTCTACCTCGGCGGGAAGATCACGCCCGGCATGCGCCAGGCGGCCGGGACCTACACCGGCGATATCATCATTAGTGTCAGCTACGACGGCACCTGAACCGGCAATAACAGCCCATACCTATAGAGGCAGAAGATCATGAACGAACAGCAGTCCCGCACCCGCTCGCATCTCATCCGCCGCATCTCCCTCTGGGGAATCGCGGTCGCGCTGCTCTGTGTCGGCGCGCTCGACCTGGGGGCCTCGGTAATGGTCGCCCCGACGGTCGTTTTCCTGTCGGATCGCAACCCCACCGGCCGCCTCATTGTCCAGAACCCGACCGATGAGCCAAGCGAGGTCACGATCCGCTTCAGCTGGGGCCTTCCCTACTCCGACAGCCTCGGGAACGTGCAGGTATCTCTGCAGGACACCGGGATCACCGATCCGCGCTCCGCTGTCGAGTGGCTCAAAGCGTTTCCGCGCAAGGTCGTAATCCCGCCGCGCGGATCGCAGACAGTCCGCCTGATCGCCAAAGCGCCGAAGGACCTTCCCGACGGCGAGTACTGGGCGCGCATTATCGTCAGTTCGCGCGAAGGGCAGACCAACCCGACCGATGCGGCCGAAGACGGCAAGATCGCCACCCAGCTCAACATGGTCATGCAGATGGCGATCATGGTGAAATACCGTACCGGGGAGCTGGTCTCAGACCTTGAGCTGACCGATGTCCGGACGACCACGGCCGACAGCTCGGTCTCGGTCTACCTCGACATGAGCAGCCGGGGCAATGTCTCCTATATGGGGGTGGTCGCGGCGAAACTGACCGATGCCGACGGCAAGCTGATCAGCGAGAGCAAGACCAACCTCGCCGTCTACCGCGAATTGCGCCGGCGGCTCGACCTGCGCGTGCTGGCGGGGGACTTCAAGAAGCCGTTCAACGTTGACGTGCTCATTGCTCCCGACGGCCGCACCGATGTCCCGCCGGACGATTTGATCAAGGGAAACAAGATCGAATACTCGGCGGAGATCGAGTAGACAGGCGCCGTTATAGAGGCCGATTCGAACTATGCGTCGCACCCACCGGATCACACGGGTGATTTTCGCCAGCCTGGTTGCAAGCTGCCTTTTTGCGGTTCTTGCCTCCGGGGCGCTGGCGCAGGATGACTCCCGTGAGGAGATTGTCGTGTCGTTCCAGGTGCGCCGCCTGCTGGCCGCCGACCTGTATGCCTGGTACGACGGCGAGCAGATCTTCCTCCCTGTCGGGCAGGTGTT
>JBGSIV010000033.1:0-12466 GCA_041742355.1 Candidatus Zixiibacteriota bacterium
CGAGTTCACGCGGCGCACCGAAGCCGGCAACGGCGCCGGCGAAGAATCCCACGCCGTCGTAACCGGAGGTAAGCAGGTATGATCACACTGGAAATCAACGGCCTGAAGGTGCAGGCCGAGAAGGGTGCGACGCTCCTGGAGACGGCGCAGTTTCTGGGCTTTCCGATACCGACCCTGTGCCACATGGAGGGGTTGACCCCGTACGGGGCCTGCCGCCTGTGTGTGGTGGAGATCGGCACCGGCCCGGGGGCGAAGCTCGTGACCTCGTGCACCTACCCGGTGCAGGAGGGGCTGAAGGTCCGTACCGCCTCGGAGCGGGTGGTCAGAGCGCGCAAGATGATCATCGAGCTGCACCTGGCCACATGCCCGCAATCGAAGGTCATCCAGGATCTGGCCTCGGCCCACGGCGTGCGCCGGCAGCGGTTCCGCCAGGAATACGAGGACTGCATCCTCTGCGGACGGTGCGTGCGAATGTGCAAAGAGCAGATGGTGGCGCAGGCGATCGGGTTCTCCGGCCGCGGCGAGCACCGGACGCTCGGCACGCCGTTCGACAAGAAGTCGGAGGTGTGCCGGTTGTGCGGCGGATGCGAATACGTCTGCCCCGCCTGCCAGCTGCGCTGCACGTACAGCGATCCGACCAAGGTGATCTGCGGCGGATGCGCCAACCTCGAGCCGCCGTGCGTGGAGAAAGAGCAGTTCCATGACATGATGTGCTACATGAGTCCCTGTGTAGCCTGCGAGATAACGAAAGACATAGCGAAGAAGTAAACATACAGGAGGTTATACCACCATGTCGCTTACCAGAGTGAACGCCTCGGCGGCAACCCTGACCAAGAACCGCACGGAGGATTCGATTGTCCCGACCTCCGGAATGTGCGTGACGTGTGTCGACGGCTGCATCGGGATGTGTGAAATCGGCAAGTCGGCCTACCGCGGCCACGAAGTGATCTACCCCCAGCCGTTCGGCGTGATTACGACAGCGGGGGAGAAGACCTATCCGATCGACTACTCCCACTTCAACATCATGGGCACCGCCGTCGGCGCCCACGGGATCGCGGCCGACAGTGACAAAGCGGTGTTCCCGAACGTGAACCTCGAAGTGCATTTCGGACACGACAAGGGAATCAAGTTCCGCTTGCCGTGGATCATCCCGGGCATCGGTTCGACCGATGTCGCCAAGAACAACTGGGAGGGGCTGGCGATCGGCTCGGCCCTGGCCGGGACAGGCCTGACGATTGGCGAGAATGTCGTCGGGATGGACATGGAGACGGTGATCAAGAACGGCAAGGCGGTCGATACGGTCGACCTGAAGCGCCGCGTGAAGTTGTACAAAGACAACATGCGCGACGGCTACGGCGCGATTATCGTGCAGGCCAATGTCGAGGACGGCCGCCTGGGCACCCAGGAGTACGCGATCGAGAAACTCGGCGTGCAGATTGTCGAGCTGAAGTGGGGGCAGGGAGCGAAGAACATCGGCGGCGAAGTGAAGATCCGCGACCTGAAGAAGGCGCAGACGCTGTACGAACGCGGCTACGTGGTGCTGCCGAATCCGACCGAACCGACCGTGATCGACGCCTTTCTGCGCGGTGCGTTCAAGGAATTCGAGCGCCACTCGCGCGTGGGCATGGTGACCGAAGAAGGATTCGCCTCGCGCGTGGCCGAACTGCGCAAGGCGGGCGCGAAGTACGTCTTCCTGAAGACCGGCGCGTACCGTCCGGCCGATCTGGCGCGGGCGATCAAGTGGGCCTCGAAATACAAACTCGACCTCCTGACGATCGACGGCGCGGGCGGCGGCACGGGCATGAGCCCGTGGCGGATGATGAACGAGTGGGGTATTCCGCCGGTCGAGCTGCACACGATGACCTACAACCTGTGCAAACAGCTCGAAGCGAAGAAGGAACCGGTGCCGACGATCGCGCTGGCCGGCGGGTTCACCTTCGAGGATCAGATTTTCAAAGGGCTCGCGCTCGCGGCGCCCTATGTGAAGCTGATCGGCATGGCGCGCGCACCGATCGCGGCGGCGATGGTCGGCAAGACAATCGGCCGGACGATCGAAGAAAACCAGGTGCCGGTGTATGTCGAGCGCTTCGGCAACACGAAAGACGAGATCTTCGTCACAGCGCACCACCTCCGCCACGAACTCGGCGACGAGGTCTTCGACCGCGTTCCGACCGGGGCGCTCGGCCTGTACACGTACTACGAACGCCTGGCGCAGGGACTCCGGCAGCTCATGGCGGGCGGCCGGAAGTTCGGGCTGGAGCATATCACCCGCGACGACATCTGCTCCCTGACGCATGAAGCGGCGCAGTTGTCGGGAATTCAATTCGTGATGGATGTCGACAAGAAAGAGGTCGAGCAGATCATGAATTCGTAGGTTCTGCAGGGGCGGCAGATGTCCTCATCTGCCGCCTACAGCTTTGTTTCTGTCAGGACAATTGCCCCTTTACTCATTGTTCAAGAGCGCGGCGGCCGGTTGCGGCCGCCGCGCTTTGTTTTGGGTCGGGTGAGGGAAGTCGCGCGAAATACGGTGCTAAGACAGGAATTCGAGGACGACACCATGAGCCAGAAGAGCAATCTCAAAATCGTGCCACTTAGAGTCTAGAGCCTCCCAAATGGGCGGGTGACCGGGATGTCCGAGGCAGACGGCAACGAACTTTCGATCACTTGGGTCGAAGCCAGCAAGGTTGATATCGACTGGAAATTCTATGTATCCGCGGGATTGGTCCCGCGCTGGGGTAATGTGAATCTGTTCACACTTGAGGGGGTTCTTTTGGTTTGTCAGAATCCATTTCAGGAAAGCATCCCCGACTCCAGGTTGGCCCGATGATCGAGCGTTTGCAATGTATTCCTTGAGTATGTGCCAAGCATCGTCTATGACGACACAGCCTCCAGTCTGCAATCCGACCAGCGCAGCGATACAAGCCGCTTCGCATCCACTGGTCGCTTGGGGAGCTCTGCGATTAGCAGCGACCAAGACGTTGGTGTCAATTATTCGCTGCACGCTTCATTGCCGCGGTTGTCATTGCGGCCAACTCGCCTATTTCATCACCGAAAAACTTTTCTGGCCAGTTTTCGATATTGCCAAACATGTCAACGCCCAATCGATCAATTGCGGAAGAATCCTCTTTCATTTGACAGAAGTAGAGTGCTGTCTTCGTGTTCTCAATAGCACCCTCTGCAATGCGCCGCTGCAAGCGGCGCAATAGGTGCTCACTGTGGCTTTCGAGCACAATCTGAACTTGGCGTTTTGTTACAACCTCAATGAAAACGTCAGCCAAGGCAGCTTGCACGCGCGGATGCAAGTGGATTTCCGGCTGTTCCAGTATAATTGTACTCCTCTCGGGTGCATAATAGCAGAGCACCAGCACAGGCAGTATTTGGGAGACACCAAATCCGACATCAGTGATCAGTACTTCTGGACTTCTCTTGGTGGTTTTCACCCTTAGCTCGTAGTCTCTCCGGTGCTTAGAAATCTCTCGAAGCGAATAGGCTTCAATCATTCCCATTTCGCGTAGCCAATAGCCTATGCGCTCCTCGACCGTGGCCTTTCTTCGTCCCTTGCCCAAGGATATGGTTCGCTTTCTCGCCTTTGCTGCGAGCATCGCAGGTATGGCCAACTCGCCCTTGCGCCCCACACTGACAGGGTCATCGCCGGCCCACAAGTAACTCCGTTGCGGATACTCGCGCAACGGGCCAAGGTAAGATGCATGATTAAACAGATTCTCAAAGGCGAGGACGAAGTCCGAGAGAAATCCAACATTCTGGAAGTAAGCGGTGGCTTGATCTGGGAAGCCGTAGCACTTTATCGGAGCAGGCAAAGGCCAGGGTCGGCCAATTGTGCGGATGGGTTGGTAGTTTTCATAAAGTAGATCGTATTTGCCCTTGTCCTTTCCTTCGTGCTTTCGCTTCATTCCAAAGCAATGGTTGTCAAAAGAATAGGCAAATTGCTCCACGGCCAATCGACCGATTTCTTCATTCACCGTAACACTGAACTGCAGCTGAGACGGCTCAAACAAGGTTCTGGTCGCTTTTTGAGGATCTGCGATTCTCAAGGGCTGGTCAAGCTCCCAATCAACTGTAAGCTGGATGTTTCTCTCAACCTCATGACCATAAACGACATCATAGTAGGTTCCAAGATCGACCAAAGATCGATCATCTCCGGTGTCAAGAACGCGTCGCCGGTCCTGGGATTCGACTGTCTGTTTGAGCATAAGCAGAATTTGCAGAAGGCTTGTTTTGCCGGAGCTGTTTGTGCCGAAGAGGCCCGTAAGAGGCGCGAACGTGATTTTCGACGTATCTGCCCATGACTTGAAGTTCTTTGCGTGAATAGACTTGATCATAATTTGGCGACTCCGTCTAGGTTCACTGCCAGTCAGTGATTGGCCCCGTTGCAGGCAGGCTCTGGGTTGCCATCAGCTATCACAGTTACGGAGATATTACCTCTGTTGTGACCACGACACAAGAGATTTGTGAGTGACAACAGTGCTCGTTCAAACATCGAAGAGCACTCACCAGTGGAATGATGATCTCACTACGAGATATTTGTGAGCCTCAGCAAGAAGCATCGACCTCGGATAAACGAAGGTCTTCCGGACGGGAGAGTGCTTATCGTTCTATTTGGCCAAAGCGCGGTGGTCATCGATGGCTGCTGCGCTCTTCTGGTCGGGGGAGGGGCACTCACTGATGCACGGTGGGATCGGCCCTGCCCGGGTTGGGGCGTATGCCGGGGTCCGGGACCGCCGGAGCGGGACCATGCGCGAACAGGCAGGCGGCCAGGAACTCGAGGTCGGCCCGGTCGCCGTTGATCGAGTCGCGGTTGACATCCGCGAGGTTGCGGGGCCAGAAGGTGTGGCGGGTGTTGAAAAAGAGATTCCCCGCGAGGCTGGTAAGATCCTTGATGTCGAAGGTAAGATCATAATTGATGTCGCCGGGGGGGAAGCCGCCGATGGAGCCCCAGGGCATGAGCTGGGCGGCGATCCGGGGGCGGGCCGGGGGTTCATTCTGCCAGCAGACAATGACCTGCCCGAGGTCGTTCATGTCGCAGGACGGCTTGGAGGCGCCACTCAGGGAGCCGCCGACGTTATTCATGCGGTGGTTGGCTCCGATCAATTGGCCCGTGCAATCGACGGCCTGAGCATAGAGGTTACGGCTCTTGTCTTCGATATCACCGGGGAAATCGCGACTGTCACTCCAGCAAACAAGCACGTCTCCGGCGCTGTCACAGGAAATGCGCGGGGAGATTTCGTCTCCAAGCATGAGCCACAGGGAGTCGGAGTCGTTCAGCCGGATCGGGCCATACTTAGGAGATCCATCGGCGTTGAAGGCGCTGACCCAGACATGGTCGCGGATATCCGCCCCCGGCGTGTTGGCGTGCGCGGCCCAGGTGACATAGAAGTCACCGTCGGGTTCGGCTGCTAAGTCAATATCATAGGGTTGAGATTCTCTGTCGAAGTGTGAATCCGGTTCGCCGTCGGCGCCGGTGCAGGATGTCGCGGCACGACGAAGCGTGCCATCGGCGTTGTACAATGAGAAGAACGCGAAGGTACGCATTCCCTGTTGAGTCGGAAGTCGAACCATCCAGACTGCAACGAAGCTGCCGTCTCGAGCAACCTTCAGATCAGGGGTGCCAACGATTTTAATATGCCCCGGAGGGTCCAACTCGGACGGGAGACTGAGCGAGTGCAGCACGTTTATCGGCGAAGTCAACGTTTCGAATTGGGGCCGATACAGGCGCGCGATAATGGCGGGCGGGAGTGAAGGACTACGAGGGGAACGCGCCCAGCACAGGCCGATAACGCCGCTGTCATTGACATTTCCACGCGGGAAGGCATCGAAAAAGAGTTCTCGCATGGGATCATCGCGGGTCAGACACACGGCGCTGGAGCCGTTGCCGTTAGGTGTATCAATCACTATCAGGGCGGGAATCTCGGAATTGTCGCGCGAGACCGGTTTGATCATAAGCAAGGCGAAAACGTCGCCGTTTGAGTCGTTGACCTGACATTCGGCGAGGCTCCCTGGGGTCCAGCGAATGCTGTCCTGCTGGATTGGAAGGAAGCTCGTTGTCGAAGCCAGCGGGCGGCCCCGGTGATCGAAGCGGTTGTACTGGTAGAGGTATGCGACACGCCCAACCTCGGAAACCGTATCAACTATGTTGATTTGATGGACGTTTCCATTGTTATCGAGAACCGCTGAGGCCCACTTCACTGTCATAGGTGTGCCAAACGTGGAATTGTAGCAGGCGAAGTCATCGCGCGAGGTGAGGACCCGAGTCTCGGACGTGGCCGAGGCTGCGACCAGAAGTGCGGCTGTCAACAAACCAACCATAGTATGGTGCCATTCCACCTTAGACTCGCGGCGGCGGCAGTATAACCCGGCCGGAGCAAGTCAACAGGGGAGTCGACAGACTCCCCTGTTTAACATCGTGAATCAGGTTCTACTTCACCAGGATCATCTTCTTTGAGTTGGTGAAGTCGCCTGCGGTGAGTCTGTAGAAGTAGACCCCGCTGGCAACGGATGCGCCCTGGTTGTTGTCACCGGACCACTGAACGTCGTGGGTGCCGGCGTTCATCTCCTGGTCGAGAAGGGTTTTGACTTCCTGACCAAGCGTGTTGTAGACGACCAGGCTGACTCTGGATGCGTGAGGCACCGTGAAACTGATCGTCGTGGTGGGGTTAAACGGGTTAGGATAGTTGTCCAGCAAACGGTACTCGTTCGGAAGGAGATCACTTGGCTGAAGAGCCCGATAGTAGCCGCGCGACCATAGGAACAGCTTCCGATCGTAGTCGGGGGACACAGGCGCATCAGGAGCTTCGAACGCCAGGTCAACCATCTGGCCGGGAATGAGCGTCAAAGCGTCGCTTTCGGCGACGTCAACCATGGTGTTGACTTTGCCAATCACCGAGTGGATGGCGGAAGTCGGCGCGAGTGTGTGCACCACAAAATTGGAGGTCTGGCCGATATACAGGGCTTCAAGATCAACCCGATAGCCATTCTCCCACGTGATGCGGACATCGAAGGTCTCGCCGAGTTCGATCTGATCGGTGTCGAACAACCACTTATTGGTTTCGAACGATTGTTCGCGAGCGTTGATGGCGCCGAGATTGTGCCAGACGCCGTTGATGTCGCGTACTTCGGCGATGAGGGCCTCGGCGGGCTTGGAGCGCGGGTTGTTGGGATCGGCTTTGGGCTCGGGTTCCGCGCCTACCCGGCAGATCGGAGGCTGTCCGTTCCCCAGGGCGAGCGTTGTGCCGCCATCGCGTGCGCCCGGATTGTTGTAGCAGGGATTCGGGTATGTCAGGGTCATAAACCCCGCTCCCTCAGCATCCATCCAGACTTCGTCGCGCGTAGAAACCAGGCTCAGGATGTCGTTGCCGGCTGCGTCGGAAGCGGCGAGAGGTGAAATCTCCTGCTGGTATGCAATTACCTCGCCCTCGTTGGAGATGGCGACCATGTGGTCCTGCGGATAATCGACAACGAGCAGGTTGACGGCATCGAGGAAGGTGATTTCCTGCTCATTTTCGCGCAGCTGTAGCTGGTAGAATCCGTTTTGTTGTGGCGGAAGGATCTTCAACGGATAGTAGTCGTCAGCCGCAACCTGTCCGATTTTGCCCTGGGTGCTGGTGAGAAGGACGTCTTCAAGCACAAATTCGCTGCCATTCCACGCGTACAACATCGGGCACGATGTCGGCGGCGGTGGCGGCGGGGAGGTGATGGTGAGGCTGCCTCCGATCAGGCTGAGTTTGCCGTTGGCTACGGTAAAATTGTGGTACTGGCTGTTGGCATCTCTCCAATAGGCAAAATTACCGGTCGGTACATCGGCAAAGGCCGGGTGATATGTCCCGATCGTACCACCGGCGAGGAGTGTGATGGCTGCGACAGGCATGAAGTCGAAGGAGGCTGGGATCGTCGGGTTGTCGTAGTCGACGTCGTGTTTCATCAGAACCGTGTGGAGCGGATCCGGGTACGATTCCAGATATTGAGCCGACCAGTGGAACGTCCCGACACCGGCCAGGTAGTAGGAGACGTTTGAAAATGTATACGTCGCGTAGGTGAACTGGTTCTTGTCGAATGCGAATCGGGCCCGTTCGACATCCGGATCGTCCGTGGCAATGGGCACGTTCGGTCGCATGAGGACAGGGTACTGGACCGAAGTGTTCTTGTTCACCGATGTTGTGCCAAACTTCCACGTTGCCGCGTCGGGCAGAACGGCGATATTGACGTACTCGGCACTGTTGTCGCCGGTGGTTCCGTAAGAACCGCACGCAAAAAACTCCGCGGGTGCACCGATGCTGACTGCATATGACTCTCCGGGAACGGCGCTACTCGACTGCGCCCGGAAAGTCACCGTCATCATCGAGACGGGAATTTCGGAAATAGGGAGGGGAGCGTTGTTATCCCAACCGGTGTAATCACCGGTGTGAATCTTGACGCTGGATTCGGTTGCATCGGTAGCCCCCATGCCGATGGAGTAACCATTGGTTGCTATCGAGACAAACTCCAGTTCCGGATCGAACTGTAGAAAGATGTAACCCGAGTCCTTATAGTGGAAATTGAGTTCGTTGAAGTAGATCTGGATCGAGGCGGTGCCGCCGATGTACGCTGTTCCGGCGGTCGCACCGCTTTCCATCCCTGGTCCGAGCAGGGTCAGGTCGGCCACCGGCGCCTGGTAATAGCGGTAGCCGGAGTTCCTGATGCCCGGCACAAGGCTGGCTGTCTGCGGATCGTCGTCCTGAAACTCATTCAGGTAACCAAGCCCCTCACAGGAGACAACTTCGATCTCCATACCCGACGATTGACTGCGGCAATCCTGGGTCTGGATGTGCAGGGAGAAGATCGGTTCATTGGTGACGAGGGCACCGGAAAGGCCCTCAACAGTGACCTGAATGTAATTGGCGCCCTCGAAGTCGTTGTACGACGTTTCAACGATGACCCCCGGGCGCAACGACGTGGCATGCGCCCAGGCCATGCCGTAGCCATTGTTATGGACGCGGAAAGAGGCGGTGAGCTGCGTTACGATCATGCCGTTGGAGAACGCTGAGAAATTGTGGTAGGACTCGGTGAAACCGGCTCCGACACTTGACCACATCACGGTAGCATCGGCCAACGTGTAGGAACAGCTCGAGCAGAGGTCTGCTGTGGCCATGTCTCCGCCGCTGTCTTTGACATCACCAGCCCACGCAACCTGGATCGTCACGATCAGAGCGAGGCAGATGATCAGAATGGGCGATCTACGCATAGAACCTCCTAACGGAAATGCAATTGTTTGAGTGCACTACGGTAGCCCCCGCAGGAACTCAGCCATGCTTTCGGCTCTCACCTCCTTCTTCTGGACACACCTCACCACGACCGATTCGGCATGCCGGACCGGGTATCAGAAAACAATGGACTCAGGTTAGAGAAACACGGGTCCGCCCTCCGGCAACACGGAGCGGCGTAGGACCATCAACGCAATGGTAATCTGAGACGGCGGATTTTACCTGTACAATAGGTTTTTGTCATGAGGCGAGTGTGCTCAAGGACCCTAGCCAATTCCCTGTTCCGTGCAGCCCATCATGCCTAGCCCAGGCTGACTGATCGCTCGCCACTCCTCTGCTTTACATAACGGGAGTCATGGATCTTTGTCAAGCTGTTTCTGTGGTGTCCGAGCCATCGCCGAGGAGAATCCGTTGCGGCCGCCGCGCTTTCTGTTGTTATGGGTCACGGCTGGCGGTTCGCATTCTCATTGACGCACACTAACCCGGCGACCTATCTTATGGCAGCATCGGGCTGGATAACGATCGGGCGGGGAGGTGCAGACGGCCGGGAACAGGGTAGCAGAGAGGACGGGACACTATGGCAGTCGACACACTCACACGGTTTCGAGAGGCGCTGCGCGAACGGGTGCTTGTACTCGACGGCGGGATGGGGACAGTCCTGCTGGGATACGGGCTGCGGGAGGAGGATTTCCGAGGGGAAGATTTGCTCGACCATGGACAACCGCTGCGGGGAAACCTGGAACTGCTGACGCTGACCCGCCCCGATCTCATCGAGACGATTCACCGCTCGTACCTCAACGCCGGCGCGGACATTCTCTCCACCAACACCTTCCTCGCCCAGCCCCTGATGCAGGAACGCTACGGGACACCGGACCTGGTGGAGCGGATCAACCGGGAGGCGGCCGAACTTGCGCGGCGAGTGGTCGACGATTTTGCCGCGTATGAACCGGAGCGCCGAACCTTTGTCGCCGGAGTCATCGGGCCGACAGATGCTATCCCGGATACCGCCCAGTCGGACGTACTGCCGGATCTCCGGGTAGTGCCGGCGGAGGAGATGGCCAATGGGTACGAAGTCCAGGCCCTGGGGCTGATTCGGGGGGGGGCCGACCTGCTCCTGCTCGAGACGATGAGCAACACGGCTGCGGCGGTGGCGGCGTGCGAGGGCGTGCAGTCCGCCTGCACCCAGGCGGGAGAGACGGTGCCGCTATGGATTTCGATGACAATGGACGTATCGGGGGAACGGCTGCTTTCGGGCGAGCTGTTCGAGACATTCGTGGGGGCCGTGGCGCCGTTTGCACCGGTGTGTCTCGGGCTGAACTGCGGGTATGGCGCGCGGGCGGCGGCCGCAGGTATTCGCCGGCTGGGCGAGATGACCGATCTGCCGATCAGTTGCCACCCGAGCGCGGGAATCCCCGATGAAAGCGGCGTGTACCCGGAGGATCCGGAGGCGTGGGCCGAAACAACCTCGCGGCTGGTGCAGGGGGGGCTGGTGAACATCGTTGGCGGCTGCTGCGGGACAACGCCGGAGCACATTCGGCTGTTGACGCGGCGCGGATTGGGCATGACGCCGAGAGTGTGGAGGTGAAAGGCGCGGAGGATTTGGGATTGACCGGGGCGGTCGGAGCCGTATCTTGTCTTCAGTGACGGACCCTGAACACAACCACACCGGTGCTGGGATACTCCGATCGAAGGTCTTCTGTCTCTCAGTAGCAGTGGGGTCCGCAACTCGGCTCGTCCATACGATCATTGAGCAGACATGATGAAAGGGGAGATAGTCATGAATGAAGATCGGGCGGCCGTTCCGGCCGAGCGAATCGAAAACTGCATACTGCTGGTGCGAGGGCTGAAGGTGATGCTCGACAAAGACTTGGCGGCTCTCTACGATGTCGAGACCCGGGCTTTGGTACAGGCCGTTAAGCGGAACATCGTCCGCTTTCCTTCCGACTTCATGTTCCAGCTCACCGAGGAGGAAAACGTGGCGCTAAGATCACAAACCGTGATCTTGAAGACTGGCCGCGGCAAACACAGAAAGTACCTGTCGGATTCGAACGATGAGACGGAACTCTCAGAGAACGGTGACATGGTCTTCACCGCGTGCGGGTTGGCCGGAAGACGAAGAGCCCACTGAGACTCCCCTGGTGATAGTCTCAATGCTCACAGCTTGAAGGGAACACACAATGACAATGGAAGATCTCTACCGCCAGCTCCTGGTCAAGATCGGCGAGGATCCGGACCGCGATGGACTCCGTGACACGCCGCGCCGGGCAGCCAAAGCATTCGAGTTCATGATGAAGGGGTACAAAGAGGATATCGACCTGCTCATTAACAACGCGCTCTTCGAGGCCGACACCAAGGAGATGGTCGTCGTGCGCAATATCGAACTTTACTCGATGTGCGAACACCATCTGCTGCCGTTCATCGGCAAGTGCCACGTGGGGTACATCCCGAACCAGAAGGTGCTGGGGTTGTCGAAAGTTGCGCGGATTGTCGACGCGTACGCGCGGCGGCTGCAGATCCAGGAGAAGCTGACCAAGCAGATCGCCGAGACGATCCAGAAGTACACCAACGCGCTCGGAACGGCGGTCGTAATTGAAGCACAACACTTATGCATGATGATGCGCGGGGTGGAAAAGCAGAACTCCATCATGACGACCTCGTACGTGCTGGGCGAATTTCACGAGGATACAGCCACGCGCGCGGAGTTCTTCAGTTTGATTAACAAGTGATCGGAGGGAGGTTAGCCATGTACCTGACGATCAGCAAGCGGTTCGAGATTTCTCTTTCGTACCGCTATTACCAGAAGCGGTGGCCGCTGGAGAAGAACCAGGCGTACTACGGCCGCCTGGCGGGGAACGAGCACGGCTACGGCGGGAATTTCGCGGCGTACTTCGTGTTCGCCGGGCGTCCGAACGCCCGGACCGGCATGGTCATCAATGTGGCGACAATCAAGGAGCGGGTGAACCGCCTGCTGGCCGACCGGTACGATCACAAGTTCCTCAATGTCGACCACCACGGGTTCGCCTCGACTGTGCCGTCACCGGAGAACGTGGCGCGGCTCCTGTGGCAGGAGGCGACACCGCTGTTTGCCGACGAGGACGCCGAACTGGCGGCCGTGCACCTCGACGTCTCGCCGCACGACGCGGCGACGGCCTACGCCGACGGACGCGTGGAGCGGCACTACGGAATCGAGTTCTCGGCGGCGCGCCGGACCT
>JBGSIV010000034.1:0-26221 GCA_041742355.1 Candidatus Zixiibacteriota bacterium
TTGGTCTCGGCAATACCCACCACGCGCAGCAGGCCGGACGGGCAGCCGCCGGAGCAGTTGCCGTTGGCGCCGTAGCGATAGGTGAAGTATTCCCAGCCGCAGTCGGTGTAGATGTCACCCGGAACGGCCGTCTGGAACGACAGGGCGGAAGCGTCATAGGCGATGAGAATGTCAAAGCCCCAGATGGCTTCCGAACCCTTGGTCACGGTCACGTCAACGTACTCGTGGCCGCCCTGGAACGTGCCGTGCGTCTTCTCGATCACGATTTCGTACGGCTCAGTCGTCAGCACGTTGATGGTCTGGTCGCAGGTCGCGGCCAGGTTGCCATCGGAGTACTCAACGGTGAACACGTAGGCGAAGCCGCCGTCGGCCGGAGACACGGTGTTGAACGTGATCACGCCAGTGTTGGCGTCGATCGAGTAGGTGCCCACCGGAGCCGGAGCCACACCCACGATCGAGAACGTACCCGGGTCGCAGTCAACGTTGGCAGCATTGATGTCAACATTGATCGAGTTGCCCATACCCACCGGCACCGGAGCCTGGCAGGCGATGGTCGGGGCCACGTTCGAGAACGAGACCTGGAACGCGCAGTCCGTGCCGCCGAACGCGTCAGCTACGCGGACAACCACGTCGTACACCGGGCCCACGTTGGCCAGGGTCGGCGAGAACGACCACACGCCCGAGTTGGCGTCGATCGAACCGATACCGGAAACCATCGAGAACGTGAAGGGGTCGCCTTCCGTGTCGCTGGCGTTCAGGTCGATCGAAGCAACCGCGCAGTGGTTGAACACCTGGGCTACGCCCGGGCAGTTCAAGAACGCCGGCGGGATGTTCGGTACCGGCTCGACCAGCAAGCAGTACGGAGCATCGTACCAGTCGGGTTCCACGTCGCCGCTGTTGGTTGACCACAGCCAGACGCCGCCCGGCGGGTAGAACGCCGTGTCGATGCAGAACGTTTCGCCGACGGCGACGTTCACACCGGTGACTGACCACAGGGCGTGCGTCCCGATCGGGATGCCCGGGGCGCCAATGAGGAAGCCACCGAAGCCGAACTGGTCGCCACCCGTGCCGTCATTGCTGACGTAGTTGACGAACTGGTTGCTGGCTTCGTAGTAGCCGTTCGGGGCCCACGCGCCAACCGGCACGCCGTAGTTGCCCGTGCCGTCCTGGTAGTAGATCTTGAAGCCGTTGGTGCTGCCGGCGATCACGTCGGTCGTCACGTTCAGGGTGAACGTGATGGTCGTCGGACCGGGGTTCAGCTTCATGGTCGGGCCGTCCATCCAGGTGTTCGTGAACGACACCGTGATGGCATCTTGAGCATTAGCGAGCCCAAATGAAAGAATCATCAACGCAGCGATAAACAAAGCGATGCGTTTCATTGTGTACTCCTACTTACTTCGTTAACAGTTGATGATACGAACTTACGATTACCAGACACGCTTCCCAGAACCCCCTCACGGTCCGTAATAGAACAACCTGCAGGTGAGAGCCACCTAACCCGCGAGCTGTCCGGTCCGGCAAATGCAGGAAAACGGTCCAGCGATGCGTTCATTCTTTTCACTTGAGCGCGTGTCATAAACGTAACCTCTCTAACGCGTCCTCCTTCCCATCTATCTTCAGGTTGATGGTTCAGCCGGGGCGGCATGGTGCAGCCCCGACCGGTTTCTATGTACATCCAATTTCTCAATCAATTGTTAAAGCGCTGCAAGAACCTGGTAAGAACTGGGATCCTACTTCTCCTGGGTGTCAAAGCCGCGGCAGGCACACCCGGCCTGCCGCCACTCACGAATCTTCTAGCAGGCCGGACCCTGGCACGGCGCCGGTCCGCCCTTGAACAGGAAAGCAACCATATAGGTCAGGTCGGCCACGTTGGGCTCGTCGATGCCGATGCAGTTGACATTTGCCTTCCACAACGGCACGGGGGCAGGACCGGCCTTGAACAGGAAATTCACGAGGTAGGTCAGGTCGGCGATATTCGGCTGGGGCTTGAAATCGCCGTTCATATCGCCGCACATGCCTTCGAGCACGGTCAACATGCCGTCGGCCACAAAAACGTAGTTGTAATCGATGACTTTGTCGGTGCGCTCCACGATCTGGAAGGAGTCGGCCGGCGGCTGGCTCACGCGCTGCCAGTTCAGGCAGACATCCCCGGCCCAAGCGGTGCAGATCCAGTAGTTGGTGTCCTGCACGATGGTGTCTTTCAGGCCGATGGTGGTGCCGTCCGGCCGGGAGAAGCTGAAGTGGTCGGTGAACTGGTGCTGGACGAGCATGTTCACGGTCCGGTCGAGCCCGGTGGCCGTGTCGGGAATCATGAGGACGTCGGCCAGCAGCTTGATCAGCACGCCGCCGTTCTGCGG
Organism: Candidatus Zixiibacteriota bacterium; assembly: GCA_041742355.1. GTDB lineage: Bacteria > Zixibacteria > MSB-5A5 > GN15 > FEB-12 > JAGNLV01. The sequence goes on from JBGSIV010000034.1 coordinate 2,358, forward strand.
CGCGATGCCGGCCTTGTACCCGCCCGACGGCAGGTTGGCGATACCGACGATATTGAGGTCGTAGCCGAATCCGGAGAGCGAGCGGGCGTCAACCGATTCCCAGCCCGAAATCAGCGTGCCGGTCGTGTCCCAGCTGCCGATCTGCACCTCGTTGGTATCGATAGTAATGAAATCGTAGTCGAGGGGAGTGGATTTGGTCGAGTCGATACAATTGCTACCGGCGTAGTCGTTGCAGATCCAGTAGGTCGTATCGATCTTCGTCTGCGAGTTTGTCTGGAACAGCATGATGTCGGGGCGGTCGAGCTGGATCCAGAGGTTGAATCCGGCCACCGTGTCACTGAGGTTCACGATGGAAACGGAAATGACGGTGTTCTGAGCGCCGGGCGCAGCGGTGGTGTCACCGACCTCGATGATGAGCTGCGCCGAGGCTGAGGGAGCGAGCAGGAATCCGGCAAGCAGGACCACGCACGCCGCGAAAAGAGAATACCCCGGGGATTTCGTGCCGAGGATCATACCTTCCTCCTTAAAACGATACTGATGTTACGTTCGTGTCGAAATACCCTTAGCCTAGGTGCGATAAGGTATCCCCGATACGCAGAGCGTCGTCAGCCGTGCATTTCCCGGAAGACGTATCTCTGGGAACTGCGTCAATTGTCGTACCCTTGTTGTTCAGTTGCAGCAGCGTTCTGCAATAGTAACCTGTCAGTATTCCCGTTAGAACGGCTCCCTCACCGTTCGGGATAGAAGTATCAGACGTTTTGCTCGGAAGGACGGACTCGTCGAAAGTCTCGCTGTGTATACTCTTTTGTGGAGTTCTTACCCATCATCCGAGGCTAATATATGGCTAAGGGTATTGGTTGTCAACAGGAAAAACGAAAACAGATTGCAGGCGCGGTTCTTCCATCGAGGTGCTTCGTCGTCCGCTGCCGCTTGTGCGGCGCGATGCGCTCTTCCTGCTGTGATCGGGTCGCTGTCCTCCTCTGCGGTCGTCCGGCTGGTATTCACCGGGCCTTGCTGTTAGCGCCGACTATCCGGAAGTGTCTGTTGCAACCGCTGTGCCGATAGGGAAAGCAACTGCACTCCTGTTTCGCCCGCGCGGCCCGATCATAATGCCTTGCCCCGCAAAGCCCTTCCCATCTTCCTGCAACGGCGTTCAACTATTGCACACCGATGTGCGCTCCGGGGCTGGCCAGTATATGCAGCCCGGTGCATCGCCCGACCGCAACGGTGTCATATTTGCCCGATTGCCGCTCCGGGTGTCGCGCACCAAATGATCGGGGCGAGGTTGCCGACACATTAATGAGAAGGATGTCCGCCGCCCCAAAGGACTCAGCCTGTCCGCTCCGGCTGAACTCCGGCAGAGGCGATTATTATAATCGGGTTTGTCTCCACTTCGGCGATATGGCCGAGGTGCGCCGGTGTGAATACGCATGACGACGTTGACTCGGGATAAAATTCACGAACGCCTCGAGAAGGTCTCCAATCTCCCGTCGATTCCGCAGGTGGTCCTGCGCATCAAGGAGATTACCGAGAATCCCCGTGCGTCGGTGGCCGACCTGGCCAACTGCATCCTCTCGGACCACCAGCTGACGAGTCGCATTCTGCGCATGGCCAACTCGGCCTACTACGGCGAGTTCTCGGGCCGCATCACGACCGTGACGCATGCGATTATGCTCATGGGTTTCCGCGCGGTGCGCAACATCGCCATTTCCATGGTCGTCTACGACGCCGTGAACAACATCTCCCGCGGCAGTGGCTTCGACGTCAAGGCTTTCTGGTCCCGGTCGCTGGCCAGCGGGGTCATCGCCAAGTACCTCGCCCGGGCGACCGGCCAGACCAAGCTGCTCGAGGTCGCTTTCATCGCCGGCTTCATGCACGATATCGGGCAGGTTGTTCTCGCCAGCGCGTTTCCCGATGAGTACCGGGAGTTGAGCAAGGTTGACTGCGACCCTTCGCAGTTGCAGAACACGGAGCGCATTCTCCTCGGGGTCGACCACCTCGAGGCGGGCGAGTACATCGCCCGGAAGTGGAATCTGCCCGAGCTGCTGGTTCGGCCGATCGGCGAACACAACCGCCCCCGTTCGGTTACCGGTTCGAAAACTTCGTCGGGCGGTATGCTTGTCGACATGGTGCACCTGGCCGAGCTGGCCTATCCGTTTGTCTCCGGTCGGGCCTCGATTGAGAGCCGGGGCTTCAAAGAGCTGGCCCGCCTAGCCTTCGATCTCCTCGCGATCGACCGGAAGGTCATGGCCGACCTGCCCGAAGTCTGCCGCAAGGAGGTTGGGGAAATCGCCAGTGATCTGGATATCAAGATCGACCCGCTCCGCCCTGAAACCGCTTCCGGCGCCAACCTGGCGGAGATTCAGCGGCAACTCTCGGGAAAGGAGTTGCAGCTCTCCTTCCTGCAGGGGGCGGCGGAGAGCCTGTTCGAGGCCGGTTCGGAGGAGGAAATCCTCCTGATCGTCTGTGAAGCGGTCTTCCGGGGGCTTCAGATGGGACGGGTGCTGTTGCTGGAATATGATGCCGACGGTGGGCAATTTGTCGGCCGACTGGGTTTCGGCGTAGCGACCCAGGAAGAAATCAAGGCCCTCTCGTTCCCGGCCGACGGCGGTCTCTTCGGGCACCTGCGCACGGACGGCCGGACAATCCCAGTGGGCGATCGCACGGCCGACATCGATCAGGTGATTGCGGCGACCTCGGGATGGAATGCGCTGGGGACGTCGGCTTTTGTGCTCGCCCCGGTCAAAGTGCTCGACCGGGTGGTTTTCGCCCTCTTTGCCGACTCAACCGACCGGGGCCTGCCAATCGATGACGAGCGGCTGCGCTCGGTCACCGCATTGGCCAACCAGGGATCGATGGCCCTGGAGCGCATTCTCATGCGCCGCCGGCTGTCCGAAGATGACACGGGCAAGTCATAGCTCTCTTCGGCTACCTATCCAATCCCACGGTCGTGAAGCGCCAGATCGGCGAGCTGGTCTCTTCCCCGCGCTTATCCTCGGCCACCACCCGCCAGTAGTAGGTCACGCCGTAGCCCAGTTCGGTGAGCGGGGCGAAGAGCGGGTCGGAGAGATTGCCCGCTATAATGGGCGGGCCGAGTTCGGTTCCGAAGTAGACGTCGTAGTAGATCTGGTCGCCGTCGGGGTCGGATGAGGTCCAGCGGAGGATTGGCTCCCGGCTGACTCCGGTGGCGCCGTCGGCCGGGGATCCGGCGACGACGTTGTTGACCGGTTCGGTGGGTGGGTTGTTGGGCGCGGCCGGGTTCTTCTTGTCGTCGTCGCCGCAGGCGTTGACAAAGAGAAGAAGCAGAACAAGTGCGAGTACCGGCACGATTCCCTTTACGAACGCCGACCAAATTAAATCTGTATGATTCCTGGCTGTCATATGCATTTCCATCGACTGCGGTCACTTGCGGACCGGCCTCAGGGAACGTGATGTCCCGCTTTCAGCGCTTGCCCCGCGCGTCGGGCCTTGACAGACATCGGCTATCGATTCCCTTTAGCCCGGTTGTGGGTTGTGCACAGCATCTGGCAGTTCTTCGCCGAGCTGTCGCCTCCCTTGCTCCATGCGGAAACGTGGTCGGCGTCCATTTCGTCGAACTTATAGATTCTGCCGTTGTTTGCGTTGTCGCCAATCGCGCAGAGAGGGCAGTTGCTCTTGCCTTTGGTTTCGGCCGCCTGCGTCTGCTTCTCGTACGCCGCCCGCTTGGTCTTCGTGTCGAACACCCGCACGTCCAACAACTTCGTATCCTTCGACCCGCCCAGCAAATACTCGAAAATTCCCTTGTGGCCGTTCACGAAGTCGTCGGCCATGAGTTTTTTCACCGCCGCCGCCATCTTCTTCGGATCGTAGCTCTTGGCGTGGTACTGCTCGTACAGCCGGCCCCACTCCAAGCCCTTCATCTCCGGGTAAACGTCCTCGAACACCGTTGAAACCCAATCGATCACAGCATTGAAATAGGCCTTCAGCTCGTTGATGTTCTTAAGGTTGCGGTGGGCGCTCATGTACGAGCCGATATCCCCCTTGCTCACCCAATCCAGCGCCCGCTCCAGAAACTCCTGCCGGTTGGCGCTGCCCTTAATGTACGCGCTCCACATCTGGATGTTCGCGTTCTGGCTGTTGCTGAATTCTTCCTTGGCTTTGGTGACGAACGGGCCGGAGTAAATGGCGTTGAGAAGCTCCTGATCGTTGAGCGGAACGCCCGCGATGTTGATCGTCTCGAACCACTGCTTGATCTCGGTCTCCGTACCTTCGCACTCGTAGATCAGCAATTTCGAATCCCGAATTATAGCTTGCTGGTCCGCAGGCAGGCTGGTGAAGTTCTTGGGGTTGCCGCCGTCCATGATCGCGAACTTGTCAGTGACGAAGCGCCCGATGCTGGTGATGCGCTGCTGGCCGTCGAGCACCTCAAACTTGTCCTCCGCAACCTTGTTGAAGTAGATCAGTCCCAGCGGATACCCCTTGAGCAGCGATTGGATAACCGCCTGCTCCTTTTTGCCGCCGCCGTCGGCATAGATGTAGTTCCGCTGATACTCCGGCTGAATGGTGAGCTTTCCACCCAAGCCGAAGAGCCCCTTACCCTCCAACTGGTTGTACACAAACCCGTCGCAAATCTGGGCGACAGTGATGTCATTCTTGAGCGTCGTTTTCATTTTTTGTTCTTCCTTGGAGGCCGGGTGCTACGGCGGCGGATGAGAATTCTCTGGTAAAGCGCTACGTAGTACTCGCCGTCAACGATGTAGTAAGTCTGGTCGGCCGGTGGTCTGTCGACCTTAATCGCTGGCTGATCGTTGAGCTTCCCAACCACCTTTCTTTTTCCGTCTTTATCCACCTGAATCTGGTTCGGGAATGTCTTGCTCGCGACGCGAAACCAAGTCTTTGTGATTCCCAGAATCTCGAACTGGTCGGGGTTGTACCTGTCAAGGAAAGTGATCGGGACGCCCATGGCACCGTCGTAGTCGCTTGGGATTGCGTCGGTGAACGGCACCTCGATCGCATCGTAATTGGCGTACCGGTCGTAGGCCGCCTTGCCCCTTAGTTCCTTGTGCTTGCTGAATCTCAGGTTGCGATCCATCGACATACACTCTAGCGTCTTGTGGCGTGTCCCATGGTCGAGGTTTGTCCACCAACGGACGCCCTTGACTCGGATGTACTTCGCGCCGTTTTCATCAACGCGCGAACCGGCCGCGTTCAGTGGATAGTGGTCCGGAACGCGGAACTCGCGGTCGCCGCTGTGGATGGTGACACCCATCCATAGTTTGTCGGCCTTGATGAGCGGGAAGATCTCTTTGTACGTGATCGCCTGAACGTTGCCGATGACTATGAACCGCTTATCATACTGTATGAGTTGGGCCACGTATTCACGGAAGAGGGAGAAGGGCGGGTTGGTGACGACGATGTCTGCCTCTTTTAGGAATGCGACGCATTCCGCACTACGGAAGTCCCCGCCGGGATATCTGTCTGGGTCGCCTTTGAGTGGAATGCGGTTGGCCTTGTTGCGCTGGAGGAACAGTTCGACGTCGGTCAGGTTTGCGGCTCCGTCGCCGTCCTCGTCCTTCACGCGGTCGAGGATGACGGCCAAGGCCTTGGGCTTCTGGCGCTTGCCGTTGCCCTCGTTGTATTCCGGGAACAACGCGCCCTGCCCGGCGATGGGAGAGCCATCGTAGCTGGTGGTGATGAGCCTCTTGAGGCCGAGCTTGTTGAAGTTGGCGGCGAAGTACTTGAAGAAGTTGCTCTCGAAGGGGTCGTCGCAATTGCAGTAGACGACCTTGCCACGGAAGGTATCGGGGTCGTACTCAAGGTAGGCTTCGACTTCCTTCTGGATATCCACGTATTGGGTATAGAACTCGTCCTGCTTGGCGGCCTTGGCGGCGCTGAGGCTGCGGTTGAGCGATTTGCTGGCCATGGCGCGATTGGCTTCCTTGAGTTTTCTTGACGTCACTTCCGGCTAACGCTGTTCATACTGCCCACTCGAAGATATGTCGCCCCTTGTAAAGATCAAGCACAATCCTGTCCCGGCAACTTTCCCGTTGACTAACCTCAACTGTCGGGCCATTTTGACCACTAATTAGCACGAACGCAGATAAGGATACCGACCATGGCCAAGGGCAAGGCAAAGACCGCAACGACGAAAAAGAAAATGTCCCAGACCACGCGGGAGATTATCAAGACCGCCATCTTCCTCACTATCGTCGGTATTCTCGTCGCCGTCTACGTCGTCTACCCGCTCCTGAAGAGCAAGACCGCTATGGGGCGGCAGGACGGAGAAGAGTCGCTGAAGATCGAGTCGCTGCCGCCGAACGATCCGGCGGCCTGTGTCGAGGCCGGCCTCGTTTGCGATACGTTCCGTGTCGAAGCCGACGGCATCACGGCGCTGGCGGCTCTCTACATTGCCGCGTCCCCGGACAGCCTGGCGGCCGAACCCGGCACGGTCATTCTCCTGCACGCCGACACGAGCAACCGCAACGCGCTGCTCCCCTGGGCGCAGCAGTTCACCGACAGCGGTTACCATGTCGTCCTGTACGACCAGCGCGCCTCCGGCTATTCTTCGGGCAGCTATCATGGCGAAGGCTGGTACGAAGCGAATGACCTGGAGGAGATGATCGCCTGGCTCGAACTGCACGACCGCCTCACTCATCCGCTCTTTGTCGTCGGCCGGGGCGTTGGCGCCGACGCCGCCCTGCTGGCGTCGCTGGAGGAACCGCGCATCGACGGTGCCGTCGCTATCGAGCCGTACCTCTCGACCGACCGCATGTGGGATATGAAGCGTAAGGAGCACGGCCTCTACTGGTTCCCTTTCCACAAGACCATGCTCTGGTGGTGGTACAACATTCGTTCGAGCTATGCTGCCGCCTACCGGGAGGTTGGGGACCTCGAGGCGGTGCCCAATCCGACGCTGCTTATTGTTCCGACGGATGCCCTTGATGCCGAAGAAGTAGTGACCCTGCGCGATCTCTCCGAAAAGGAGCAGCTCACGGTCCAGACCACCGCTGAGGGGCAGCTCCTCGGCGCGATCTTCGATTTCATACGGGCTCGCACCCCGAAACCGGAAGTGCCGGCCGATACGGCCACCGCGCCCTGATCTCCGGACCGGTCCGGTTCATCGGCCCCCACTTGCCTCCCGGCTGTGCTTCACTGTATATTGCCCCCGGTCGAATTGAACCAATGTGCAGCCTGCCCGGTTGTTACCAGTGGCAGCGCCCGGCAGGGGCGCTCCGCGGCAACCGTCAGCATACTTAGAGGATGACTCATGAACGCAGCAGCTATAGCCCCCGATGTCTGGTGGGTTGGCGTCAAGGACCCCGGCCTCCGGGTGTTCGACATCATCATGGCCACCGAACACGGCACGACTTACAACGCCTATTTGATCAAGGGCGCCAACCGGATCGCTCTCGTTGACACCGTCAAGGAAGGGTTCACCGACGAGTATTTCCGGAATATCGAGGAGATCGTCCCGCTCGATCAGATCAGCCTCCTTGTGGTCAACCACACCGAACCGGATCATTCCGGCGCTATGCACGCCCTTCTGGACCGGTTGCCCAATCTCGAGATCGTGTGCGCCACCGCCGCCCTGCCGTTTGTCAGGAACGTGCTCAACCGCGACGCCAAGATCACGACGGTCAAGGACAACTCCGAAATCGACCTCGGCGGCAAGAAGTTGATTTTCAAGGCGACCCCGTACATGCACTGGCCGGACACGATGATGGAGTACCTCACGGAGGAGGGCATTCTCTTCTCGTGCGACGGTTTCGCGGCCCATGTCGCGTTCGACTCTCTCTGGGCCGACGAGAGCACGGTGGATTTCGATCATGAGGTGCATTACTACTACGACGCCATCATGCGCCCGTTCGCGCACTATATCAGGAAGAACCTGGCTAAGCTCGACGGTCTCGATATCCGCATGATCGCCCCTTCCCACGGCCCGTTGATCCGACGCGAGATCGGCCCGCATATCGACCGCTACCGCCAGTGGGCCGTCGACAAAACCGAAGGCAAGAACCAGGTCGCGATCGTGTACGTCAGCTCCTATGGCAACACCGGCAAGATCGCCGATGCTATCGCCGCCGGACTGCGGAGCCGGGGCTACCAGACCGCTATGATCAACGCCGCCGAGTGTGAGGTCGAAGCGACCCGCGACACGCTCGAATCTTCCCGCGCCATCCTGTTCGGCACGCCGACGTTTGCCGGCGACGCGGTGCGCCCCACGTGGGATGTCGTCAACCTCCTCTCCACCATCTCCACCCGCGACACCCGGGCGGGGGTCTTCGGTTCCTACGGCTGGGGGGGCGAAGGGGTCAAGCTGGTTCATCAGCGCCTTGACGGCATGAAGATCAAGACGTTCGAGGAGATTTTCAAAGCCCGCCTCGTGCCGTCATCGGCGGAGATGGGGGGAATAGACGAGTGGGTGGGCAAGTTTGCCGCGTTTATCGAGGAGAAGAGCCAATCCTCTGAGTAGTCGGAGCACAGACGAGAGGGTGACCGGATGACTGACGACAAGCTCAAGAAGTACCGCGCGAAGCGTGATTTCGACAAGACCGCCGAACCAGCCGGCGACACGCCTGCCGAAAACGAGGCCGGCCGCCCCATCTTCGTCATACAGAAACACGATGCATCCCGCCTCCACTACGACATCCGCATCGAGATGAGCGGCGTCCTCAAGTCATGGGCGGTGCCCAAGGGGCCGTCGCTCAACCCGGCCGACAAGCGCCTTGCGGTTGAGGTCGAGGATCACCCGCTGGACTACGCCGATTTCGAGGGGACCATTCCCGAGGAGGAGTACGGCGGCGGCACGGTCATGGTCTGGGATTTCGGCACCTACACGAATATCAAGCGGGTGAAGGGGGATGCCATGGTCACCATGCAGGAGGCCTACGAGATGGGGACGATTGAGATCGAGCTGTCGGGGCAGAAACTCCACGGCGGCTATGCCCTTCGGCGGTTCAAGCGTGAAGGGGATAAAGACCAGTGGCTCTTGATCAAGATGAAAGACGCCCACGCCGATCCCGCGCGGGACATCACGAAGACGGATCCGGATTCGGCGAAAACGGGGCGGACGCTGAAGGAGATCTCCACGAATACATGATTGACAAACGGTTCGCTCATACCCGACTGGTGAATCAGCCGCCCCCCACTTTCCCCATTGCAAAATCCGCCCACAGCCGTATAATTAATGCGGACCAAACCGATCAACAAAACTCAAGGAGTCGGCTGACAGCCCGGTGGCCATAGACCTGCGCAAAGTGGAAATCGAGAAGGCGATCCTCATCGGGATTGCCACCACCTCCCGCGACAAAGTCGCGGTCGAGGAGTCCCTGGACGAGCTTGCCGCCCTCACCGTATCGGCCGGAGCACAGGTGGTCGGCCGTCGCGTTCAGGTCCGCCCCGCCCCCGATCCCGCCACGTATATCGGCAAGGGCCTGGTCGAGGAGATCAAAACCCAACTGATCGAAGTCGGCGGCAACTGCGTCATTTTCGACGATCCCCTCTCCCCCGCCCAGCAGCGCAACCTTGAGGAGCGGATCGAGGCAAAGGTGATCGACCGTCCGGTACTTATCCTCGATATCTTCGCCACCCGCGCGCGCACGGCCGCCGCCCGCCTGCAGGTTGAACTCGCCCAGCTTGAATACACTCTCCCCCGGCTGACCGGCGCGTGGGTGCACTTCTCCCGCCAGTACGGCGGTATCGGCTCGAAGGGGCCGGGTGAAACGCAGCTTGAAATCGACCGGCGCCAGATCCGCACCAAGATCTCTCATCTCAAGCAGCGGCTCGAAAAACTTGACACCCAGCGCTCGGTCCAGCGTAAAGCCCGCCAGGAGATGTTCAAGGTCGCCCTGGTCGGCTACACCAACGCCGGCAAGTCGACGCTGTTCAATCGCCTGACCAAGGCGGATGTCCGCACTGCCGATATGCTCTTCACCACGCTCGACTCGACCACCCGGGTCATGTCCTCCGGCTACCCCTGCCGGGTGCTTTTTTCCGATACGGTCGGGTTCATCAAGAAATTGCCGCACCAGTTGGTGGAGTCGTTCAAATCCACCCTTGAGGAGGTTGCCCAGGCCAACCTGCTCCTCCATGTCGCCGATATCGCCGATCCGCATCTGGATGAGCACATTGCCCAGACCCGCCAGGTGCTGGCCGAAATCGGCGCCGAGAAAGTGCCTTACCTGATGGTGTATAATAAGATAGACGCCAATCCCGAGTTTGTGGTGAATAACGGCCGCGGCGAGAAGATGTTTTTCATCTCGGCTCTGGCCAACCGGGGTCTGGCGGCTCTCCAGGCTGAGTTGATCTCCCGGTCCAGCAAATCAGGTTCCGAATCTTACTCATTCTAAGTCAAGCTCTTCGCGGGTTTTGCCGATACTTGCCATAAGGAGTAGGCATAGTATGGCAAAACCGATTCTCATCGTGGATGACAACCCGAACATGTCTTCGCTTTTGTCGGACATGCTTGAGGTGTTTGATTACCCGTCCGACCGTGCCGGCGACGGCCAGGAGGCGCTGGATAAACTTGAGAACCAGCCGTTCTCCATGGTCATCACCGACATGCGCATGCCCAACATGACCGGACTCGAATTGATCCAGAAGATCAAGGAGAAGTATCCCAAACTTCCGGTCGTGCTCATCTCCGGCTACTCGATCAACGAATTCGACTCTGTCGAAGGACAGCGTCCCGACGGCTTCCTCGCCAAACCGTTCATGATGTCCGATGTCGAGAAGCTGTTGAACTCGCTGCTGTAGCCCGGCCCTGATTTCTCGTTCCCGCAGAATACGTGATTGGCCCCGCCCCGGCGGGGCCTGCCTTTTTATACCCACCGATCACAAGGCCCAAAGTGAAAACACCGCCGCCTCCTTCCGGAAGCGGCGGTGTCGCTCACGTTCTCCCGCGTCGAAGGCGGGGAGCATCAGAATCCTTACGGGCATGGCTTCGGCGCCGGGCCTCCCTTGAAGAAGTAATTCACCAGGAACGTCAGGTCGGCGACATTAACCAGTCCGTCGCCGTTGACATCCGCCTCTTCGAGGCACGGCGGTTTCGGCCCGCCCTTGAACAGGTAGTTTACGAGGAAGGTCAGGTCGCCGACGTTAACAATACCGTCGTTGTTGACATCCCCCTTGAGGTTGCAGCAGCCGTCGCAGCACAACCGCAGCCGCACCATGAGGTAGTCGACCTCGGTGTCATCCTGGAACATGATGTCGAGGTCGCCGTCCTGCACGGCCGCCAGCACATTCGTGATCCCGAGCCCGCTCGCCGGCAGGTTTGCCAGGTCGAGGCACATTGTCAGCGTGTCTCCCGTACTCCAGGACGGATCGGCACCGCCGGTCGCGATCGACTGGAGTGTGTTCATCCGGATACCCCAGACGAATACCCCGTTCTCCGCGATATACAGCGCGTCGGTCCCGGCGATCGATCCGCTCGCATACACGCGGAAGCACAACTGCGCTCCGATCAGGCAGCACTTCGCGGTATCGTACAGGTTCGTGAAGGTGTGTCCGAAACACTGGTCCTCCATGAACTGATCGAACTGGTTGGTCGAGCCGAGCGGACAGGTCAGAAGCGGAATCAGATCCGCTCCCGGCGTCGCCGGCTCCGGCCCAGCGAAGTTGTCGATTGTCCCGGCCACCACGCTCGGCGTCTGGATCGAACCATCCGCGCAGGTCGTGTCGTGGTTGCCGAAATCCAATCCGCCGATGAAACCGCCCGGCGGCAGATTGACCTGGTGGAAGACGGTCGGCGGGAAGGTCTGTACCCAGCCCGGCTGCACCGTCTCCCAGACCTGGTAAGTCCCGGGCGGCAGGCCGGCGAAGTCATACTGACCCACGGCGTTGGTCACCACCGAACCGACATAAAACCCGCCAAGGTAGACGTTGATCGTCCAGCCCGCCATCGGCGGCTCGTTGGCATCCCAGACGCCGTCGCAGTCGAGGTCGTTCCACTTGTGTCCCTGCAACGAACCGTCGCCGCCCGAGCAGCAGTGCTCCAGGTGCGCCGCATGGATCGCCTGGTCGGCCGCCGTGATGACGCCGTCGCAATCGTAGTCGTTGCACGGCAGTTTGCCCAGCCAGTCATCCGGCTTGACGCACTTGTCGTTGTTGATGTCGAGGTACCGCCCGGTCAGGAACCGGCACAGCTTCCCGTTGACAAACAGCATGATCCGGCAGTCGCTGCAGGTGAGGCTCGACGCCTTGATCGAGAAGTAGTGGTTTCCCGTGGCAGGATCGCAGCTGTCGGGATATACGATCGGCCAATCCGGGTGCTCGCCCGGACACGGCTTCGCCTCGCACTGGCTGAAGTCCATCCAGACCGCCGACGGATCGCAGAAAGGATTGCCGCAGCTGTCTTTCACCGTTACGACGTGCGTGATATCCCCGGTCGGGCAGATGAGCACGCAATCGTCCGTGACGACACTATCGCAGAGCGGCGGGCCGGGCGCGCACGGATCCGAATCACAGCAGTGACCGTGGTGGGCCGTGTGGATGGCGAAATCGGCCGCCGTGATCGACCCGCTGCAGTCGTAGTCGTTGCAGAATTTGTCGATCCAGTCCTTGTCGGTGACGCAGTTGTCGTTGTTGATATCGAGGAACTTCACCTTGATCGTCTTGCAGATCGACCCCGGCGTCAATTGCAGGAACGCGACGCAGTCGATACAGTCGAGGCTCGAGGCCTTAATCGAGAAATAGTGCTTCCCGGTGGCCGGATTGCAGCTGTCGGGATAGACCAGCGGCCAGTCGGGATGGGCCCCCGGACAGGGCTCCGCGGCACACTGGTCAAAGTTGAGCGCCAGGTCGGGCAGGCACAGCGGATTGCCGCAGCTGTCTTTCACGGCGACCGTGTAGACAATATCGCCGATCGGGCAGATAACCATGCACGGATCGGCCACCACGCTGTCGCAGAACGCCGGCCCTGCGGGACAGGGCTGGCTCTGGCAGCAGTGCCCCTGGTGGGCGGCCAGGAAGGTGGCATCCGCGCCATCGGTGACGTTGTCGCAGTTGTAGTCGCTGCATGTCTGGTTGGCGAAGAAGTCGCTCGTCTCCACACAGAGCGAGCCGTTCTGATCGAGGAACCGGAACCGCACCGGTTTGCACGGCACGCCATTGATATAAAGCGCCGCCGAACAGACAAAGCAGTCCGGAACGCCCATTTGCAGTTGGAACGTATGCTCCCCCGTCGCCGGGTCGCATGACACCGGGTACACCAGGGGCCAGTTCGGATACAAGCCCGGACACGGCGTCACGGGGCAGTTGCTGAAGTCAAGGTACGTGCCAGTCATGTCACACACCGGCATGCCGCAGCTGTCGAGGACCGTAACGACAAAGGGAATGTCGCCGGACGGGCAAATCACGGGGCACGAAGTAAACGTAACCGAATCACAGAAGGGATCCGGACACGCCGCGCCGCTGTCGCCGACCAGCCCGAGCAGCACAACCACCATACAACCGATGAAGAGATCAATCCTTCTCATGATGCTTCCTTCCCTGAACACACCAGGACACCACTCGCCGCTTCGGGCGGCGTACAGCTATCTATTGATCACTGCTCCGAATGGAGCCGGTAGCATTATCCCCGGCGCGGTTGGTGGCCGCGCCGCACGAACACAAACGGAACTTTGCCCGGACACGTGTTTTGGTGTAGTTGCCTGAAATTGCTTTGCTGATACTGAAAAGTCGATCGCGGTCCCCGACCGTCAACCTGCCCTAATTAAGATATTGTGGATCTTGTATGTCAAGTCTTTTCTGTCCCGAGCCCGTCGGGAATTTGCAGTTTCATCGCCGCGCGCGATTGCCTATACTACCGCAGATGATTTGAGGAGTGACCGAGAGTGCGTCGTATACTGGAAAAATCGCAGTTGTTCGCGGGGCTCGACCCGGCTTCGCTCGCCGAAGTCGAAACCGCCACGTCAATCCGCCACGTCGGCAAGGGGGAGATCCTCTTTTCCGAGGGGGATCCCGCCGTGTCGTTTTTTGTCGTCGGCGAGGGGAAGGTGAAGATCTTCAAGCTCTCCCCCGATGGCAAGGAGCAGATCCTCATGATCGCCAAACCAGGCGACACTTTCGCCGAAGCTGCGATCTTCAACGATGGCCGCTACCCGGCCGCCGCCGAAGCGATCGAAGAGAGCGAGCTGCTCGCGATAAACCGCGACCGCTTCATCTTGCTCCTCGGCCACAACCCCAATCTCGCGTTCGGCCTTATCGCCCGCCTCTGCCAGCTTCTGCGCAAAATGGCCGCGCTGGTCGAGGGCTTATCGCTGACCGATGTCACGACCCGGGTCGCCCACTACCTCGTCCGCCAGGCCGACCGCGCCATCGCCCAAAACAAGGCCGCGGGCAACGATGTCACCGTGACCCTCCCCGAGAAGAAGACCCTCCTGGCCTCCCAGCTCGGCACCATACCCGAGACCCTCTCTCGATCGCTGGCGAAACTCACCAAGGAAGGCGTGATCGAGGTCGACGGCCCGCGGATCCACATACGGGATCTCAAGCACCTGCGCGAATTGATCGAGGCGTAGCCATGACCCCGGCGCGCATCAACGGCCTCATTTTCGACCTCGGCAACGTCGTCCTCGACTACACTTTTGACCGGACGTTCGCCGCCTGGGGTCGAATTTTCGGGCGTGATCCGCTCGAATTGAAAGTGCGCTTCCGCTATGACCGTCAGTTTGAGGCGCTCGAACGCGGGGATATTTCACCTGAGGAGTACATTGCCCATGTCGGCAAGATGATCGAGATCGACTTCACGCCGGACAGCTTCGACGCCGGCTGGAACGATATTTACGTCGGTCTCAAGCCGGGTGTTGTCGACCTTATCGACTCTTACCGGCAGAACTACTGGGTGGTTGCCCTCACCAACACGACGCCCCTGCATGCTCCGGTGTGGAAAGCGAAGTTCGGCAGTGAGTTGAACCGGGTGTTCGAGCGGGTCTTCTGCTCGCACGAAATCCGCGCCCGCAAGCCGGAGCCACGCGCGTTTCGGACTGTGCTTGAGTACTTGAATCTCTCCCCGCAGTCAGTCATCCTGCTCGATGACAATCCCGTGTTTGTCCGCGGGGCCGAGGAGCTTGGTATCCGCTCGCTGCTGGTATCCTCGCGGGATGAAATCGAAGTCGGGCTGAGAGACACACTGCTGCGGTAGCGGGTGGATCACCGGACACGCGCGATGAGCTTTGCATCGCGCCGTTCCCGATACAACTGCCCGATCTCGGCCCCGAGCATGAAGACCACGGCCGAGTAGTAAATCCAGAACGCTGCCACGATGAAGAACAGGTACGTCCCGTAAATCACCGGCAACGCGGTGGCGTTGCTCAGGTACACCGCAAACGCCTGCTTGGCCACCTCCCACAACAGCGCCGCCCAGAACGCGCTCACCAGCACCACCCGCCGTTCCATCTTGGCGTACGGCACGAAGTAGTACAGGCTCCAGAACGCGAGGTACATGATCGCAAACGACGCCGCATACACCACCGCCTGTTGCACCCGGCCGAACTCGTCCTCGGTCAGCCCGCCGTACTTGTGCGCTTCCTGCACCAGCACGTTGAGCAGCGGCAGGGTTATCACCGAGATGAGGAAGAATCCGATCACCAGGAGGACCATGCCGAGATCGCGCAATTTGCCGATCAGCATGTGCTTGGAGTCCTCGGTGTGGAAGATCAGGTTGAGCACGGTGCGCATCGCGGAAAACAGCCCGCTCGCCGCGAACAAAAGGCCGATCGCGCCGATTATCCCCGCCACGTTGCGCCACTCGGCGAATTCATCGAGGCGGGAAAAGATGAACTGCTTCGGTTCCTCGGTGTATTTTTCGTAGGGAATGACCCGATCGATCCAGACCGACAGCTCCTGTTGTACCTGCTGGCGCTCCAGCACTGTCCCGAGGACGAAAAAGAGAATGAGCACCATCGGCACGACACAGACGAAGAGTGAGAAGGCGATTCCCCCGGCGTGGAGGAACACGTGATGGCGGTCGACCCGGTCGTACAGGCCGCCGAAGTAGTGTTTCAGCCAGCGCCAGACGGCCCCCCAGGAGGGAAGCCACGGCGGGCGATGAAACCGGGCTGTTTTCGTTCGCGTTGCCATTCTCTCACTGCTGCCCATTTCCCCCAATAAGCTGTGCCACAACGAACCTGTCAAGGCGGGGCGTTCAATGGCCGGCTGTTCCCAGCCCCTTTTCGCTTGCCCGGGGCACGACCTCGCAGCATCTTCCGCCATCACGCCAAACCGCGAGGATTGAGGCTATGCCGACGAGCAAACCGTACACGCAGCTTCCCCTGGTCTGGGATCAGATGGGTCAGGATCGCCATTCGATCAGGATGGTCTCCTATACGCTGGAGATCATGAAGCGTCACAAGATCCGCGCCACCACGGGGCTGGATCTTTGCTGCGGCACCGGCACGGCGATCAGTCGTTTCCTCGACCACGGGTTTGTCATGGCCGGTCTTGACGGCTCGGCGGAGATGCTCGCGCTCGCGGCGAAGAAACTGCGCGGCCGGGGGGTTCGCCTCTACCAGAAGATGCTCCCCAAGTTCCGGCTCATTCCCGACGACGATTCGCGCGGCACGGTGCGCTTCGACTTTGTCACCAGCTTCTACGATTCCCTGAACTACATGCTCACCGCCGAGGACCTCGGGCTGGCGTTCAAGTCGGTCGCCAACCATTTGAACGACGGCGGCTGGTTCATTTTCGACATGAACACGAAAGAGGCGTTGACCAATATCTGGGGGGGGCATGTCTACGCCGACAGCCGCGACGATATCGCCTGGGTCTGGAAGAACGACTTCGACCGCCGCTCGGCCACGGCCACCTGCCTGACGACGACATTCGTGCGCGAGGGGGACCACTGGCGGCGGTTCGACGAGAACCATGTCGAGGCGGCCTACAGCAACACGCGGATCCAACAGCTCCTGAAAGCGGCCGGCTTCGTCGTCCGGGGTTACTACGGGTGCCACCGTTTCACCCGCCCGAACCGCGAGACGCTGCGCATCTGCGCGGTGGCGCAGAAGAAGTAATTAGCCGAAGCGAGCGACGTTTGTAGGGCGGGAGTCCTTCTGACTCCCGCCTCTTCTGGCTTGAGCCATCTTCAAGCGGCAGGAGCCTGGGGGCTCCTGCCCTACAACTCATCTGTCCTCTGCGCCCTACTGCTGATAGTATCCGCCGGGGCTGCCGCCTGAATGGCGGTTGGCCAGATCCCGATTGATCTTCTCGGCTGATTTGTATGCGTCGTACATCCCCCAGATCCACAGGATCGGCGTCGTGATAAACCCGATGAGGATAATCATGAGCAGGGCCGAGAAGCTGTAGATGATAATGAAGAAGATCCCTTTGGCGAGCTCGCCGTTGTAGATCTGACCCAGACCCATCCAGAAGAACGACAGCACCGCCGCCAGGCCCGGGTTTTTATAGAAGATCGGTGAGGAACCGTTGGTCATACCTTGTTCCCTTCTGAAGCATTCTTTGCTCGTTCCTGTCCATATTATTCACAATTCATCGGGCTATTCAACGCTTTTTTTGGTGTTATATCAGATAGCTGCTCCCCATCGCCGATACCCCGATCAAGGCCCGAGTTCGAAAGGAAACCGATGCTGAAGCATATACTCATATGTGGCTATACGGCGCTGCGGCTCATGTTGTTCTGTGTGGGCTGCTCGGGAGATATGGTAACCACCAGAGCCCAACGCGGCGCCGAACTCCATCCCGCCGTCGTTTCCGGTTTCACCGATTCCGTTGCCGTCGCCGAGAGCGAGGAATTTGCCGCGCTGTTGACCGACGGCCAGATGCTGTTCCGGCAGGAGAAATACGGCGAAGCGGTGGCCATATTGCGGCAGGCGGTTGCGCTCGATCCGCGCCACTGGCAGCCGTACTACTTCCTCGGCCTGGTCAAGACACAGACGGAAGAATACGGCGTGGCCGACGCGTTCCTCACAACCAGCCTCGACTTGGCCCCGCCCGACAACCGGGTGCGCTGCCAGGTCTACCTCGCCCTCGGGGAAAACTGTGAGGCCCAAGCCCTTTACGGCCAGGCGGTGCGGCATTACCGCACCGCGCTCGATCTGCATCCCGGATCCGACGTCGCCCGCCAGGGGCTTGCGCGACTCAGCGACCATCACGAACTGTCCGGGCGGTGATATTTTTCCCCCGCCGGCGACACCATCGCCTATATTAGTCTACTATGGACCGGTCATACCCCACCTACCGCCTCGGCCCGGATTTCCGGGCCCGCCTCGCCCGCTTTCGCGAGCGGTTTCTCCTGGAGGGCTTCGACGAATTCGCGGCTGAATTCGCCAACCTCGATCAATTCATCTGCCGGGCCTGGAGCGAGGACTCCCCCGAAAAGGAAATCCGTCGCACGCCGAAAGAAGAGTACCTGCTTGAGGCGCTCTCATTCTCCGTCCTCGATGAACTCCACCGCGATGCGTTCAATAAAGCAAAACACACGCTGATCATACTTCCCGACTGCCTGACCCTTCACAACCCCGCCTGCGAAAAGGTCGAGAGCCGCTTCGGCGACACCTGTATCCAGTGCGAGAAGTCCTGCCAGTCCTACCATGTCACCGACCTGGCCAACCGCTACGGCGCATATGTAGCCTTCTCCAAACGCGATCTGTCGTCGCAGTTGGAGCACTACAAAGAGGAACTGGCCGATTTCGGCGTGATCGGCGTCGCCTGTATCGTGATGCTTGCATCCGGCATGCGCACCGCGGCCGAGATGGGCATTCCGGCCCGGGGTGTGCTGCTCAGTTTCACCGGCTGCGAGCACTGGAACGACAGTCCTTTCACCAGCGCTTTCCCCATAAGCTGGCTCAACGCGATCCTCGAGGAGAAGCGGGTGGCGCAGGGGGGGTAGGCGGATCCCTGATTCGCCGGGATGATTTTGGCTGAGCGTTGGCATAGGGCAGCACCTGTCATGCTTCGACTACGCTCAGCATGACATTCTGGGATCCCACAGCAAGCTGTGGGCGACCCATTCTGTGTGACGTAGGGATCCCACAGGAAGCTGTGGGCGACCCATTCTCTGTAACTCATCGATCCCACAGCAAGCTGTGGGCGACCCGTCCGTCCATTCTCCCTCTTGCCCCATCGCCTTCCTTCTACTACATTTCCTGCATGCCAACATCGCTCCTGCTACATCACAATCGCCGGGGAGTATCGCCATGCCGCGTGAACTGCGTAAACTGACGATCGATGATTACGACGCCCTGATCAATCTCTGGGGGGATGCCGGACTATCCTACCGCCCGCTCGGCCGCGATTCGCGCGACAAGATCGAAATCGAAATGCACCGCGCCGACACCGCGTTCATGGGTATCTTCGAGGACGGCCGCCTCATCGCCACCGCGCTGGCCACCTACGATGGCCGCAAGGGGTGGATGAACCGCCTTGCCGTGCATCCCGATGAACGCCGTCGGGGACTCGCCGCCGAGGTCCTTCGGGCCGGTGAGGAGTTTCTCCGGAGCCACGGCGCGGAGATTATCGCCTGCTTGATCGAGGAGTGGAATCTTCCGTCGATGGAGTTCGCCACCAAGCACGGCTACCTCCACAGCCCCGACGTCCACTACTTCTCGAAGCGGAAGTCGGACGAAACCTGACCAGAGCTGTCACGGCGGCGAATTCGCACCTAAGTGTTCATACGTGGGATTCCCGCAGGGCCCGGGCTGCCAACAAAATTGTTGACTCGCTCAGTCCCCTTTGTTACTCTTTTCACAAACACTGTGACTTTCACACTCCGGTCCGCCCCTGTGGGTTCATCCCCGGAGTCGCTGCGGAGGTAATTCATGAACTACCCCTTCTGGGATGTCGGAGTCGGCTACGGCGTTCTCATGGCCATCATCGCCGTCGTCCACGTCTTCGTCTCCCACTTCGCGATCGGCGGCGGTCTCTACCTCGTGGTAGCCGAACGCGCCGCCCGACGCACCGATGACACCGCGCGGCTGGATTTCATCCAGCGCCTGAGCAAGTTCTTCGTGCTCGTCTCGGTGGTCTTCGGCGCGCTCACCGGGGTGGGGATCTGGTTTATCATCGGCCTGTTGAACCCGGCCGCCACCGAGGCCCTCATCCACAACTTTGTCTGGGGCTGGGCGACCGAGTGGTGTTTCTTCGTTATCGAGATCCTCGCCGCCCTCTTGTATTTCTACGGCTGGTCGCGCATGTCGGGCCGCAACCACATGATTATCGGCTGGATCTACTTCGGCGCCGCCTGGATCTCGCTGGTGATCATCAACGGCATCGTCACCTTCATGCTCACCCCCGGCGAGTGGATCGCGACGGGCAATTTCTGGGACGGCTTCTTCAACCCGACCTACTGGTCCTCGCTGGTGTTGCGCACGGGCATTTGCATCATGCTTGCCGGCCTCTACGCCCTGTTGGTGGCGTCGCGCTACACCGCGTCGGACTTCAAAGCCCGCACTGTCCGCTACAACGCCCTCTGGGCGGTTGTCGGGCTCGCGGTCGTGGTACCCTCGGTCTTCTGGTACTTCAGCGACATCCCGGCCGACATGATGGCCGCCGCGCGCGCGGCGATGAACATCCCGTTCGCCGCGCTTGACCTGATGTACTGGCTCACCGGGATCGTCGCAGCGCTGGTTATTATCTTCGGCCTGCTGATTCCGCGCGCGTATCACACCGCGATCGGCGTGGCCGTGATGGCTCTCGGCCTGACCTGGTTCGGGTCGTACGAGTGGTTCCGGGAGGCGTTGCGCAAGCCGTATGTCATCACCGGCTATATGTATGCCAACGCGATCGAGATTCCCAATGTCCCGACCTACCAGGCAGAGGGGCTGCTGGCACACATCACGTACAAGACCGACGATCCCGGCGCCGACCTTTTCCGCCGCGCCTGCCGCACGTGCCACACGATGACCGGCTACAACGCGCTGAAGCCGGTGTTCGACGGCACCGACGAGGAGTTCATCGCCGGGATGGTCATGGGTACCGGCGCCACGCGGGGGAATATGCCTCCGTGGGTCGGCACCGAGGCCGAAGCGAGACTGATCGCCGCGCACATCTACCAACAAGTGGACAAGCGCCCGCTCGCCGAGATCACCGGTCTCCACGGTGTCGAGCTCGGCCGCAAGGTCTACGACCTCCGGTGCGGTTCCTGTCATCAGTTCGGCGGCTACAACGACAAGACCGCCTCCCTCGCCGGCCTCACCGCCGAGGACTACCACGGCATCCTCGACATGGCCGATGACCTCGGCGAGGAAATGCCCGCTTTCACCGGCACGCAGGAGGAGCGCGACGCTCTCGTGCAGTTCCTCCAGACTATCACCGAAGGAGGTGTGCAGTGAACAACCTTCCCGACTACCAGTTTCTGCCGGCGCCGCTCTGGCTGATCACCGTGCTGCACATTCTCACGCTCACGCTGCATCTGGCCGCGATGAACTTCCTGCTCGGCGGGCTGATCATTGTCCTCTTCGGCAAGTTCACCGACCGGTGGAACCATCCGGTGGTGCAGCAGTTTATCAAGCTCTTCCCGGCCGCGATGGCGGCCACGGTCACGCTCGGCGTGGCGCCGCTATTGTTTGTGCAGCTCGTCTATCCCGTGCAGACGTACAGCGCCGCGATTGTGACCGCCTGGTTCTTCCTCGCGATAGTCGCGGCGGTGATTGTCGCCTACTACTTCCTCTACGCGAGTTCTTTCGCCCGGAAGGGGTCGTCGCGGTACCCGGCGTTCATGACGGTTTCCCTGCTGCTTCTCCTGTATGTCTCGTTCACCTACAGCAATGTCTTCTCGATAGCGGAACGTCCCGCTCTGGCCGCGCAGCTCTATGCCGGCAATCAGTCCGGCTTCCAGCTCAACCCGAATGTCGGCGAGTGGATCTGGCGCTGGCTCCACATGGTTCTCGGCGCGGTCACGGTCGCGGGGTTCTTTGTCGGCCTCATCGGCCGCAAACACGAGGAAGCCTTCAATACCGGCAAGACGTTCTTTCTCTGGGGGATGGTCGGCGCCAT
Source organism: Candidatus Zixiibacteriota bacterium (assembly GCA_041742355.1). GTDB lineage: Bacteria > Zixibacteria > MSB-5A5 > GN15 > FEB-12 > JAGNLV01. The sequence goes on from JBGSIV010000034.1 coordinate 24,285, forward strand.
GATGGTCGGCCTGGTCTACCTGCTGACTTTGGCCGATATCCTCAAGCCGATCATGCGTTCCCCGGCGATCTGGTGGATGACGGTCTCAATCATCCTCTCCCTGGGCTCGCTCCATTTCTTCTTCAAGAAGAGGTTTCTCCCGGCGAGCCTGATGTTATTCGTGTCGCTCTTGGGCATGGTTGTCCTGCGGCACTATGTCCGGCTCATCCAGTTGCAGGATCATTTCGATCCGGCCGCGTGGGTGATCAAACCGCAGTGGGGCGTGTTCATCATGTTCCTCGTCTGCTTCGTGCTCGCGCTCGGGCTGGTGTGGTACATGCTGAAGCTGTTCTTCCGCAAGCCGGATCTGATGACGGTCAATATCGGCGGTCGCAAGGATCCGGAGCGGTCGGGCCTGTCCGAGCCGGTTGACCGGTAGGGGACAGATCGAACTGATTGTTGTTGGGCGGGAGTCTGTGGGCTCCCGCCTTTTCTTATTTACTTCGCCTTGTCGACGCGAGCGGGTTTGAGGTGCTTTCCCGGCGACGGGTTCGTTCGATACGCGGCCGATGTGGACATCGGCCGCGCACATGTGCAGGGTCACACGCTTTCCCTCGCTCCGCTCGGGGTCGCGCAAGACCCTGGGGAACGGGGGGTTGAAACGCCCCTAATTGAAAGGATTCGGGAAGTTCTGGCCGAGATAGAATTCTGTCGGCAATTGGGCCTGAGTCTCATTGATACGTCTCGGCCGCTCGATGTTGCGGTCTCCCGGCTCCCGAGGACCCGCAGTCGCTGGCGGGGGGTCCCACGTGAGATTGATATCAACGCCGTGAGATTCAACCGTTTTCGTGAACTCCTGGGAGGCACCGGAGATGGTGTCTGTCAGTACGATGGTGATCGTATCCGTGTATCTGAACTCACCCAAAGCCACGCCGATTTCATTGGTCCGGAGCAGTTCGGGCAGAGTGAAGAGGTTTGGGAACCGCAAGCTGTCCTCGCACGTCAGAGTGCCGACTGAGTTGGTATAACCGAGGATACTCACGTCCGGATCGGGTTGCCAGAGAACCGCCAGAACCGTGTCTTGAAAAAGCACCTCGCCTGCGTCGCCAGCCGCCCGCAGAATAAACTGATACACTCCGTCGTTAAGCGCTTCTTCGGCGTCGAGGCCACTCCACTGAGTGTTGTAGACACCGGCATTACTGTATTCGTCATGTAAGAGGGAAACTCGATGCCCGGCGATATCACGAACCTCCAAGCTCGCTGAGCAAGCCACGGGCAGAGCGAAAACCAGGCCTGTGGAGAATGCCGGTTCCGTTGGCCCGAGAATGCGCCCCAACAGCCCGGAAAAGACGGGTGGTGTCATGTGGTGCCACATGCTCACTCGCAAGTTCTCCACTGGAGAGCTCGCCGCATCCGTCGCGACGATCTTCACAACGTAGTCCGGCTGCGAATTGGTGATATCGTCGTCGTCTGAGCAGACGCATAGCCAAAGGAGCAACAGCCCCATCGCCGCAATACCTATGGTGCGAGTCATTCGGACCTCCCTACGTTTTTGCTGCATAGTTGATCTTCAATGTGGCCGAGTTAGTCCAGAATACCGGCCCTGCCAAGGATTGTCAAGCGGAGGTTGCGGGGTGAGATTCTCCGCAGGGTCTCACGCTCTCCCTTGCTTTGCCCGGGGCCGCGCACGGCCCTGCGGAACGGGGATGGGTTTGTTTGCGCGTCTTCGGAGCATTGCTGTTTCTCCCGTCAAGCACCCAGAGCGGTGCTTGACCTACCGCCGATGGAATTAGGTTCGTTTGTGACCGCCCGGGGGTGACGCAAGGTGTACGGTGTCAAGACATAGTATACACTGTGTGTCAGGACATGGTATACATCCTTGGTTGATCAGCCGGGACCAAGAGGGTCACCGACCGGTGGGTCGTCAAGTCGATCTCACGGACGTACATGTGCCGGTA
>JBGSIV010000035.1:0-2473 GCA_041742355.1 Candidatus Zixiibacteriota bacterium
GAGGAGACGGTGGCGCCGAGTTTGACGTTGCGTCGGCCGGCGGTGAAGGTCAGGCCGGAGCCGTTGTCGAAGCGGAAGTGGTCGACCAGCCAGCGGTTGTCATGGCGATCGTATTTGATCTCTATGCGCCAGGGGCAGTCGCCGGCGGTGATGACGAATTCGGGTTCGCCGGCGTTTCCGTAGTCCGATTCGACCTTCAGGTCGCCTCCGAGGTTAAGGGAGTCGGGGGTGGTGGAGAGCAGGCCGGCGAGCGGGACATTGACCGAGCTGCCAGGGCAGCGGTCGGATTCGAGCAGCGTGAGGATCGGCTCATGAACGAATTCGTTCGAGCCAGGAAAGTAAACCAGGAGCGTGTCCTCGGTGAGCCAGCCTTTGAGGGCGCCTTTGCCGAGGTAGGCTCGGGCGCCAAGTCCGACAAGCGAGTCGGTGTAGTAGATCTCAAGGCGGACCGAGGCGGGCTTTTTGTCGCGGTAGATACGGGCGTCGAACATGTAAGCGTCGGCGGTGAGATCGAATTCATGGAGTTCGGGGACTTCGTCGGCGGGGCCGGTTTTCGGGCCGCCGCAGCCGGCGAGGGCGAGCAGGACGAAGGCGACTGCGAGCAGAGAAACCGACAACGCGCGCCGCAGATTACACATGGGGGTGTCCGGCAAAGAAGGGGACGAGAAGGCGCATCGGGGGCGAAAGAATCAAACCGACAACGCCGGTGAAAACGAGCAGCAGGAGCACGAAGGGGGCGAATCGTTCAAACTGGTCGAGCGACGGGCCCATTTCTTCGGGGAGGATGTTGCGCAGGATATGGGAGCCATCAAGCGGAAAGAGCGGGATCAGGTTGAAGACGGCGAGAACGACATTGATGCTCACCGCGTACCACAGGAAGGTGAAGACAGCCTCACGGGCGCCGATCGGAATGAGGTCGGGGCTGGCGCCAAGGATACGATTAAGGAAGCCGAAGAGAATCGCGAGGGTGATGTTGGAGAGCGGGCCGGCGGCGGAGATCCAAAAGTCGGCAATGCGCGGGGTCCGCAGGTTGAAGGGATTCACCGGGACCGGTTTGGCCCAGCCGAAGCGGAAGCCGGAGATGACCATGACGATCGTGCCCATCAGATCGAGGTGGGCCAGGGGGTTGAGGGTCAGGCGGCCCATGTCGCGGGCGGTGGAGTCGCCGAAGCGGAGGGCCATCCACGCGTGCGAGAACTCGTGGAAGGTCAGCGAGAAGAGGATGGCCGGTCCGGCCAGGAGGGCGCGTTGGACAAAATCAGCATCGAACATATTCAAGGCTTCCGTTTTATGGTCAACATATGAAAGGCATGGATCCCTGCTTGCGCCGGGATGACATTATCATTCTCTCGCGTAGGTCGACAAGACTCATTTGCGTCAACGGATCCCACAGCAAGCTGTGGGCTACCCGTGTTCAGTCTCTGTCATCCCACAGCAAGCTGTGGGCGACACGTCCTGTGCAAGCGAAGTCTGCGTCGGGTCAAGACGGAAAAGAGATTGCTTCGCTTCGCTCGCAATAACTACAGAGCGTTCGCTTAAGTCAATGTCAGGACCACAAGGGTCCTGACCTACAACGCCGTTTCCGAGCGTTCTTTTTGAGTCAATGTCAGGCCGCAAGCGGTCCGACCTACACCGAATTATACTCGCCGGAACCGCGGGCATCCACAAAAAACGGCGCCGATACGTTCCGGCGCCGTTGTATTCACGACACGCGAAATTATAACACGCGATGACTAGGCATAGATCCCGCGCATGCGGACGACATCGACCACGCGGGTGATGGCGAGCATGTAGGCGGCGATGCGCATGTCGACCTCGTGCTCCCGGGCGACATTGAGGACATCGGTGAACGCCATAACCATCTTCTCCTCGAGGCGGCGGTTGACTTCTTCCTCGGTCCAGAAATAGCCGACGCGGTTCTGGACCCATTCGAAGTAGGACACGGTGACGCCGCCGGCGTTAGCGAGGATGTCGGGAATCACCATGATGTTCTTCTCCGCGAGAACAGCGTCGGCCTCGGGCGTGGTCGGGCCGTTGGCGCCCTCGGCGACGATTTTCGCGCGGATCTTGCGGGCGTTTTTCGCGGTGATCTGGTTTTCCAACGCGGCCGGGACGAGGATATCGACTTTCGCACCGAGGACCTCGGCCGGGTCGACCTGTTGGCCGCCGGGGAAGCCGACGATGTTCCGGTGCTGGAGGCTGTGGCGGATGAGCGCCTCGATGTCGATGCCCTTGGGGTCACACAGGGCGCCGTTGACATCGGAAACATGGGTGACTTTGACGCCCAGTTCGTGCAGGAGCTTGGCCGAGATCGAGCCGACGTTGCCGAAGCCCTGCACGGAGGCGGTGCAGTCAGAGAGGTGGAGACCGAGGTGGCGGGCGGCCTCGCGGACACAGATGACGACGCCCCGGCCGGTGGCCTCAACGCGGCCGCGCGAGCCGCCGAGTTCGAGCGGTTTGCCGGTGACGACGC
>JBGSIV010000036.1:0-2957 GCA_041742355.1 Candidatus Zixiibacteriota bacterium
GATCAATCATGACGTTCACCCTTCATCTGGCACGCTACGTGACGAACCATGCTTCGTGCGGAACATGGTTCTGGCCTCCCCGATCTCTTGGAAGACGAACTCGCATTGCAGACGCCATTTTCCCACCGGCGAGGCCCGACCACAAGCTGATCCCAGCGGATGGGACCGGGACGCATGTTTTTTCTATCTGCCAGCTTGAACAGTAGCGGACACCACGACAGCCGCCCTACGATGAAGGGGTATCACGGTTCTTTTTTGAGGAGCCAAAGAAATGCCAGTGGATCTTGATTTGCTGAAGGCCGTGGTGTGGTGCCGGTACAAGGCTTACCTGAAGTACACGGGCGAACATGGCGTCATTACCGAGTACGAGCTACTCCAGCAGAGATTGGCAAATGCTTACCGGGAGCAAGGTGTTCAGTGGCTTGCACAGCACTACGACCCGGAGGACATTTGTTGGAATCCAGCCTCGTTGAAAGAGGCTCGAATGAGCCGCTACCGGTTGACCGTGAATGTGCCCTGCGTTACTGAACACGGGGCAATCACGGTCCCGGCCATGGAACGTACCGAGACAACCGGTGGCCAGCAGGAATTCGTGCCTCTGTTCTTCTCGCACGCCAATAAGCCTGCAAAGCACGAGAAGTTGCTTGCAGCCGTCATCGGGACGGCGTTCAGCAGATGGTCCGATCTGCCGGTATCGCACGTAAGGCTCGTCTTCGGTTCACGTTTTTCCACGACACGGCTCGGGCTGTCAGGTCCGAAAGGCCCCACACGCCTTGGTAGCGAGTCGGCAACCATGCTTCATGACTTGGAGGGCATGATTGCTGCACCGACTGCACCGAAACGCTTTCTGAATGCCCACTGCGGCATCTGCGAGTTCCGACCCCGTTGCCACAAGGAAGTGACCGAGCGGGACGAGTTGAGCCTCCTGCGAGCACTACAACCGAAGGAAATCGAAGCGTGGCACAGCCGTGGCATTTTCACCGTGACCCAGCTTGCCCATACATTTCGTCCGAAAACGATGGGACGTAGCTCACAAGAGCCCAAACGCCACTCCCAGCCGCTTCAAGCGATGGCGGTCAGAGACCAGATGATCTACGTTCGTAAGGTTCCCGAACTGCCCACTTCACCCGTAAAGGTCTTCCTCGATGTGGAAGGCATTCCTGAGCGAGAGTTTTTCTACCTAATCGGCGTCGTTCTCATGCAGGATGGCGAGAAGATTCGGCACCAGTTCTGGGCCGATGACGAATCTCAGCAGGAAGCAATCTGGCGTGACTTCCTGAAGCTCTTGGAGACGCTTGGTGACTATGTGGTGGTCTACTTTGGACGATACGAGCGAGACTTCATCCGAGAGATGCTACATCGTTATGGTGACAACGGAAAAGTCGGCGAGGCTATTCTTGCTCGGTTGTTCGATGTGCACGCAGCCATCCGCACAAACATCTTCTTCCCCGTCTATAGCAATGGCCTGAAAGAGATTACCTCTTTCCTCGGACAAGGCTGGGAGGGGCCGCTTGGCTCTGGCCTCGACAGCATTGTCTGGCGATGCAACTGGGAAGACACAAGGGATGGGAGCTTGAAGGAAGACTTGCTCCGGTACAATTACGAGGATTGTATGGCACTCCTCACTGTGTTCGACCGTATCAGTGCCATTTCCACGCCTACCACTGACGGTTCGATACGATTCACTGAAACGGGCGACATGCCGCAGAATGCCAAAGGGACTTTCGGACAGTCAGCGTTCGCCACACCCGAACTGAAGGCGATTACGAAGTGCGCCTATTTCAATCACCAGCAGAAGGTCTTCTTCCGCACTGACAAGTACGTAAGGCGGAGTGTTCTTCGCAAGCGGCGAGCCTTACGGACGCTTCTCAAGGTAAATCAAGTCAAGGAATGCAATGGCGCACCGGACGTGTGCAAAAAATGCGGCTCACCCAAAATACGCATGATCGCCAAGTCACGTGGTAGAAAGATCGTCAGGGATCTTAAGGTGTTTCATGGAGGAGTGAAGCGATGGGTCGTGCGGTACGCAACCCCTCGCTACGAGTGTTGTTCTTGCCGTGCCACCTGTTTTTCCCCATCTTATCCGACAGATGGGACAACACTCGGAACAGGGGTCGCAAGGTGGATAATCCATCAACGGGTCGCACTACGACAGTCTTTCGACTCTGTGAGAGACTGCCTCTACGAGTTGTTCGGGTACTCGTTCGGCCAAAGCATCGTGGTAGACGCCTACATGGATTTGGCACATGTACACGTGATAACGGAAACCTCGCTGTTGTCGAGACTGCGGTGCGGCAACATGATCTGTGCGGATGAGTCCAAGATGCGAATCAAGGGAGGCGTATCTGGTTACGTTTGGGCCTTTTCTGGCCCGGAAATCGTGGTGTACCGTTTCAGTCCGAGTAGGGACGCAACTGTGCTGAACGAGATCGTGGACGGCTTCACGGGAGTGCTAGTCTCCGACTTCTATGGCGTGTACGATTCCGTCAAGTGCCTCCAGCAAAAGTGTCTGGTTCATCTCGTGCGAGACATCAACGACGACCTTCTCAAAGCCCCATTCGATGAGGAACTGAAATCGGTAGCGACCCGGTTCACGGCGCTCATGACCCCGATTATCGGAGATATCGACCGTTACGGGCTGAAGAAACGTCATCTCGGAAAATACCTCCCCGCTGCCAAAGCGTATCGAGAATGGATTGCACAACAACGGTTCGCTTCCCCAGCGGCGCAGCGGTACCGGACCCGGATTGGCAAGTATGGGGACCGCCTGTTCACATTTCTGAGCCACGACGGAGTGCCGTGGAACAATAATCTTGCGGAAAACGCCGTGAAGCTCATTGCATCCCGTAGAAAGCTGCTGGATGGCCTGATGTCGGAAGAGGGGATCAAGAATTATCTGATCTTCCTCAGCATTTACCAAACCTTGCGGCGAAAAGGCGGGAGCTTCCTGCGGTTCT
>JBGSIV010000037.1:0-4093 GCA_041742355.1 Candidatus Zixiibacteriota bacterium
GGCCGTTTGTATATGACAGATTCCACGCCCAGAGAAAATGCAGCTATCGCAACCGCCTACCTGGTGACGTTGGGGGCAATGGTGTATGCCTCGGTATCACCCGCGCTGCCCCTGTGGGCCTTTTCCTCGGCGTCATTTTTCGACACCGGCTGGATTTTCATTACGATCGCCGGACTGCTCTGGCTGCCGATTGCATGGTGGCTCGGTGGGCGATTGGCCCGATCGCACGATACTGCGCCATGGGCGTGGCCGGCCATGGCGGGGATCGGACTGCTGGCGGCAGGACTGATGGTCCTGTTTCGCACCCAGGCACACTTCCTCGGCGACGGCTACGAGATGCTCAGTACCTTTGCCACCAAACAACCGATCCTGAAGACACGCGCGCTCGGCGAGGCCACCTTGCACCTCTGGGTGCGCGAACTGCTCGGCGGGGCGAGCCGGGACGCCTCGATGATGAGCTTCCGGGTGCTTTCCGTCGGCGCGGGCGTTGTCTACCTCGGCGTGGTTGTATACGGGGCACGGAAGCTGTTTGCGACCGCCAGACAACGACTGCTGTTTGTGCTGGGGATGACGACTCCGGGCTACCTGCTTCTGTACTTCGGCTATGTCGAGCTGTACTCGGTCTTCGTTGCCGCCGTCGGCCTGTTCGCGGTCGTCGGGATGTTGGTGGCGAAAGGGGCCATCGGCCGGTGGTGGATTCTCGCCGCGCTGGCGCCGAATTTGGTGCTGCATGTCATGGGCGTCGTGATGGTGCCGGCGGCAATCTACCTGCTGTTCGCCGGGACATCGGTGGCCAGGCGGGTGCAGACGGTGCCGCTGCTGACCAGGGCGGCGACAGGCCTCGTCGCCTTCGCAGCCGGAGCTGCGCTGTTCTTCTATCTGCAGGGTCAGTCGTACTTCTTCCGCCTGGCGATGCTGCCGGTGGTGGCCGATCGATTCACACTCGACGGCTACACCTTATTCTCAGGCCGACACCTGATCGACATCGGCAACCTGCTGCTCCTGCTGGCGCCGGGCGCGGCCGTTATTGCGGTGGTTGCTTTCACAGCAGTCAAGCGGCACTCGGTGGACAAGCGCATCATGACCTTTCTCGTTGTCCTGGCGCTCTCGCAGTGGGGAGCGGTATTCCTGTTTGACCCGAAGCTCGGGATGCCCCGCGACTGGGATCTGTTCGCGTTTGCCGGAGTCTCGATTGCGGCCGCGGGCACCTACTGGCTGGTGCAGCGGGCCGGAGAATCGCGCGGAGTGACTGTGGCACTCCTTTTAGTCGCCGGACTCAATCTGCTCGCGCTGGGCGGACGGGTGGCCGTGCAGTCAACCCCCGAAGCGGCCGCCGAGCAGTACCGCACGCACATGCAGTGGGACCTGAAGCGGCATCAGACGTCGTGGACCATTCTCGTAACCTACTACCAGGACCAGGGGGACTCGGCGCGGGCGCAGACGGAATTCGCGCACTGGATGACCGTCTTCCCCGGCTACCAGCGCAATCGAGAGGGATTGGCGCTCCTCAACAGCGGGAAGTTCGCCGAAGCGCTCCAGATTTTCCGGGACGTCGTCCGGGAAAACCCCTCGTTCACACCGGCCTACGGGAATCTGGGCACGGCCTTCTTCCGCCTGAATCAACTCGACAGCGCCGAAACCTACCTGCAGATCGCACGCGGTATGAACCCGTACAACCCCGTGGTGCTGGCCGCGCAGGGGCAGTTGTTGTGGAGCCGAAACGACGCCGACGGGGCAGTGGCGGCGTGGCGGCAGGCACTGGTGGTGGACTCAACACAGACTCAGGCGGCGCTGGGGTTGGCCAATTATTACCGGCAGCAGCGGGATCGGTACAACTACTTCAGGTATATCGGGATAGCCGCCGACGGCGGTGGGGCGCCCGCTTCCGTGCTGGTCGAGCTCGGAGAGTACTTCCTGTCGGTCGGGCAGGCAAACCGGGGGGAAGCGTACTTACGACAGGCGGTGACAGCGGGACTTGATTCGACGGGGGCAGCCGAGTTGCGACGGCGGCACCCCGGCCTTGCGCTCTGACCGCGCGGTCCTTCTCATCGGCAGTTCTTCCCATCAACATCGACCAAAGCCGGAACAGCGGCCTCTATCGGGCGGTTGTTACAGGTATAGGTTCTTCGGGTCTTCCTACCTTATGGTTTGCAGGCGGGCCGCGAGGAGCTGCACACCGCGCCTCGCACCATTGCTCATTTCACGGATTAGCACGGCTATCGAAACGGTCCGCACCACCGGGCAGCATGCGCGACCGGCGACTATGCTGTGACAAATCCGCAATTCCAGGTCCTTATCCGAGCGAAAGGGATTGCCGTCATGAGCGATTACCATGAGCCCCCGCAGGAGCTTGATGCCAACACCCGGGACTTCACACGAGCACTGAACAGCCTCAAAGAAGAAATCGAAGCGGTCGACTGGTACCAGCAGCGCATAGCCGTCTCCAACAACCGCCAGCTTCGGGCGATTCTCGCCCACAACCGCGACGAAGAGATGGAGCACGCCGCCATGTCCCTGGAGTGGCTGCGGCGTAACATGCCGGGCTGGGACGAGAAGCTCAGAATCTATCTCTTCACCACCGATCCGATCCCGATTGTCGAGAAGATCGCCGAATCGGGCGAGCCCTCAGACGCAGACACATCCGGCGTCTCCTCGCCCGAAGCCGAAACGGCGGGCGCCGGGCCGGCCCGGACGGATCTCGGTATCGGCAGCTTGCGCACTTAGACAAGAAACGCGGGCGGCAGTCTGAAGAGCTGGAGGATGGTTCGATGGATATACTGAAACGGGCGCTGGCCCCGATTACCGACGAGGCCTGGCAGCAGATCGAGGAAACGGCGGCGCACGTCCTCAAGACAAGCCTCTCAGGGCGCAAGTTCGTCGATGTCGACGGTCCGAAGGGTTGGGAGTATGCGGCTGTCCCGCTGGGACGGCTGTATATGCCCGACAACCAGGGCAAGGAAGGGGGCGTGGACTACGGCACGCGCATGGTGCAGCCGCTAGTCGAAGCCCGCGTGCTGTTCGAGCTGGATATCTGGGAGATCGACAACGCCAGCCGGGGCGCGCTCGATATCAATCTGGACTCCATGGAAGAGGCGGCGCGCAAGATCGCCCTCTTCGAGGAGCGGGCGATCTACGAAGGCTTCGAGTCGGGGCAGATCCGCGGCCTGATGAAAAGCTCGAAACACGAAAAGATCACGTTTCCGGGGGATGTACGTAACATCCTTGCGGCGGTCAGCGGAGGGATCACCCGACTGGCACAGGCCGGCATCAACGGACCCTACCGACTGGTCGCAGGCAACCAGCTCTGGAGCGAGATCGCCAGCCACGCCGAATGCTACCCGCTGCGCAAGCACCTCGAGCGGATGTTGGAGAGCGAGGTGATTCTCAACCCGCTCCTGAACCACACGCTCCTCGTGTCGATCCGGGGCGGGGACATGCGGCTGACCCTCGGCAGCGACCTCGCGATCGGATTCAACTGGGCCGACGCGAAAAAGGTGCACCTGTTCTTCACCGAGTCTTTCACGTTCCAGATCATAGAGCCCAAGGCCTACATACCGATCACGCGACAGGCCTGAGGTCGTCACCCTTCGACTCCGCTCAGGGTGACCGTGCCCGTCAGAACGCCAGGCGACAGAACGGCAGGCAACAGAACGGCAGGCAACAGAACGGTGCGCGGCACATGTCCACATGTGCCGCGTCCACGCACCACGAAGATAGCAATTGTGCCGCGTCCACGCACCACGAAGATAGCAAGCGTAGGTCGGGTTCCGGAGTGCGCGCCGCAGGCGCGAAGCAGAGAAACCCGACTTGACAACGCCCAACGGCCCGTGGAAAGTCTGGCACTCGAGTAGGTCAGGCCGCCTGCGGCCTGACACCGCTTAATCTCAGCATCGAGGGATCATCCCGTGCGCGGCACATGTCCACATGTGCCGCGTCCACGCACCACGAAAACAGCAAGCGTAGGTCGGGTTCCGGAGCGAGCGCCGCAGGCGCGACGCGGAGAAACCCGACTTGACAACGCCCACCGGCGCGTGGAAAGTCTGGCACTCGAGTAGGTCAGGCCGCTTGCGGCCAGACATCGTCTAAACTCAAC
>JBGSIV010000038.1:0-6447 GCA_041742355.1 Candidatus Zixiibacteriota bacterium
CGGCCAGGGCGTGGCGGTCGCGGGCATCGGCAATGCGGTCGCGGATCCAGGAGGTGTCGATCATGACGGCGGCGAAAGCGAATACGCGGACCGCGATCATCGAGCGGGAGGAGAATGTCCCGGTGGCGATGATTGTGTCATCGCTGTCCGCGACATGGACCAGGGCGCCGCTGGCGAGTTCGGGGAGCGGGCGGACGAGTGCGCCGGAGTAGATCCAGGGGTGGTGGAGCCCGACCGAGGTGTCGCGGCCCGGCTTGAGCTTGAGAATTGGATAGTTCATGGGTGGCAAGAAACGGGATTAAAGCGGTAGTCGCAAGTGTTTGTCACGCTGGAGCGCAGCCATCATCCATGGCGGAACTCACGCCAAAGCCCCTCGATGCGACCGGGCAAGGCTCGGAGCAGAGTGTGGCCGGCTCAACCGAACACGGGACAGCGGCCGAGCGACTCACTTTTTTTCGTATGGTCGGGGCGGAGCCTGGCCTTCGGCCATGGATCGGAAATCCTCGCGTACCGGATGGAATATGTCGATGACATAGACATCGGACAGCGCCCGCGCCGAATGGGGGACCATGGGGGGCAGAAGGTATATGGTGCCCCGACGGAGCAGGGTCGGCGTGCCGTTGACCGTCAGTTCCATCTCACCGTCGATAACGTTCACGATTTGCTCGTGATAATGCGCGTGTTCCGGGACGGCTGCTCCGGCATCCAGGCGCACGTGGGCGACACTGACATTGCCGGTGTGCACGACTCGTGCTCTGACACCGTCGGCGAGTTCGATCTCTTTGACTGAGCTGAGTTCGACGCACTGCATGGGATATTCCTTTCTAAGATTCCTAAAGGATGTGACTCTCGGAACGGGCACTCGCGATGAACGCACCCGATTCCTGAATCTGCTCCCAACGCGAGCGTTGGGGCACCGGAGCGAGCCTGAATCTTCTCCCAACGCAAGCGTTGGGGCACCGGAGCGGGCTTTCTCAACACTCCCCAAGCGGCGGGGCACCGGGGGCATGAGCGGTACTCTGGGAGCCGATCCAATATACTGCCGGCAGTGCAATTGTCAATCACATGAAGGTATGGGACTATCACATATAGAAGGGGCACCCTGGGACTGTCAGTATGGGCCTTCAGGATCCCACAGCAAGCTGTGGGCTACTCGGTGAAGATTCTCAAATGATGTGACTCTGGGAATGGGCATCTTTTACGGCCGAACCCGATTCCTGAATCTTCTCCCGACGCACGGGTTGGGGCAACGGAGCGAGCCCGAATCTTCTCCCAACGCAAGCAGTGGGGCACCGGGCCGGGCGTGCTTCTCCACTCTCTTGAGTGGAAAACATACGCGGAACGGCACGTTCTCGACGTGCATGAGGCAGTTAGCCCAGAGGAAGCCGGTGAATAGCTCGATCGCCTTCTTGTGCTTCAACACGTCAGGCTGCTGCCGGATGTAAGACAGAATGTCGGCCGGATGAAAGAAGTTGACGTTGAATCCCGCAATTCGGTCCATATGCAGTTTCCGGCATTTCGCTCGCTACGGCTGTCTTACTACGAGAGAGGAGCGAAGGTCCGGTATCCGGCCAATCCTGCGGACAAAGCAGGCACGCTGATCGGGCGGCTGTTCGCCCGTGCGCTGCTTTGCCTGCCCCAATTTATAATGAATAGCTCAATTGTCAATCACATGAAGGGATGGGACTATCACATGTGAACGGGTGCGCTCGCGATGGGCGAGGCCGAATGACGAGTCTTCTCCAGGGGCGAGCGTTGGGGGACCCTGAGGCTGTCGGTGTGCGCCTTCAAGATCCCGCAGGAAGCCGTGGGGTACTCGGTAGTGATTCTCAAATGATGTGACTCTGGGAATGGGCGCCTTTGACGGCCGAATCCCATATCTGAATCTTCTCCCAACGCAAGCGTTGGGGCACCGGAGCACCGGAGCGAGCCCGAATCCTCTTCCAACGCAGCCGTTGGGGCACCGGGCGTTGTCGATCCCATTCCTATCCTGGAAATAATCGGGGTGAGAGGATTTGAACCTCCGACATCCTGCTCCCAAAGCAGGCGCGCTAACCGGGCTGCGCTACACCCCGAATTGGAGAGAACAAGATACCCTCGGGATCCACCCATGTCAAGGAGTTGGGGAAGTACTGAGGAATGAGGAATGTGTTAGGTGGGGGCACCTGACACCACAAAAACGAGGAATGTGTCAGGTGGGGGCACCTGACACGACAAAAACTGGATCCCGGGTCGTTGCCCGGGATGACACAATCTATGCGTCAGTGTGTTCTTTGCGTCAGCCTGTTCCATGCGTCAGTCTGTTCTATGTGTCAGTCCGTTCAATGCGTCAGTTCGCTTCTAAGCGTTGCGGAGGACAAGGGCAGGAGCCGAGGGGCTCCTGCCCTACTCCTGAACTCACAGCCTGTTCTTGACTCTACCATCATCATTCCCCGGAACCAAGTTCTGTCAGGCGGGTAAACCCTTGGAACAGTTGCCAGAACAGCAGCGCGAACGGGCGCGGGAAATCCCGCTTGCCATTTGGCCGCAATCACTTAAATTTGACGGTTATGCAGAAAGTCAACCTCCTCGGATACACCAAACCGCAACTCGAGGAACTGATGCAATCCCTGGGGCAGAAGCCCTATAAGGGACGGCAGATGTTCAACTGGCTCTACCGGGTCCGTCAGCGGGATTTCCACCTCATGACCGACCTGACCAAAGAGGTGCGCGCCCAACTCGACGAGCGGTACGAATTCGCCGTGATGGAGCCGGGAGTCGAGTCGGTATCGAAAGACGGGACGCGGAAATTCCTGTTCCGGCTGCACGACGGTCATCCGATCGAGACGGTGATTATCCCCGATGACGACCGGTCGACGGTCTGTATCTCGGTGCAGGCGGGGTGCGCGCTGGCCTGCCGGTTCTGCGCCACCGGGACGCTCGGCCTCCTGCGGGACCTGACGCCCGGTGAGATTGTCGGGCAACTCATGTATATCCGGGAGCGGTTCGGCAACGACGCGTTCACCAATGTCGTGATGATGGGGATGGGGGAGCCGCTGAACAACTTCGCGAATGTGGTCGACGCGATCCGGATCACGACCGATCCGATGGGGCTGGCGTTCGCCGGGCGGCGGATCACCGTGTCGACCTCGGGAGTGACGCCCAAGATCCGCAAGCTGGCCGATTCGGGGGTGAAGGCGCGGCTGGCGGTGTCGCTCCATGCGGCGACGCAGGAGAAGCGGGTGCAGATCATGCCGATAGCCGAGACCTTCAAGCTCGACAAGCTGATGGAGGCGGTGAAGTACTGGGCGGAAACGATGAAGGATCGGGTGACGTTCGAGTACATCCTGTTCAAGGGGTTCAATGATACTCCGGATGATGTACGGGCGCTGACGAAGCTCGTGCATGGGATTCCGTGCAAGATAAACATACTGGCCTATAACCCGGTCCCCGGGTTGCCGTTTAAGCGCCCGACCGATGCCGAGGTCGACGCGTTCGCCCGTGAGCTGTATCCCAGGGTGCCGGCGGTAACGGTGCGCAAGAGCCGGGGAAGAGACATCGATGCCGCCTGCGGACAACTCGCGGCGCGCAACAAGGGCAGGAGAGAATCAAATGAGAAGTAGCTCGCGCCGGGCCGCCGGCTTCCTGGCGGCGGTGTGCCTTCTGATCGGGATCGGGGCGAATGCCCAGCAGTCAGAGGTGATGGTCGGAGATGTGCGGTTTCCGTCGTTGCGGTGGGGCGTCCGGACCGCCGAGATCGATATGACGAGCACCTCGGACTATGTCAAATTCATCGTGGCCGAGATCGACATGTCGTTCACCGGCTCGTACCTGCATCCGCAGCGGCGGGTGCGGTCGTCATTCATCCTTCCGCCCGGCGAAAAGATGACGGCCAACCCGAGCATCCTGGTGCCGGGGAACTACGGCAGGGCGCAGACGATGATACGCCTGTACAGCGTGGTCGACACGCTGGACGAGATTCTCCCGGGGCAGAAGATATTTGAGCAGCCGTTCACGTTCGTTTTCCACGTGCCGGAAGCGCTGCAGCAGCGGATGGAGACCCGGATTACCCTGCCGCCCCGGGTGGAAAGCCATCCGTACTTCGACAACGAGTTCTCGCGCCTACTTCTGGTGATGCTGGCGGAGGGGAAGAGTGTGGCCGAGATTGCGGCGCTGGCCGAGTGCGACAGCAGTTTTGTCGAATCGCAGGTGGAGATCATGGTGCAGGAGAATTACCTGCGGCGGGTGGAGGGCAGGATCGAGCTGCTGGTGCCGGTGATCGGAGCGGCGGAGGCGGAAGCGGCCCGGGAGAAAGCGGTGGCGCTGTCCGACGCGCTGGCGGCGATAATCACGAAGAATCTGCCCAGGCTGGCGCCGGTACGGGACAGCCTGATCAAGGCGAACCGGATGTCCGCCGACAGCGGGGCGTTTTTCGATCCCGGGACGGTTCTGTTCAAGTCGTACCCGACAGTCGGGGCGCTGGCGCTCTGGTGGGATTTGGGAACGGCGTTTATAACGCGGTCGGCGCCGCTGCTGATTTACGACGGCTCGGATCTCTGCAACGCGAACATACCGACCTACATGTATGTGGTCGAGGGGGGCGGCTGGGTCAATGGCCACCACTTCTATGCGCCGGAAGCAAGCGTGGGGAGTTTCGAGATCGGGTTTGGGGATACGATTCCGCCCGTGACCTGCAGTCCGGATTTCATCCGGTGGAAGGGGAGCGCGGGGATGGTCCATTACACCCTGCCAGAGAGCTTCACTCCGACACAGCTTATGGTCGACACGGCGGTGGTTCGTCCGGCGATCGAGGCGATCACGGCCGGAACAGACAGCCTGCTGGCAAACGCCTACACGGAGCTGCGGGATATGGCGGTCGATCAGTTCGGCCACAAGCGGCTTGACTACGGGTACCGCTACTGGTTCTGGAACCTCGTTGCCACCCGGACGCTGGACCAGCTCATCGAGCAGGGTGTCGTATCCCGCCCGGCCAACGGGCAGGTGCGTCTGACCGGAATGGAGTCGTAAGTTCCATGAAGCAGTTGATGATCGTGACGGTCGCTCTGGCGGCCGGACTGGCCCTCTGGGCCGGCTGCGACAAGCAGATGTCGCCGCCTCGGGACCAGATCCCGATGATCAAGAAGGCGGTGTTCGCGCTGCAGGAGCGGGTGAAGACTCGCGATCGGGCGGCGATTGATTCGCTCCTTTCGGCGAAGATTCTCGATAATAAGCAGAGCAGTGATTCGCTCCTGGGTTTCGTTTACGGCCCGTCCGGGGATTTCGCGTTCGAGCAGTTCGGCTCGTGCGATATCGCGTACACGCGGGAGATTGCCGAAGCAAGCTGTTTTGTGATGGACAGCGCACACGGTAAGGACCGTCCGATCCGGCTCTCGTTTATCAAGGACGACACGCTGTGGCTGCTGTCGGCATTCGGCGAGTGGAACCCGGATGCGCCTGCGGGCGACACGGCGGTCGCCGGGCAGTAGGGTGTGAGAGGAGGCGGGATGCGGCGAGCGGCAATTCTCTGTTCGTTGTTCTTTCTATTGGTCAGCCCTATCATGGCGGCCGAAGGGCCGACGGTGCTCTTGTATGCCTTTGATGCCGAGGGCGCGGTGCTTGAGAGCCGCATGGCGATCGACAGCGCCGTGTCGCACCTGGGACGGCGGATTGTCCACGGCCGGTTGGAGGGGCAGTCGGTGATCCTGGCTGAGTCCGGGGTCGGAATGATCAACGCGGCGCTAACCACCCAGTTCCTCATAGATACGTACGATCCGGCCCGCGTGCTCTTCAGCGGCATCGCGGGTGGAATCGACAGCTCGGTTGCTATCGGCGATATCGTGGTCTGTTCGCTGTGGGTGCCGCACGAGTACGGTTACTGGGGAAACGAGGGGTTGGAGCTGCAGGGGACGGAGGTCTGGGAGGCAGCCCGCGACAGCGTAGCCGAACTCACGGCGTTTCCGGTGGATAGTGGTTTGTATCGCGCGGCGAAAGACTTGTCGGACGACTCTCTCTCTTTCGAGGCGATCGGCGGGCGGCTGCCGCGGCTGACGGTGGGGGGAGTGGGGACCAGTGGCAACAGCTTCATCGACAGCGAAGAGAAGCGGCTATGGTTGTCGCGGCAGACGGGGGCGCTGGTGGTTGACATGGAGTCGGCCGCGGTGGTGCAGGTGTGTCTGGTGAACGGGGTGCCGTGCCTGGTGTTCCGGTCGGCGTCGGATCTGGCAGGCGGCTCCGGGTCGGAGACCGCCCGCGATCAAATCAAGCAGTTCTTCAAGGTCGCCGCGGCAAACTCATCCGCGGTCGTGCTGGCTTTTCTGCGCGAGCTTTAAGTCCGGCAGCGCGCCTTCCATACTCAGCAGCCGTCGTTTCATTTCAAGTCCGCCGCCGTAGCCGCCGAGGCCATGGGTGGCGACGACGCGGTGGCAGGGGATCACCAGCGGGAGGCAGTTGCGGGCGTTGGCGGTGCCG
>JBGSIV010000039.1:0-16103 GCA_041742355.1 Candidatus Zixiibacteriota bacterium
CTCCCAGCAGGCAGCCGGCACGGCCGACTCCGGCGGGCAGGTTGTCGGCGACACGCAATCCGCCATGCACCGCATCGCCGAAGTCGTCACCAAAGCCTCCACTTCCATCGGAGAGCTATCGCGTTCGGCCGACCAGATCAGTGGCATCATCTCGGTGATCGACGAGGTCGCCGACCAGACCAATATGCTCGCCCTGAACGCGGCTATCGAGGCGGCCCGGGCCGGGGAGCAGGGCAGAGGATTCGCCGTTGTCGCCGACGAGGTTCGGAAGCTGGCCGAGCGCACGGCCAAAGCCACTGCTGAAATCGCGGCAATGATCAAGTCAATCCAGCAGAAGACCGGCGACGTTGTCGGATCCATGCAGCAGAGCATCAGCGAGGTTCACGCCGGACGCGAAATGGCCGAACGAGCCAGCCAGAGCCTCACCGAGATCGTAACCATGGCCCAGCATGTCACTAACATGATCACCCAAATCGCCACCGCCGCCGATGAACAAGCGGCCGCGGCCACCCAGATGTCGCGCAATGCGGAACAGATCCTCGCCGTGGCCCAGGAAACCACGGACGGCGCCAAGCAGTCGGCCGATGCCGCCGTCAGCCTGAGTGATCAGGCCAAAGATCTCCGCCAGCTCGTGGCCAGATTCCAGCTTCCCGACAAACGGTAGCACCATCCTCCACTCTTCCGGGAATAATCACCGAAGGCAGGCCCTTGGACCTGCCTTCACTGTTTTGAGCCTCTCCCGTCAGTCTACCCTGGCCGATAGTTCGCGGCCAACCGCATAGACCACAGGGCCTTTCGGGGCAAATAAATTCTCCGACAATTTCCCTTGACAGATTCCAGCGGATTATGTACTGTATAGCTCCAGAATGAAGTAATCACCGAAAATGAGCAGATCGTCCCCCGAACCGTGCCGCCGTCGAAGCGCGCCTGCACGGTCGGAAAGGCGGATGCGGCAAGCGCGACCAAAAATGCGTAGACGAGTGGAACGAGTTCTGATGAGAATAAACCGCGGCGGCACACCGCGGGGGAGTCTGTCGCGTGACAGCTAAACTCCCCTTCATTGCCGTCATTCCCATTTCGGCAGACATTAATGGCCACCCGGCGTTCCGGGTGGCCTTTTTTTTGACCAGTAATAACCCATGGAGGTAACCATGCGCCACCACGCCGTTATGCAGGGATCCTATGCACAGACCACCGTTCTGCGCTCCAAGATGCTCAAGGCCGCCCGCGACTGGTTCGAGCGCGAGCACTTCCTCGAAATCTGCGTTCCCCACATCACCGGCGCCACCGGCTCCTGCGAGTGGTTCCCCAACGCCATGCCTGTCACCATGTACGATCCCACGGGGGCCGAGACCCCGATGTTTCTCCGGCAAACCGGCCAGCTCTACCTCGAGGCCTTCACCCAAGCCCACAACCGGGTCTTCACTATCGGCCCCTCGTTCCGGCAGGAACGCAAAGTCACCGACCGGCACCTCTGCGAGTTCACCCTCATTGAATTCGAGGGGCGGGATTTTGAACTCGACGGCCTTATGAACCTCGTCGAGGGCGTGATCAAGAGCATGTATCGGGCGGCCCAGACAGTCGTGCCCACCGACCTCCTGACCAAGTACATCGGCCTGCCCTTCAACCGCATCAAGTACGCTAACGCTATCGAACTGCTCAAGAGTCACGGCCACCAACTGGAGTTCGGCGATGACCTCGGGAGCATCGAAGAGAAGTCTCTCTGCGCGTACCTCAACGGCCTCCCGACCTTCGTTACCCACTACCCGGCCGACCCGAAACCGCGCCAGGGGGGCGTCATCAAGTTCTTTTCTATGAAGCGGAACGGCTCCGAGACTCTCTGCTGCGACCTTCTCCTCCCCTTTGTCGGTGAATCGGTCGGCGGAGCGGTCCGCGAGGGCTCCGCGGAGAAGTGCAAGAAGCAGTTTGTCGAGAGCTACATGTACGACCACATTATCGACGCCGGCGTCGATCCGGCGCAATTCGAGTGGTACTTCGAGGTTCTCTCCAACGGCAAAGACCAGAGCTCGGGCTGCGGGATCGGTTTCGAACGCGTCGTGCAATCCGTTCTGGCGACGCAGATGGAGGATGTGAGCATCAAGGGCGCGATCGAGCTCCCCCGCTCCCCGGACTATCTCGTTCCGTGAGCGAAGTCAACGTCCTTACCCCGCGACGGCTGAGACGGCCGTTGCGGGGGACACGGACTATCAGCGAATTCCAGCTCGCTACTTGAGCAACAGCAGCTTCTTCGTCGCGCTGAATCCACCGACCCGCATTCGGTAGAAGTACAAGCCGCTTGCCACCGGCCGCCCAGCCCCGTCCATCCCTCGCCACGTCACCTCGTGCCACCCCACGCCCTGCACTCGGTCCACCAGGGAGATCACGCGTTGTCCCAGCACGTTCACGACGTCGAGCGTTACCTTCCCTCCAACCGGCAGAGCATATCGAATAACGGTCTCCCCGTTGAACGGATTCGGGTAGTTTTGCACCAACTCGTATCGATACGGAAGATCATCAGAAGACCCCTGCTCGTCCACCGCCGTCGGCAGATCGTTGTGCAGGAAAGTCGTGTCGTCAATGCTCCCGTCAATAAGGCTGTCGACATACACTTTGATTTGATTCTGAGCCAGATCCTCCGCTGTGGGCACGATCATGAAGGCGGTCACCGCCGGCACGGTCATCAAGCTGTCGACAAACTCCCCGTAACGCGTTCCTGATACGACCGTCAAGCGGAACACCGCGCTGTCCACTCCACCCCAGTTGGCAAGTCGCGCTCCCTCACCACTGAACATCCCCCAATCGAGCGAATCGCCCGCGGTCATGGTGAAATCCGCCACCTCATACACTGTCTCCGAGTCGGCAGCCGTTTGCACAGCTCGAACCGTCGTCTTCCAGTCCGGAAGCCCCAGGTGCTTCAGGCCGAGACTCCTCATACCCGAATCCCAACTCACCGTTCCCGGTAACGAATCCGCTCCAGTCGCCACGACGATCTCCATAATCGCTGCGTCCCCATCAACCACCACGTGCAGCATTGAATCCGGCAGCCCCGTGAACTCCGCCGTCCAATCCTCAGACGGAATACGGAATCCGCGAATGGCGTTATCCTCCACGCCAATCGCGAGAATCGGCCATCCCACGCCGCTGTCTGCCACCAGTTGATCCCCCAGCCGCCCTATAATACCGGCATCCGATGAGATCACCACCGTATCTGCGCCGGGCGCATACACCGACAGCGTATCCTCGGAGGCAGCGTCATGAAGCGGCCGCCGCCGCTTGTCCCCCATTGCTGACGGCTCACGATAACGCTCGGCCGGCAAGTCAAACCAGAGGTGATCCCGACGCGACCAGCCGAACGGCGCATAGGACCACGTCGCCGTTACCGTGTCCACCTCGACCGCCAGCCCCACACTGTCCGGATAGTTGTTGTCATAGACCTCGATGCGCCAAATCTGCGGAGATACGCTGTCCTGCCTCACCGCGATGGGTGTGACCGCATGACACCCACCTTCTTCAACAACCGGCCAGTCGCACATGGCGAGGATCGCATCGTGGCTCACCCCCGCCAGCGAATCAAGCATCTGGCGGCACTCCCGCAGCGTCACGGTCGGGGGTAGACTCATTGAAACCCCGTCGTGCTCGCTCATCGCCCGACTGAACTGCCTCGTGAATACTGTCGCGATTACCTCACGCACACTGTCGGCCACGGTAACATCGTGCAGGTTGGCAAACGCCCCCAGGTTCGGAAAGTCAGCTGCGCACTGGGCCGGATCGGCAAACGCCAGCATGCTCAGCACCGACAGCCCCATGCACGATCCCCCCCAGTTTTCCTTCATGGCCGTCCACCGCGTCAGCGCCGCCGTCTGGTATACCCGACCCACCGGTGTCTCAATGTAGCATTGATCCACCCCGAACGCCCGAACCCAGGTTTGCCAATCAGGATAGTCCGATGCCTTCGCGTGGCACTGCGTCGGTGATGCGAACGCGGCCGGATACTTCATCCCAGTATGCGGGTCAATCCCGTTCACATAGTCGATCGTACTCCAGTAGCTGTCGGGCCACATCGATGCCGAATCGTTGCCGAATCGCCAGCCGTCCTCCCCGGTCACCCATCGTTCAAAGTCTCCGCCCCGCGCCCGCGTCAGTTCCGCCCCCTTAATCCCAAACTGCCCGCTTCTCCCAAACGCCCCGCTGTCGTTCATCACCAGGACTTGACATCGGCCGGAGTTGAATCCGGAATCCGGCACGATCCAGTCGTAGTACGGCAACTGCGCCGATTGCGCTGTCGCTATCTCCAGGGGAAACGAATCCGGGTGAACAGTATAGAGAAGATTCAACTGATCGGAATAGCGGGACGACCATTCGATACGGCACGTGTCCCCCGGATTGAACAATTCTCCGGCCCCCGGCCGAATCACCGCGATCGCCAAGGAGTCGGAGTTGAACTCATGAGCTCCCACATCGACCCGCCCGATACCGTCATCGTCGCCATCAAGCACCCGCTGGTTACCCTCCACATCAACAAACCCGTGCACATAGCCACTCCCACCTGAATCCACGAGCGGCGAACCCGAGGCCAGCCTGAAATCGAACAGCCGGCACACTTCTCCCGGCTGTGCCTGTGCCCGCACGTCCCCGAGCGCGGTCAGCGTATCTCCTCCACGCTCCACCACCAGGTACCAGAACAGCTGCGCCGTCGTCGTGTCCGGGCAGACCAAAAGCGTATCGTATTTCCAGGAATGAAACGTGAGTCCGGTCGTAACTAACGTAGAGCGCCCCGATGCGCTGTCGTAGTTCACCGCGGATATGGTCCCGAACAACTCCGGCCGCGTCCCTGGATCGAGACCGTGATTGGTCGCGAACTCTCCGCCCATCTCCCGCAAATCCTCCACCGTGGTTACTGCTCCCGACCCCGTGTCGAAATACAGCTCGCTTGTCGCATTGCCCCAGAAATCGTTGTACGCGCACACCGGCGCAGTATTGCATTCCTGGAAGAGCCCCCGGCTCCGATTGCGATAGAAGATGCTGTTCGCAATCCGGCTTTCCCCGCCGTTAAACGTGTAGTCGAGTTGCAGGCCGGTGTAATCGTTGAGTGCCACGGTATTTCCGGTGAAATCAAGCGTTCCACCGTTAATGTGAACGCCGTATCGGGTCGAGGCATACGTTCCGTAGCCGTTTCCGGCAATCACCGTGTTATGAATGCCCAGCCTCGCAGCGGTATTCATCCCGACTGTTTCTATCCCGGGGCCGTGATTTGCGACCACCATGCACGACATCACTTCGACCGCCGCAAGAGAACTGGTCAGCCCGAAATTGAGCCCGATTCCGGTGTTCCCCAGGATGCGGCTGTTCTTCAGCGCCAGGTTGAGCTGATCCGCATCCTGGGAACTACTCAACCAGAACCCGCGCATGTTGTTGTTGGCTATCGTCACGCTGTCAATGAGCACGTCGGCTCTCGCTCCGTCGCGATCGTCCAGGCGAATCGCCGCCTCCAGGCCCGCTTGACCGTCCGTACGACTCCGCTCGATCCGCGTGTTGCGTACAATCATATCCTGATCCCCCCGGGGATACAGGTGAATGCCGCACGAGACGCAATGCTCATAGGAGCAGCCGTCGATTATTCCCGTGGCCCGAAGCTGCGTGCCAATCTTGGCGTAGCGGATACGGCTGTTCTGCAGGAGAATTGTCGCCGTTGAATCACTGGTCACGCCGCCGGCGATGGAACCATAAAGGGAGTGGCACCACGGGGAGATCGTCGCAGGCTGCGGCTGGAGGTCGCTGTCCCCCCCGATCGAATCGTCGGCACTCGAGGTCAGTATTGCCCCCTTGATATGCGTCGTCCCCTGGTTCTTTATCCCGCCGTCGTAGCTGTAGAACTTCAGCACGGAGTTCGTATCAATTGTCAGCGTTCTGTCCTTGGGGACAGTCAGGTTGGTTATGAGGAGCGGAAGATCAGGCGATGACTGGATATACGAAGTCGTATCGGCGAAACACAGGTTGAGCCGGAGAGCGTCGACGAGGTTCGATCCGGCCGTGTTGTCATCGATCTTCGTTATGCCGCACTGATACAGCTCAAGCAGACACGGGTACCCGCCGCTGAAAAACCTATTGCCGTCGAAGTAGTTGTCCTCAACAATCGTCTTTCCCGCAAACTGCACGAGAATTGGCCGGTAGCCGCCGACTTCATTGTCGACTATGCCGCACCCCTTCATGGTGAACGACCACTCGGTCTCCTGATTTGGCCCTTCGAAGTCCGCTTCAACTATCCAGGTGTTCGTCGATGCCATGTTCTGAATCCGGCAGTTCTCAAAAGTCGTGTGCCCCGACTGGAGGACTACGGGAACCGACGTCGATGTGGTCCCGCGGAAATCGACATGTAGAAATCTTATGTCGAAGCTGTTCTCCGTGCCCGTAGCGCTGAACTGGTTGTAATTGTAACTGCGGATTCGGTAGTCTCCCTGCATCAGGATCTCGTCAAACGCCATCCCCTCCATGATCAAGTCGCCATCGACGTAGAAGTTGACTTCGTTGTATATGTCGAATTCGTCGCCAAACACCAGCTGGAACGGTTTGTCCGGACTCATCTGGTCGTTGCGAATCGTAAGTCTGCTCCATGCTTCCACATCCCCGTTGCCATCCCGAATACTCATTATGTTGACCGCCGCCTCGAATATGAACGGCGGTCCGGGATCCAGATCCATCGAGTCTCCGTATTCGTTCTGGAACCCACGATCCAATGTCAGTCCGGTTCCCTCGAGACTCAATGGTTTTACCCGGAAATCCTGGAACGCCTCGTCCCACTGCCGATTCACATATACTTCGCCCATAACAGGCGCCGTCGCCCACAGCAGCGTAACCAGGAGAATCAAGCGTATGAATGCGTACATACCCTGCATTTCCTTTCCGAGTGAAATGAAACTATCCCTGATCAAATATCCTAAAATGGACCAGAGTGTCAAGGTAAATCGCTCAGCTTCCCGCTTGACTGTCTCGCGAATACGACAAAATCGATCCTTCTTCCTCAGCCCAAACTCTGTCCCTGACAAACCGGACCCTGGATTCCTCGGCCGGAAGGCACTCGGGTCTCCGATCCGTCGACTTCAGGAAATGTCTAAACTCGGTCTGCGGTTGTGCCGATAATCCCCAAGATGAGACCATTCACATCGATATTCTTCTTCTTGCTTGTGCTCGCGGGCGCATGTTCGCTGCACGCCGCGGAAGCGGTATACCCGACCGGCTCCGGCGCCACAGCAACTTACACGTTGAGTGGAACCAGCCTCCCGTTCGGCGATACCCTGACGGTTACCCGGGAGCTAACCAACAATGGTGCATTTCCGCTCACCGGCCTCTACCTCTCGGAGCACTTACCCTCCGGCCTGCAATTGGCAGACGTATCGGTCACGGTCAACAACACTCCGGTGGTGCCGGCTTACAGTGCTTTGCCTCAAGGATCGGTTATCACCAACTGCACGACGCACCACTGGACCATAACTCAGCCGGGGATAACCGCTCTTCCCGCCGGACAGACTCTTCGCCTCGTCCTCAAACTGACCTTCTCACAATCCGGCACGTACTCTCTTCCGCTCCATACGGTGGCCTTTTCCGGCAACGGCAACCCATATTTCGCCACCGGTGATCCCGTTACCGTCACGATCACCCAGATTGTCGATGTCACTCCTCCCGCCGCAATCGGCGATCTGCACGTTCCGTGATGGCCGCCCAGCCGCATCCAGGCGTGAGCAGAAACTCACCCACGGAGTTGCACTCTCCGGCTCCCGAAAATTCGCTGATTCGGTAATTCTGGGCGGAATTCGGTCGTTGGTGCTGTCGACCAGTCAGCAGGTCAGAGTGTCTGGCGGCCCTCCAGGGCGAATCACATGATGAGCCAGGAAACGATGATTTGGGCCAGGAAGATCTTTGCCACCATCGACGCCGGGTAAACCGTGGCGTACCAGATTTTCGGCAGATTGAGATACTCGCGTAGGAAGGTCGGGCGGTTTTGGCTTCATAACCCGGCTGACAGGAATTCCGATCCGCCGTGATTCCTGCCGGCGGCACTCCCTCTATCTTCCCAAATCCCCCAACGAATCCGCCGCTGTCGGCGGCGGTGCATCCGTCTTCTTCGGCCACACCAGCGAAGCCACCACCGACAACACCAAAACCAGCGCGATCGCCCCTAAAGACAACCCGATCGGCACCTTGTACCATTCGACAATCAGCATCTTGATGCCCACAAATACGAGGATGATCGACAGTCCGTAGTGCAAGTGGTGAAACAGCCGCATTACCCCGGCCAGCGCGAAGTACAGCGCCCGCAGGCCGAGGATCGCGAACACGTTCGCCGTGAACACGATAAACGGATCCTGCGTCACCGCGAAAATCGCGGGTATTGAGTCCACCGCGAAGATAATATCAGTAGTCTCCACCAGGAGCAGCACCACGAAGAGCGGGGTCGCAAAGTACTTTCCCGCCCGTCTCACGAAGAAACGTTGCCCTTCGTACTCGTTGGTTACCGGCATCATCCTGCGGAACAGCCGCAGGATCGGGTTGCGCTCCGGATGGATCTCCTTGTCCTTGGCCAGGGCCATCTTGATACCAGTGAAGACGAGGAAGAGTCCGAACAGGTAGAGGATGAAGTGGAACTTGGCGATGAGAAGCGCCCCCAGCGCAATGAAGATCGCACGGAAAATCAACGCCCCCAGTATACCCCAGAAGAGCACCCGGTGCTGGTACTCGGCCGGAACGCGGAAGTACCCGAAGAGCAGTAGAAAAACAAAAATGTTGTCGACACTCAGCGATTTCTCGATGAGAAACCCGGTTACAAACGCCAGCGCCGCCGACGTTCCCGTCCCCGGCGTCAACACTTCGTACCGGTAGTAGACGAACCCCGCAAAACCCATCGCCAGCGCGATCCAGATCACCGTCCAGGTCAACGACTCCCGGACCGACACGACATGCGCCTTGCGGTGAAAAACCCCGAGATCGAGCGCCAGCATTCCCAGCACCATCGCCGTGAACGCCGCGTACAGATAGGTCGTATTCTGAAGAAAAGTATCCACTGCTGTTCAACCTGTGTAGAAAGTGTGTTCCTGTGACTCTATGACAGCACAGAACCATCTACTGCAATTACTTGTTCCGACCGACTGCTCGCAACAAAAAAGCCGGCCATGCGGCCGGCCGGTCCCGGAAAGCCCTGTCGCGGCTTCCATGCCCTAAGGTCAATCATCGTCGTCATCGTCCGATGAGCCGCATTTCCCCGGGCCGATATCCCCCTTGTTGTACCGTTCAATCTCCTGCCGCCAGTCTTGCACCCTGCGGCGCTCGGATTCAGGAAGGTGCTCCCAGTCGCTCAGGCTGTTCTGGGCCAGGAACTGGTCGGCCGCGCTCACTGTGCTTCGGATCGCGCTGTCATCCGCACCCATCTTGAAATTCAGCTTGGCCGCAAGCAACTCGGCGTAGAGCTTCTGCATCTCCCCCTTTCCGACCGAACTCCATTCCTCACGGAAGATCTCCCAGGCCATCCTGCTGGTCGTCACCGCGACTGAATGCATTCCCCCGACTGTCCCGAGGTGGATCGGAAGGAGCGGGCCGACCAGATCAGGGTCGTCGTCATGCCCAGCGTGCTTTTCCCAGTAGCTCTTGTCACGCGTGCACCCGAACGACTGGGGCGGCTGGTTAATACCGGCGTCGATCGTCATATCGTTTTCGCCGGATCGCTGCTCGAAGCAGGCCGTATATCCGTTTTGGTCAGCATCGGAGTCGACCGCGTTGTTGCTTCCCTGGTCTCGCGGACTGTACTCCCATCCGTTGGGCCGGACGAACCGCACGCGGTAGTCCCCCGGCTCGACATCGTTGAAACGATAGTCGCCATTGCCGTCGGTGGTCGTCTCCTGCAGCGTGTTGCCGTCGCAATCGAGCAGCCGCACAACCACCCCCGGCACTCCCCCCTCGCCGCGGTCGCGAATGCCGTTTCTATTGGCATCGTTCCACACCTGGTCCCCCACAGCACCCGGTTGCTCGCTGGCCTGCTGGTACATCCCCGCGTCCCAGGAGAGGTCGGTTTCCCCGGCCGACAAGCCTATGCACTGCGTCCATCCGCTGCCGTCCACATCGGAGTCGGTCGGTCCTCCTTGTCCCCTCGGGCTGAAGGTCCAACCGCCCGGCAGGAGAAACCGGAGGCGGTAATTTCCCGGCGCGGTGATGAACCGGTACGAGCCGCTTCCATCGGTCGTTGTCTGTGCCAGTTGATTGCTCTGGCAATCGAGCAGGAGGACTGTAGCGCCCTGGACACTCGGCTCGCCACTATCCTGTATTCCGTTTTGATTGGAGTCATTCCAGACCCGGTCACCGATAGTTGCATTCTGCGGTGACGATGGCGTGTACAGACCGAAATCGAAAGACATATCCGCTTCGTCGTCCTCCAGGGTGATGCACTCGGCGAAACCGTCTGTCCCCGCGTCGCTGTCCGCATCATCATTCCCCCCCTGATTGGCCGGGCTGATTTGCCACCCATCGGGCGGCCGCACCCGAACGCGGTAATCGCCGGCAACCAGCCCATCGAACAGATACTGCCCCGAGCCGTCGGTCGTGACATACCGGATTATGACATTTTCACACCCGAGCAGTTGCACCACTACGCCGGCGACTCCTGACTCCCCGGTATCCTGGACACCGTTCTGATTCGTGTCGTTCCAGACTCGGTCGCCGATACTGGTGGTGGCTGCCGCACCGCGCTGGAAATTGAAACGCAGCAGCGTCCAGTTGCCGCCGGTTTCCGCGGTGGTCGCGCCGCACATCAGCGTCCGTTCTCCCCCGAGATTTCCATCGGGCTGATCCTCGCTGACATATGTGTCCGACGCCACACCGATCGTGTCACATATGCTGGTGCCATTGACGGAGTAGCACACAATCAAGCGGGGTCCGTTCTGGCCCACCTCGCGCGAGCGAAATTCCGTCACGGGGTACGGCAGGCTGTCCTGGACCAGCACCAATCCGTAGTTCTGCGACAGGTCTTCAAACCAGTCGCGGACCGCCGCGGTGACGGGAACCGCGATCCAGCTTTCACTCGACGCATAAAACGTTCCGATTGCTCCGGGGAGGTAGGCGCTGTCAAGGCTGTTCCAGGTTACCGTCCCGTTGTCCCAGGCCGAATTCACCCGGTATACGCGCACGCGTGACCCCGCCCCCTGTGCGCAGTACATTCGCAACGACGCCCCGTCGATCGAGGCATTCGAGGGAATCACGAGCGGATCGCTTGGCGGATTTTCGTTACGAAAGGGCGGTTCTGTGGGGCCATCGACTTCACTGTCGCAACTGAGCACCAACAAAAGCAGCGCCAGAAGCGGCCACAATGCGCGGATGCTTCTCTGCATGGGGGCGTCCTCCTCCCCGGGTAAATCGAGCCGGTGCTTCATGTCCTCCCTGCTTCCGCACATCGTCAGCCACGAGCTTCAGGCACTCGCACAACCGGGCATAGTGCGGCAGGACACCGGCCGAACAGACTTCGGCTATGCCCGAATGAAGCGCCAATGTGGAGAGGAATCAGCAGGAAGCCGGGTGCGCTCGCGGGAAGCGCTGCGGGGGCGGAATTGGCGGGATCGCAGGGGCTATCTCTGCTTCTTCTAACAGCACAGAAAATGTGGAGTTCCCCGCCCTCGCACCGGCCACTCTTCTGCCCGGCAGGCAAAAAGAAACCCGCGGGCGTTTACCCGCGGGTTCTTATGCAAATCTCGTGAAGTCTAGTTGGAATCGTCGCCGCAGTCTTCACCGAACGCGTCGCTCTCACAGTGGCCGGGCCCGATGCAACCATTGTTGTACTGGTCGAACAGGCTGGCCCAGTTGAGGACTTTCGCGCGATTCTGCCTCGACAGACTCGCCCAGTCGGCCGAATTGAACATCGCAAGGAACGCGTCGGCATCGGCCACCGCCGTGCCAAGCGCCGCGCCGCTCGTACCGGCCGCGACATTCAACTTCGCCGCCAGCAGGTTGCGGTAAAGCTTGAGGATGCCATTGGAGGCTTTGGCTTCGGCATACTTGTAGTCCAGAATCGCCACCGCCATCGCGGCATCGGTCACCTGGACGCTCTTGCCAGCGCCGGTGCCCAGCCAGATCGGCAGGTACTGCGTCACGACATCAGCCTGCGGGCCGAAGCCGGCATGCGTCTTCCAGTAGCCCGGGGTGCGGGTGCAGCCGGTTTCCATCTCCATGCACAGACCCAGGTCCCAGGTCAGGTCGGTCTCGCCGCCCACCAGCTCGGTGCACATCGTCAGACCAGTGGCGTCGGCGTCGGAGTCCATCGCGTCGTTCATACCCTGATCCATCGGGGCCGCGTAGTAGCCCGTCGGCAGCACGAAGTGGATCTTGTAGCTGCCCGGCATGAGGTCGCAGAACAGGTAGTTGCCCATGGCGTCGGTGGTCGTCTCGCCCAGGATACCGCCTTCGCAGTCCATCAGGTGCACGGTGATGCCCGCGGCGCCCAATTCGCCTTCATCCTGGATACCGTCGCAGTTGCTGTCGTACCATACGCGGTCGCCAATGCAGGCCAGTTCCGGCTCGTCCTGGGTCAGGTCAAACCAGAACAGCGCCCACTTGTTCGGCTCGGCTTCGGCGTACCGGCCGGTGTAGACGAACTCGACCGCGCCGTAGTTGGCGTTGCCTTCGTTCTCAAGAATGTAGGTGTCCATGTCAACCGTGACGTCCACGCACTGGCTTTGGCCGTTGAGCTCGTAGCAGATGTGCAGGTAGGCCGGGTTCTCGCCGAACTCCTTCGAGAAGTACAGCGAACGGGGCCATTCCAGCGCGTCCTGGTTGAGCAGGATCCCGTAGTTCGGGTAGGTGCCGGCCAGCCACTCGCCCACCAGCGTGGTCACGTCAACCGAGTACCAGTCAACCGTGGTGTTGGTGAAACCGCCGTAGACGGCGGCGTCAAAAGCGCTGTCAAAGCTGTTCCAGGTCACGGTCATTTCGGCCCAGTCGGCCGTGATGCCGTGCACGTTGACGTGCTGGCCGCTCGGGTTGCCGACAAAGACGTTGAAAGACGCCGATTCCAGGGTCGCCCCGGCCGGCAGCTCAAAGGCGCCCGACAGGGCCGCCAAGTTCTGGGTGCTCTGCATCGGGGTCTTTTCGCTGCTACAGCCCGCAATCACCAGCGCGAGTGCAACAACAGGAATCAGCAACTTGGCTGATTTGAACATGGGTAGATCCTCCTGAACTGACAGTAGGTTAGTTATCGATCAAGTTGGTCCGGTTTTTCACCTGAGTAAACGTCCCTATCCGGCGTTATTACGCTGTGACACGGATGTCGGTCGAACTGAAGAATCGGAGAAGAAATAACCTGCTGACGTACTCTAATATACAGAGGAATCTCCGACTGTAAAGTCCTTTTATGCGACAATTGGCATCCTGCCTGAGAGTCGCTGCACTGTTCTCCTGGTCTTTGGAAGAGGGGCCGCCAAGGTTACCCTCCGCCTGCCTTCCTCATCCTGAGTCAGCGCAAGCCGAGGGACCACATCCTGGCAGTTAGAAGAATTTCAGTCCCCGATATACTACATCCTTTATTCACAACTTCCAGCCATCATGGTTCCTCGTACCGAGCGGAAGAACCGTCCATCGTTTTCGATCCAAGGCTGGATACGTCCGTATTCCCGAAATTGTAGCGAATCTCGTGCCGATTCCGGCCACCCAAGCCTAACCCTGTGCAAGACAAGCACAATGCCCAACAATCATACAGAAAAATCCCACAGGATACACCCTCAGTGGTCACCACAATATTGCAAGCCGTTGCGATTGTTGCGCTTGAAGATTCACGTCGGCACGGCCCGCGACTTGCATCCATGCGCCTGCCTTGAAAGCCACCGAACCCTTTGGAGGTGAAATGGAGACATCTCGAACGTGCAAAGGACCGCACACCTGGTCCCTCGCTCTTCTTACCTGCCTGTGCCTGACTCTTCTGACGTACCACAGTGCTTCGGCCTCTCTGAAGGCCCCGTCCGCTTCCCCCAACTCCATCACCCTGTCGTGGACTGCACCGGGCGATGACACCACTGACGGACAGGCGTCCCAGTACGACCTGCGCTATTCTCTCGCCCCGATCTCCGAAGCTAACTGGAACTCGGCCACCCAGGCAGTTGGCGAGCCCACCCCGTCGGTCGCCGGCACTGTCGAATCTTTCACCGTAACCGGCCTTACCTCCGGCACCACCTACTATTTCGCCATTAAGGCCGCCGACGAGATTCCCAACTGGTCAGCCCTCTCCAATGTCGTCAGCGCCGCCACCGACCCCGAAGCCACGTCGCCGGCCGCAGTCGCCGACCTTGCGGGCAGCAACATAACACCCACGACGCTGAACCTCTCTTGGACCGCTCCGGGCGACGATGGCAACACCGGCACGGCAACGACGTACGACATTCGCTACGCCACCAGCCTGGCGGTGCTCCAGGGTTGGACCGGCGCGACCCAGCTCACGAACGAGCCCGCGCCGCTTGTGGCGGGCACCCAGCAATCCTACACAGTCACCGGGCTGCATCCGTCGACCACCTACTACTTTGCCCTGCGCGCCGCCGATGAGATCCCGAATTGGTCGGCCTCTTCCAATACCGTCACCGCGACCACGCTGCCGGAGCAGAATGTCCCCGCCAACGTGACCAACCTCGCCACTTCGTCGCCCACCACCAGCGCCGTCACCCTTTCCTGGACCTCTCCGGGTGACGATGGCAACACCGGTACCGCCGCCACGTACGACATCCGCTATTCGACGGCTTTGATCACGTCGGCCAATTTCGCCTCGGCTGTGCAGGCTTCGGGCGAACCCGCGCCAAAAGCGGCCGGCGGTGCCGAGACCTTCACCGTGACCGGTCTCTCCGCCGGCACCACCTATTATTTTGCCCTGAAGACGGCCGACGAAGTCCCCAATTGGTCGGGCCTCTCCAATGTTCCCTCAGCCACCACTACCACCCTGATCGAATCGATTCCCCCGGCCACTGTCGCCACCATGAGCGTCATCAACCCTACCCGATCGTCGCTCACGCTCCTGTGGATCGCTCCCGGTGATGACGGCACTACCGGTACCGCGACAACGTACGATATCCGCTACTCGACTACGCCGATCTCCGGCGGCACCACCTGGAACAATGCCACGCAAGTGCAGAACGAGCATGCTCCCTCTCTCGCCGGCACCCCCGAAACCCTCACCGTCAACGGCCTGAACGAAGCTACCACTTACTACTTCGCGCTTCGAACAGCAGATGAAGTCCCGAACTGGTCCGGTATCTCCAATGTCCCGTTTGGCACCACCGCGACTGATCAGACCCCCCCTTCGGCCATCGGCGATCTCCAGGCTTCAACCGGCCCTACTCAGGGGACGGTCGAACTTGGCTGGACCGCTCCTGGCGATGACGGCGCTCAGGGCCGCGCCACTGTCTACGAAATTCGCTATGCACTGGATTCAATTACCAGCGTGAACTGGGCTCAGGCGACCCTGTGGCCCGCCCCCCCTGCGCCCCTCGACGCCGGCCAGCCCCAGAGCGTTGTTCTCACCGGGCTGCAGCCGGGAACGGTCTACTATATCGGGGTGAAGGCCCGCGATGACGCCAATAACATCGCTCCTCTGTCCAACATCGATTCCGCCGTCGCAAAATTCGAACTCGTCCTCGATGTCGATGACGATGAAACCACACCCGACGGCTACATCCTGTCGCAGAACTACCCTAACCCCTTTAACCCCAGTACTGAGATCCGGGTGACCCTGCCCCGTACGGCCGACGCTACCCTGACCGTCTACAACACCGCCGGCCAGGAGGTGGCCACGCTCGTGGACGGCCCCCTGTCGCCGGGCGACCACTACGTAACCTGGGACGGCAGCGACTCCCGCGGCGATGCAGTCGCCACAGGCGTCTACTACTATCGCCTCGTCGCGGGCGACCAGGTTGAGACGCGCAAGATGATGCTTTTGAAGTAGCCCCTCCGTTCACCCACTGTCTCTCGTGGCACTGTCCCGATGGCGGTCCTTCCATACCCGCCATCGGGCTTTCGTTTGCCCGCCTTCCCGGTTGCACACAGACGAAAGGGGAGTACCTATTGCCGCAGGCGTCCGGCGCCGCGACCGGCCA
>JBGSIV010000040.1:0-48523 GCA_041742355.1 Candidatus Zixiibacteriota bacterium
TATATCCCGCCGGGGTCGAGCACGCCCACGCTATATGTCCATACCGGCGATCCCCGCAAGGATCCGAATGATCCGACCCGCGGCGACGTCGACTTCAACCCGGCCGACCGCCGCTGGATGCAGTCCACCGGTCCGGTGACCTTTGCGCCGGGCGACTCGACCGAAATCATCGTCGGCATCATCGTCGGCCAGGGCGGTAACCGCCTCCAGTCGATCACGCAGCTCTTCACCCTTTCCGACTATGCGCAGCGCGTGTACGAAGCCGACTTCAATGTCGCGGTACCGCCGGCTCCGCCGGTTGTCGATGTCGCGGTGGTCCCGGGTGAAGTTGTGCTGTCGTGGGGCGACACGTCGGAAGTCGACCACGGTACCTACCCGTTCCAGGGGTACACCGTCTGGCAGTGCGACCGGGCCACGGGCGACTGCGAGGAGCTGGCGACCTACGATATTATCGACACGGTGCTGACTCAGGCTGTGGTCGATACGATCCTCGATCCCTACTCGAGCATCTTCATTCCCGATGTCATCCGGGCGCTCGACAACAAGGGTCTGAAGTACCAGTATCGGGCGGTGCAGGATGCCTTCACCGGCTTTGACATCTGGGATGCCACGACCTACGAGTTCAAGGTGACGGCTTTCTCGTTCGCCGATCGCGATTCGCTGGGCGGGCTCATTCCCTACGGTGACCGCTTCAAGGAATCGGCTACCACGGTAACGGTGACGCCGCAGGACTACATGCCCGGCGTGACGCCGGTAGGCTCGCCGTTCGAGACTCTCGAGGTCACCCATACGAGCGGTCTGTCCAACGTGGTGATCTCCCCGCTCATCCTGAACCCGGTCGAGCTGAACGGGCACACGTACCGCGTGACGTTTGACACGGCGAGTCATGACACAATCGTGGAGGTTGAAAGAGAAGACGGCGACAGCACGATCATTGATCTGGTCGACACCGTCCTGGTTGACACCGCCTTCACGCTCACCGATCTCACGGCCAACAGGGTTCTTGTCCCCCGCAACCGGAATCTGACCGGCGAGGACCGGGGCGAAGAGCCTTACCGTGCGTTCGACGGAATCCAGGTGACGGTTTCGGCCGGCGCGGGATTGACGGGTATCAGAGAAGTTGCCGGAGCCGGTGGCGCGGTCATCGATCCCTCCGACAACGTCATGTACTCGTTGAACTCGACCGGCGATTGGTATGTCGATTCCGATCAGCCGGCCAACTTCTTTCGAATCAACTGGCAAGGCCTGATGGGCATCACCGATTGGGAGTTCCGTTTCACTGAAACCGGCTCTCAGGCGTACAACTGGGCAACCGACGAGTTGTACCCCGAGAACGCGCCGTTCGAGGTGTGGAATGTCGGCATCGGCACGTTTGACGACGAGTCCGACGATGTCCGCCTGCAGTTCGCCTTCCTCGATGACGACGAATCCGGTGGATGGAGCTACGGCGACCGCATTTACGTGATCGAGCAGCCCTATGTGGAACCGCTCCCCACAGTCGCCGTGTACACGTTCCCGGACGACTTCCAGATCGGACGCATCAAATTCCAGGACAATTCGGGTGCGACGACCAGTCCGGCCGTGGGAACGGTAGTGCGCTTCCAGACCGCCAAGCCGCCGACACCGGCTGACACCTTCACCTTTGTCGCTGCACAGCCGACCCAGGCCCGGAACGAGGGCGAGCTCGACGGCATTCGCGTCGTCCCGAACCCGTTCTACCTGTTCGGTCCGTATGACGGCGGCGTCGGTGCGAAGACGATCCGGTTCCACGGCTTGCCAGCCAAGTGCACGGTCGACATCTACAACCTGGCCGGTGAGTTCATTGAGCAAATCACCAAGGACGATCCGCTGACCTCCGTGGCAGAATGGGACGCGCTGACCAGCAATGGACTGCCTGTCGCGTCGGGCATCTACCTCTACGTGGTGGATGCGCCCGGCTTCGGCCAGAAGGTCGGTAAGTTTGCCGTCTTCACTGAAACCGAAGTACTCAGGCAGTACTAGACGGAAGGAACGTTAACATGAAGATGAAAACAATTGTCATAGCAGTCGCGCTCGCGGTCCTTCTGGTCGGCTCCGTCTACGCGGGGAATGGCCGGCGGATTGGTACTGCGGGGGCGCACGAACTCACGATTCCCGTCGGCTCCCGTGGCACGGCCATGGGTGGCGCCGTCGTCGCGAATTCGTACGGGGTGGAATCGATGTTCTGGAACCCGGCCGGTCTGGCCATGGTCGACGCCCCGGAGGTCATGTTCTCGCACCAGATGTACCTGGCCGACATCGACATTAACTTCGGTGGCGCCGCGGTGAATATCGAGGGTTTCGGCACGATCGCTCTTGCCGCGAAAGTGGTGGCGATCGGCGAGATGGAAGAGACCACCCAGGAGCAGCCGTACGGCACCGGCCGGACTTTCGATCCGACCCTTTCCGTGCTGAGCCTCTCGTACGCCCGCCAGCTCACCAACCGGGTGGCTTTCGGCGCGACCTTCAACTACATCCGCGAGGATATTTTTGAAGTCGACGCCAACGGCGTGGCGTTCGACATCGGTTTCCTCTATGAATCGGGCTGGAACGGCCTGAACTTCGGCTTCGCCATCAAGAACTACGGTCCGGAGATGAGCTTCTCGGGTCGCGGGTTCGAACGGGCCACCGACGGCCGTCCGACCTCCGCCGAAAACGCCACCTTCGACCTGCCCAGTTCGCTGAACTTCGGCGTCGCCTACCCGATCGTCAACATGGACGAATCCCGTCTGCAGCTTTCCGGCAACTTCCGCAGCAACAACTACTCGGAAGACTACTGGCAGGGCGGCGCGGAATATTCGTTCCAGGATCGCTACTTCCTGCGCGCCGGCTACAACTTCGCCGACCAGGATGAGTGGATCTACGGCGCGTCGCTCGGCGGCGGTGTCAACATCGACCTCGGCGGCACGAATCTGTCGTTCGAGTACTCGTGGACCGAGACCGACGTGTTCGACGACAACCAGTTCTTCACGGTCAAGGCCGCCTTCTAAGGCAGCCCCGACCAGACCTTTCTTTGGCGCCGGCCGGGGTTTCCCGGTCGGCGCTTTCTTGTGTCTCCCGGTCAAGTCACCGGCATATTTTCACGTTGCACGAGCGGCACCGCCGGAGTAACTTCAGAGAACGCAGATGCCCTCTTCTGACAGGGGACAAGATGATCGGTCCTGAAGCGGATATCCCGGCAGGAACAGAGTTCTCGCACTATCGTATCGTGTCGAAGCTGGAATCGGGAGGGATGGGTTCGGTCTACCTTGCCGACGACCTCTCGCTGGAACGCCGTGTCGCGGTGAAGTTCCTGCAGACGGACACGGCTACCGACCCGACCGGGCGCGAACGCCTGCTCCACGAGGCGCGTGCCACGGCGACAGCAGCCCACCCCTCGGTTGTCGCCGTGCATGAAATCGCGTTCTTCAAGGATCGGCCGGCTCTCGTCATGGAGTTCGTCGAGGGGGAACCTCTGCACCGGCTGATTCAGCGGGGTCCGCTTCCGGCGGCGGAGGCAGTCGACCTCGCCCGCCAATTGTGCGTCACCCTTGCCGCCGTGCACAAAGCCGGATTGGTCCACGGGGACATCAAACCCGCCAACCTGATTCTCGATTCCACCGGCCGTCTGCGCATCCTCGATTTCGGCATCGCGCATCTCATCGCTCAGACCGAAGTCGCTCCGCGCATCACCTCCGGCACCGTCGGATACTCCGCTCCCGAGGTCTTATCAGGCGCCTCCCCCGGCCCGGGATCCGATCTCTTTTCGGTTGGGGTGGTGTTGTACGAACTGCTGACCGGAGTCAGAGCGTTCTCCGGCGCGTACGACGCCGCCGTCGCCTATTCGGTCGTCAACGAGCAGCCCGCCCCAATCTCGTCGCACGTTCCGGATATTCCCCCGGCGCTTGAGGCCATTGTCGGTCGGCTTTTGGAGAAGCTCCCGGCCAATCGATACCGGTCGGCGAAGGATGTCCTGACGGATCTCGACCGCTCGATTGAACGACGACAGAGGCCCAGAGCCTCTCGGTGGCGCACTGCGGCATTGGTCGGGAGTGGTTTCGTTATCGCCGTTTTGTTGTGGGGGACTCTCTCCGAACGCATTCCGGATAGCGGGTCGCCCCCGGCGCTGGCTGTTCTTCCGTTCGAGAATCTGGGGCCGGCCGGTGACGAGTACTTCGCCGACGGCATCACCGACGAGGTTACCGCCTGTATCGCCCGCAACCCGAGCCTCAGCGTTATTTCGCGCAACAGCTCCCGACGTTACAAGGGGGTCACCATGACCACGCGCGAGATCGGGCAGGAACTGGGCGCGGATTACCTCGTTGTCGGGGCGATACACTGGGAACGATCTCCCGGCAATCGTGTCCGCATAAACGCGCAGCTCATTCAGGTCGACAGCGATGTCGCCCGTTGGTCCGAATCGTACGAAGGCGACCTGGCGGGCGTTTTCGATATGCAGCGGCGGGTCGCCCAGGCGGTCGGGCGGGCGCTCGATCTAGCCATGGGCCCTGACGCAGAGGCGACCCATGACCACTCGCCCACCGGCAACCTAGCCGCCTACGACTACTACCTGCGGGGGAGTGAGTACTTCAACCGGAGCTGGGACCGGAGTGACATTGAGGCAGCGGGCTCGCTCTACCGCAGGGCAGTCGCGCTGGACAGCACCTACGCCTCGGCGTGGGCGATGCTGTCGCGCGTGGAGGCGAGCATCTACTGGGAGTACTTCGACCATTCGCAGGCACGCTGCGAGGCCGCCTATGCGGCCGCCCGACACGCGCTCGCACTCGATCCGGATCTGCCCGAAGGTCATGAGGCTCTCGGGTACTGCTACTACCACTGCGATCGTGATTATGCGCGGGCGGTCGCCCAATGGGAGCAGGGGCTGGCGCGGGATCCGAACAACGCTGAGTTGGAAAACGCCCTCGCCGCTGTCTACCGTCGGCAGGGGGATCTCGAGAAAGCCGCCACCGGCTTCACCCGCGCCCTGCAATTGGACCCGCGGTCCCACCTGAAGGCTTTCGATCTCGCTCTCACCTACGGCATGATGCGGCGCTTCACCGAATCCGACCGGTATCTCCGCCGCGCCATCGAGCTTGCCCCCGATTATCCCCTCGCCCATATCTACAGAGCATGGCTGCCTATCCTGCGGAGCGGGGACGTGGCGGCGTCGCGGCAGATCGTGGCTGACGCGGGGAAATCGGCCGACCTCACTCAGTCGAAATACTACTGGTGGCTACTGCGTCTGCTGGAGGTGCCGGGCCGACATGAGGCGATCGGCCTCACTCCCGCAACTGACACGGTCGCCTGCCTGCTCTTCCGGGCGCAGGCATACCGGCTGGAAGGGAACAAAGACCGGGAACGCATCTATGCGGACTCGGCCAGAGTTCTGCTGGAATCCCGGTTGGCCGAACGATTATCAGAACCGCGATACCTGAGCGATTTGGGCATGGCCTGGGCCGGATTAGGAAACAGGGAGCTGGCCCTGGCGAATGCGGCACGTGCGGTCGAACTGCTGCCCACCTCACGAGAGGCGTTCGATGCCCCGTTCTACCTGCTCAATCTGGCCGAAGTCATGGTGATATTCGGCGACTACGATGCGGCGGTCGAACAACTGACAACCCTGCTGAGCATCCCCGGTTTCGCGTCGGCGGCGTACCTGCGCATCGACCCGCTCTGGGAGCCGCTCCGGACGCATCCCGGATTTCAGCAACTCGTGGCGGGCGCCGATCAGTCCGCTTCCTGAGCCGTGATACCGTAACGGCTCATCTTGTCCTTCAGTCCTTTGCGCGTCAGTCCCAGTACTCGTGCGCTCTTCTGGATGTTTCCGCCCGTGTCCCGCAGTGTCCGCGCGATCATCTCCGCTTCAAGCGCCTCGACCGCCTGTCGTAGCTGTCCCGTCTCCACCGAAAGATCCCCCTCGCCGACCGATTTGAGGATCTCGGCCGAGAGATCGGCGACATCAATCATGCTGCCGCTGTCGCAGACAATCGCCGCGCGCTCGACTTCGTTCTCCAGTTGGCGGATGTTCCCCGGCC
Source organism: Candidatus Zixiibacteriota bacterium (assembly GCA_041742355.1). Lineage (GTDB taxonomy): Bacteria > Zixibacteria > MSB-5A5 > GN15 > FEB-12 > JAGNLV01. The sequence continues at coordinate 6,033 of JBGSIV010000040.1, forward strand.
ACGAATACCGCTGCAGCGCCCTGACCGCCTCCGGTGTAATCGACAAATCCGGGTTGTGCATGCGGATTCTCTGCTTCTTCAGAAAGTGCTCGACGAGCAGGGGGATATCGTCGGTACGGCGGCAGAGCGGCGGGATGTCGATCGTCACCGCATTGATACGGTAGAATAGATCACGCCGGAACTCACCCTCGTCAATGCCCCGCTGCAAGTCGCGGTTCGTAGCCGAGATGAGCCGCACGTCGACAAATTCGGATTTGGTAGCGCCGACCGGGCGAATCTCTCCCGTTTCGATCACCCGCAGGATAGCGGTCTGGGTCGATGCGGGTGCGTCGCCGATTTCGTCGAGGAAGATCGTCCCGCCGTTCGCCTCCCGGAAGAGCCCCGGCTTATTGCGATCAGCGCCGGTGAATGCCCCTTTGACATGCCCGAACAGCTCCGACTCGAGAAGGCTCTCGGTCTTCACGCCGCAGTTCTTGATGACAAAGGGCCCGCCGCGACGGTGAGAGGCGAAGTGGATGGCGCGGGCAACCAGCTCTTTCCCCGTTCCGGTGGGGCCGGTGATGAGCACCGGGGAATCATTGCTGCTGACTTTCGACGCAAGCGTGAGAACCTGGCGGATCACCTCCGAACGCCCGATGATTCCCTCGAACGAGAAGCTTCCCGCGACCGCGTCCGCCAGACGGGCGTTCTCACTCTGCAGCTGACGGGATGATTCCACAAGGAGCGCGTTCTTTCGGGCGAGTTCTTCGAGCAGGAGCGCGTTGGCCAGAATCTGGGCTGACTGCGATGCCGCAAGGCCGACGAGCCGCGCCTCGGTGTCACCGAACGGACCGCGCTCCCTGGACCGGACCAGCGTAAGGAGACCGACAGTCTCCCCTCGGGCAATCATCGGGGCGCAGATGACCGATTGGCACCGGCCGCCTTCGGAATGCAGACCATGGAAACGGTCATCCCGATCGAGGTCGTCCACGCGGAGCACGACACGGTTGATAAGAACCCAGCCCGAGAGCTGCTCGCTCACATGAAACGGCAAGTCCCCCGGTTTCTGCGGAGCCGTGCGGACGAGCGTCCGTCCTTCGCTTTGATCCTCCGTGGTGAGCAGGTGGATGACCCCTTGGTCGGCGTGCACCAGCCGAACAAGATCGTTGATGATGATCGACATGATGTGGTTGGTTTCGCGTACGCGACAGATTCGATCGATGAGCGAGTTGATTGCCTGCAGCTCTCCGATTGCTGCGCGCAACTGATTGGCATCGTGTGGATCGGTCATGGCGACTCCCCGCAATTCCTGTGGTGTCAAGAGCAACATACGCGGGTTCGCATCCGGCGTCAATGGATAGTCGGTCAGAGTCCTGGATATGATCTACCCACATCGGGGTTCAAAGGCCGGCCGTTGATCTCGCGCATGCGATTGACAATCAATCGATTAGGGCGAAGCTCTGGGTGGCGCATGGGTCGGCACGGCGATTGCAAAAGGACTTTGCAGTACAGAAACCCGGGTGCTTCGGCACCCGCAATTGAATCCAGACTCAAAAGGAGTTGCGCCATGAAGTCTCTCAAGTCAATCCTCATGCTCGCGGCGATCGTCGCTGCCTGTGCGATCGGATGCGACAGCACCGATAGCTCGCTGTCCGCCCCTTCCTCGCAGGATGATCCTGATCGTGAGCTCGCCCAGTTCCTCGCTCTGCCAAATCTTCAGGCTCCCCCCACCTCGCCCGCCGGGCAGGTGACGGTAACCTTCGGCGACCGCTCCCTTGATTTCTGGCCGTGGACCGGCACCAATTTCTCGGGTGCGCCCCAGGATCCGATCAACCTGATCTTTGTCGGTCACGCTGATCCGCGAGAGATCCGTCAGGCGCTCCTTTCGCTCGATGGTGATCGGACGGCGTTCGGCATGCCCAACGAGGCCCCTTTCAATGCCACGTGGTCCGATGCGATCGGCGACATGCAAACCGGTTATGGCGCACAAACCGGCTGGACCGGCGGCGCTATTCAACTCGCCTGCGGTGATTATGCCCCCCTTCGTTTCCACATTCGGCTCTTCCGCCTGGGCGAGTGGACCGTGGCCAATGCTCACCTCGATCTGGCTATCCCCGGGACCGCCGACCACCAGGTGATCAGCTGGGAGGTTGCCGAGCAGTTTGTGACCGCCGATCTCATGCGCTGCGGCCTTCTGGACAGCAGTGTCCCGATGATGCCGACGCAGGAAATCAACCAGCCGAATTTCCGCACCATTCCGGCGGTTCTGTACAACGAGATCCCGCTCGAACTGCGGGCGCTCATTGGCGGGCCTTTGGGTAATGTCGCGGACGACGTGCCGATCGGTTCCGATGGCCACGCGATGATCTTCAACCTGGCCGGACGCATTGCCCCGATCCCCGGAGTTTTCACGCAGACTTTCCCGATCGAGTACGGCCAGACGGTGCCGAAGCCGTTCTGCTCGAGCGGGCCGTACGATTACGTCTATGTGGCCGGCACGGTGAACCTGACTCAGACGAGCCAGGTCACTCCCGAAGGCAATTATGTAATGGAGTTCCACGCGGAAGGTGAACTGCAGGTGCAACCGGTCAACCCGATGACTGGCCAGCCGGCCGGAGCGCCGTTTCAGGCGGTAGTCAGGGAGTATCACTCCTCACGGTTGACCAACCGTACGTGCGATGCTACGGGCTGGCTTTTCCAAAAGCTGTTGCCATCGTCGCAGGAAGGGGCCGGCAGCCTGTTCCGCCACCTGCGCGTCAACGACAACGGCCGCAGTTGGTTTATCGAGCGGTTGAACTGCACCGACGACCGCTTCCTCACCGCTATGGATTGATGGAAAGTAGAACCGTCTGCATGGACGGTTGAGACAGTAGGGGGCGATGCCAAGATCGGCCGCCTGGAAACGGGCGGCCGGTTGGATTTTCATGACCGAGCGGCCCGAGTCCGTTCCAGGGCGTGCACCTTTTTCACCAGCGCGGCCCGATCCGGGCTCTTATAGTAAGCCGATCCCATGACCAGAATATCCGCGCCCGCGTCGACAACCCGTTGCGCGTTGTCGCCATCGACACCCCCGTCGACCGAGATCCGCGTCGCCAGACCGTGCCGGTCGATAAATCGACGGGCATCCTCGACAATCCGCAGCGATGTCTCGATAAACGCCTGTCCGCCGAATCCGGGGAACACCGACATGACCAGAAGTTGGTCGCAGTGCTCCAGGTACGGAAGCACGAGATCGGCCGACTTGTCGGGATTGAGCGACAACCCTCGCGCCACCCCCAATTCGCGCAACCGGTTCAGATGCACGGTCGGATTAGGGTGCACCTCAATATGAAAAGTGATTACATCGGCGCCGGCCTTTACGAACGGTTCGAAGTAGTTTTCGGGGTTGGATAGCATCAGGTGGACGTCGAGCGGAAGATCGGTCAGGCGGTCGATTGTCTTAACGACCGCCGGGCCATAGGAGATGTTGGGCACGAAGTGGCCGTCCATAATGTCCAGGTGCAGCGAGTCCGCGCCGGTGGCATCGGTGTCACGGATTTCGTCGCCAAGGCGGGAGAAGTCCGCGGCGAGCACAGAAGGTGAGATGTGTATCATGGCGGGAATCTACAATGCGAAATTCGTCACCGCAAGTGTTCACACCGGGTCGGAAGTCTCCGGCCCGGTGCGATCAGCAGAGATCTATCTACTTCTTCCTGCCCATCGGGTCGGTCAGCAGGTTCGCGCCCGTCAGCGGTTGCTTGTCGAGCCCGGGGCCGCGCCACGACACGCCGAGCGCCTGGCCGCCCTTGTTGTTGAACATCAGTGCTTCGATCCGATGCAATCCGGCCTTGAGGGCGATCTGCCCGGCCAACTCCCCCTCGCCATGAAGGCCATCGTTGTCGACCACCAGGGAATCGCACACAAATAGCTTGCTGCCATCGTCCGAGGTGATATAGAAGTCGTACAGGCCGTCGGCCGGCACCCGGACATAGCCGACGAAGCTCAGGCCATATTCTTCGGGACGGACGAAGGGCGGAATGGCGATCGTGTCCAGAATCTCATCCCGGATCGGTTCCATCGCGCTGAAATCCGGCAGTCGATTCCACTCCCCTTCATAGTACCGGCAGCGAAGGCCCGGAACAGTGCCCGCTGCCTCGACAGGTTCTTTCGGGATCAGGCGGCTTACCGGGACCTGCGCGACATATCCCTCCGACCGGCCCTCAGCAAATCCGCGGGCTTTCAACACTCCCGATTCGCGCATCGTGACCGGTCCGGCGTAGAGCGTCGAATTTCCGACCGGGTCGGTGCCGTCGGTCGTGTAGCGGATCTCCACCGCCGGAATCGGGCTGGACAGGCTGATGGTCGTGCTGTCGATAAACGCGAATCGATCCGCCTGCGCTTTGATGAGCGCCGCATTCGCTTCATCGTAGAGAGCCTGTGCGGGGCGCACCCGGGGCTGCGCATCAGCCACCGCTGTCGCCGCAAACACCCGGATATTGGGGTTGTTCGGCAGCGTTATCTGCTTTGCTCCCTTGGGCAGGTCGAGCGACACGAGGAACGCATAGGTGAATCGATATGCGTCGTTTCCATCCGGGGTGTGGCGGTGGGATCCGTACCAGGCGACCGGCTGGCGGTTGATGTAGGCTGGTGCGATCAACTCGGGCTCCTCGAGGAAGCGTCCGGCGGTCAGGCGATTGTGCCACTGCCCGATCGGCTCGGCCCAATCCTGCACCCAGACCGCAACCGGCGTATCGTCGACGGCAAACGTCCCTTCCGCCGGGCCGCCAACCGCAGCGGCCAGAATGTGCAGGCGGTTGAAAGGACCTGTCGGAAGATCGATCATCTGTCCTTCGCATCGCACGACGTTGAGCGAGCCAATATCCGTTGGACCAAAAGTATAGGGGACGTCGAGGTGCGTGATCGTATGGGGAACGAGATCACCGGAAATCGTGCTCCCGAGGCCGTCGAAATCGCCGTCGGTATACGACCCGTCCGCGCTGAATCCGTCTATGTTGAACGGCAACGGCACGGCCTGGCACACGCGTGCGGTAGCCGGCATCTGTTTTGGGTTGCCAAGTGTGACCGCAAACGCTTTGGGCTGATAACCGGTCAGCGAGAACACCAGTTGCCCGTCCTGCACGATCGCTTCGCCGATCGGTTCCTCCGCACCGTCGATCTGGCGAGCGGCTACGATCGGCCACGCGAAACTCAGCCGCGCGTTCTCGATCGGAGAGCCATGCAGTTCGCGCACGCGGACGACAATCTCGTCGCTCTCTTCCGCCATCTTCACGGCGTTGACAAAAACCTGCGGCGTTGATGTAGAGACGTTGCACAGGGAGAATGTCTTGACCTGCTCCCCTTTGTGTTTCGGTGTCTGAAAGGCGATCAGCGGCTGGTTGAGTTGGGCCGCTTCGTACACGACATTCCCCGTCCGCCAGTCTCCTTCGTGCCCGCTGATGGCATAGGTGAGCGTGTGATGCCCGAAATCCTGCGATCGCTCATCCTCGACCCAGGCCCAGTTCTCGTAGATACCCGGCGTGTGGAGCAACGTCAAACAAAGCGTCTGCGGGTCTGGATGATCCCACCCGTAGCGGCTGTCGTTGAGCACCGCGACACCGAACGAGCCGTCGGCAGAGGTCATATCCGCCCACTGGTGGGCCGGCACCTCGTACTTCTTCTCGGTGTTGAGGCCGCGCCCGATCGTGCCGAGCCCGATGTCGTAGGTGACGCTGTCGTTGGGGGAGGTGAAGCGGAAGGCTGCTTTCAGCAGCGACTCCTTCTCGTACCAGTCAATGTCGGTGACAAATTCGACCCGATCGCTGCCGGCGGCGAGACGCACCACCGTGCGGAAGGTCGATCGGCCGTGCTGCTGCACGACTTCGATAGCCCCCCGGGCCGGGCCGTTTTCGATCACGCGGATGGCCGCTTGACCGCCGATAACTGACTTCGGTCCGGCCTGCAGATCCTCATACTGAATCTCCCACGCCGGCCACTGCTTCGGCTTGTTGTAGAAGATTTCGAGTGCTACCGGCGCGGCAAGCAGTTCGCGGTTGAGCCGCTTGTCGAACATGCTCGCCACCTGCCCCTGTTCATTCAGGGAAACGCGGTAGCGTTCGTTCTCCAATGAGCTCTCTGTTGCCGAGACCAGAGCGTTCACCTTGCCCGGCTTCTTCGCCGGGCGGACATCGTACACGCTGTACCCGACGGAAGGTACCGACGAGGCAAAGGCGACAACCAGAGCGTTGCCGTCAGCACCAACAATCTGCGACGGCACTTCCTTGCCATCCGGCCCGAAAACCTGCACAGCCGCAGGCACGGGGCTGTCGAACAGCACGGTTGCTTCAACGACATCGCGCCGCTCGACTGCAACCGGGTTGTACACGACGACCGGGATACCCTTGGTGCGCGTGTCCAGCATGGGGACCGTGGCTCCGACCGCATGTTCGAGCATCTGCGAGAACCGGTTCATGCAGAGGATCTGGTCATTCCAGGAGAATTCGTACGCCTCGGGAATACTCGTGCCGGTCAGATCGTCGTGGAACTGGTGCCACAGGAATCGGATCCACGTGTCCTGAAGTGCCTCCCGGGGATAGGTCATCCGGCGGAAGAGAGAGCCGATAACGGATGCCCGTTCGGTCGCGTCGGCGAGCAGTTCGTTGCGGCGGTTCCAGCGTTTCATCGCCGACTGCGAGGTGTAGCAGCCCGCGCCGTGGCGGGTCATGAGCAGCTCGCCGTCGTAAAGAGGGAGCTGCGCTTCCGGCGTCGCCGCCACGAGGTCGGCCAGGTCATCCGCGCCGATGCTCTTCACCTGCAGAGGACCGTTGCTCTCCAGGGAACGTTGCAACCAGGCTACCGAAGTCGATTCCGGTGCTCCCCCTTGATCGCCGGTGCCGAAATACATGTAGGCGGCGCGCAGTCCCGATTTCTGGAACTGTTCCCGCACTCGTCCCATCCAGAGTGTGTCGCACGACAGATCGCCGGTGATGCGGGCGACATACTCACCCGGGCGGATCCCGGCGACAATACGGGAGCCATCGACTCCCTGCCACAGGCCGATGTCGAACGGTACGCCGACGGCCGATCCCCATGACAGCTTTTGCGTGGAAAAGCTCCGGAGGCCGCAGTGGGCGGCGATCGACGGCAGTGCGTAGCCGAAGCCGAAGCAGTCAGGCAGGAAGATGTCGCGGCTGGTCTTGCCGAATTCGCGTTTGTAATAGCCGTTGCCGTAGAGTGTGTGCCGCACGAGCGACTCAAACGACGGCATGTTGACGTCGACCGCGTCGACCCAGCTGCCGGTCACCCGCCAGCGGCCGTCGCGGATGTACCCCCGCAGCCGCTCGAACTCCTCGGGATAGTACTCGCGGGCGAGCTGGTAGCGAAAGGCTCCTTCGAAACTGAACACGTAGCCAGGGTAGAGGTCGAGCAGTTTGAAATTGTCGTTGAGGGTCGCGGGAATGAACTCATTAATCGTGTTACGGATCGTCCAGCGCCATTGCGTATCGAGGTGCGCTGTCGCCACGACGCCCAGAGTCCCCTGTTTGGCCGTTGTCGTATCAACCCGCTGCCCGTACACGTGTGCCACGAACAATATACAGGCAAGTCCCATGAACAGTGCGCGCTTCATATCACATCCTCTCTACACCGGCGGGCGCCGACGGAAGGGATCCCGATCGCTTCGCTTTGCGGAATCGCCCCTGCTTGAGACGATCCAGCAGAACGGCGGCGAGGATCACCAGTCCCAGCACCACTTTCTGCGTGTAGGTTTCGACATTGGTGAGGTTCATGCCATTTTGAATCACGGCGATCACGAATGCGCCGATGAGTGTTCCGAATATCTTTCCTTCTCCGCCCGAGAGGCTGGTGCCGCCCACGACCACGGCCGCGATCACATACAGCTCGTACGTCACGCCGTAGGTGGGGGCGCCGCTGCGAAGCTGCGAGGCCATTAGCACTCCGCCGAGCCCGGCCAGCGCGCCGCAGATCGTATAGACGAACAGGAGCACGCCGTTCACGCGGATCCCGGCCAGGCGCGCTGCTTCCATATTTCCCCCGGTGGCGTAGATGTATCGCCCGAGCGGCGTGCGGCTCATGAGGACATGAGCGACCAGGTACAAGGAAAACATCAATAGAACCGCATACGGCACCCGCAGCAACGGTTCGGCGCCGCGTCCGAGCGTGACGAAGGTCTCCGGCAGCCGGTAAATCGGTTTCCCCTCCGATATGATGTAAGCGACACCCGCCGCGACCTGCATGATCGCCAGTGTCGCAATGAATGGCGGGATGCGGAAGCGGGTGATCATCACTCCACTGAACGCTCCGGTCAATCCGCACAGGAGCACCGCAAGCGCGCCGCCGGCCATCATTCCCCCCCATGAGGCCTGCTCGCCGCCGAGATAGCCCACGAACCAGGCCGCAATCACCGCCGAGAGCGCAACGAGGCTTCCCACCGACAGGTCGATCCCCGCGGTGATGATGACCATGGTCATCCCGATCGCAATGATCGCGATGACCGAAATCTGGTTGGCCACGTTGCGGAGGTTGTCGGGAAGGAGAAAGGTCGGCCAGCGGTACGACGGTGGTCTGATGATCTCTGTCGAGGCGAAACGCGGGAGCTGTTTCAGGATCGACGCCACAGTCGGCGCATACGCTTCGGTGGTGATGACTGTTATGGCGCCGACGGCGGGGTCCATCGATGTCAACTGCTCGCGAACGAGCGCAGGCTCGCCGGCGATGGTCCGGGCAATCGAGACGCCCCGATCTTGAAGTCCCTCCGCAAGCGCGGTCACAAACGCGCGATCCTGGTCGTTCGCGGGAATGATCACGACAATTGCTCCCCCGGGGGAACTCTCGTTCAGGCGCTCGAGGGTTTTGGCCGCCGCATTCGCTCCGGTCGGATGCTGTTCCTGCAGGGTCAGAATGGAGAACAGAATCGCCAGGAGAACGAGCACACCGAGCATGCCATACTCCGAGAGCAGGCGTCGCGGTTGGAGATTCTGGTGTATGGTGTCGCGCAGGCTCATGGGAATCTCGTATTCACGTTCGTATTCATTGGGTGCGTCGCCCTTCAGGTTGCAAGCGTCATAATCGCTTCCTGCGAAGCGCAGGTCATGTCGTTGATCTCGCCGGTGATCCGGCCGGCCTTCATCACGAGCACCCGGTCGCACATGCCGATGATCTCCGGCAGTTCCGACGAGATGATGATCACGCCCTTGCCTGCCGCCGCCAGCTCGTTGATGAGCAGGTAGACCTCGCTCTTCGCGCCGACATCGATTCCACGAGTGGGTTCGTCGAAAATGATCACCTGGAAATCCGTTTCGAGCCAGCGCGCCAGGAGCAGTTTCTGCTGGTTGCCTCCCGAGAGATCCTGTGCCCGCTGGTGAGGTCCCGCCACCCGTATGTTAAGATTTTTGACTCGCTCGGAAAAACGCGATGATTCATACTGCCGCCGGATAAACCCGAAACGCAGCCAGCGGCGCACATTCGGCAGCGAGAAATTCTCCCGTGCCGAGGCAATCAGCACCAGCCCCTGGTTCTTGCGATCCTCGGTCAGAAGGCAGATGCCGTGATCGATCGCGTCGCGCGGCGATGTAAGCTTGAGTCTTCGGCTGCCACAAACAACTTCACCGGCGTCACACCGATCCGCCCCGAAAATCAGTCTGGCCAGTTCGGTCCGCCCGGCTCCCATCAGACCCGTGATCCCGAGCACTTCCCCGCGGCGCACGTCGAACGAAACATCGCGCACCACTCCGCCGGACAGGCGGCGCACCTCCAGCAAGACTTCGCCAATCGGTGCTTTGACCTTGGGGAACTCCTGGTCGAGCGGTCGGCCGACCATGTGTTCAATCAACAGCTCCCGGGAGACCTCGCACGCCGCCATGGTCGTAATGGTCCGGCCATCCCGCAGAACCGTAATTCGATCGGCGATGGAGAAGATCTCGTCGAGTCGGTGGCTCACGAAGACAATGCTGACTCCTCGCGCCACGAGGTCGCGGAGGATGGCGAACAGCCGTCCGACCTCGGTCGGCGCGATCGCGGCGGTCGGCTCATCCATGATGATAATCCGTGCCTCGGCCGCCAGCGCTCGTGCTATCTCAACCAGCTGTTGCTGGGCAATGGTCAGTTCCCGGACCATCGTTTCGGGATCGATTTCGACTCCCAGTTGAGCGAACACCGCGCGGGCGTGTTCCTGCTCGCCTCGCTGGTCGAGAAACCCGTGCGTGAGTTGCTCCCGGCCGAGAAACAGGTTGGCCGCCGTTGACAGGGTCGGCACGAGCGAGAATTCCTGATGAATGACGGCAATGCCTGCCCGAAGCGCCGCCTGGGGATTGCCGAATGATATCGCCGAGCCGTCGAGCTCGATCACGCCGGCATCGGATGGATAGACGCCGGTCAGGATTTTGATGAGCGTGCTTTTCCCCGCGCCATTCTCTCCTACGAGGGCATGGATTTCGCCGCTCTGCAAGTCGAACGAGGCGTCACTGAGCGCCTGCACGCCGGGAAACGCCTTGCGCATCCCGCGAACGCGAAGAACCGGCGGACGGAGGGAGGGGCCGTATCCGGTTAGTTTGCTCTGTTCGTCACTGGGCATCGGCCTGCGTATACAGGGCGCAGGGAATCAGCACGGCCGGTGGGACCGTTCCGCCCGAAACATAGGCCTGTACTGACTCGATCGCTTTCCGTCCGATCTCCGTCGGTTGCTGGATCACATCGGCATAGATCCGGCCGCCTTTGATCGCTTCGCGCGCCTCCGGAACCGCGTCGAACCCGACAATCGTCACCTTGCCGCTTTTGCCCGCCTTTTCGATTGCCGCCAAGGCACCCAAAGCGGAGTCATCGTTGATGCCGAATATGGCGGTAACATCCGGATGCGCCTGCAGGATGTCCTCGGCCGTGCGAAAGGCCTGATCCTTCACGCCGTGGCCGGAGAGCTTGGCCACCACCTCGATCCCCGGCGCTGTGGCCAGTTCATCCTCGAAGCCCTTCACCCGCTGAATTACCGACTCAACCTCCGGGTGATCGATAATCGCCACCTTGCCCGTCCCCCCGAGCGCCTCGATAATCGCACGGGCAGCCAGTTGACCGCCGGCGACGTTGTCCGAGGCCACGTGCGATATGATCCGGACACCTTCGGCGAGACACGCAATGTCTACGGTGAAGACCGGAATGCCGGCATCGTTCGCCGCCTTGATCGCCGTTCCGATCGAACGCGAATCACAGGGCGCTACGATAATGGCGTTAACTTTGCGGACGATGAAATCCTGGAGCTGGTCCTTCTGCTTTGCGACATCGAACTCTCCCGCGGTCACCAGCAGTTCGTACCCCGCAACGTCGGCCGCACCCTGCAGGCCCGCCTCAAGATCCTGATAGAACGGATGAGTCCGCGTAAGCAGGCTGACGCCGACAACGAGCCGGTTAGTCGCCGGTTGGCTCTGCTCCTTGTTCCCGTCTGACGATTCCTGACTGCAGCCGAGTAGAGCGGTGAGAATACCCCCAATTACGAGTCCCGCGACGATTGTCAGAGTCCTGGATACTGTGCGCATAGTGGCCTTTCCTGGCGGCGGGGAGCAACCCCGGACATGCTGTTGTGACTTCCACGAAACTACATTGGCAGCAGCAGCTTGGCAACAGGTTTTCCCGGGACAGCTGATTCGGTTCTGGAAGGATTCCGATCGGACCAAAGCCGAGAACATAGATCATTGAGAGTATCATAACCGTTTTTGCCCCAGTTCTTACAAGTTGTACCAACGCAAGTCTCAGCGGGAGAATACGTTTTCCATTGACAAATGGATTTGTCCATCTATATTTCCCGCCGATAATTGCGATAACTTGTTTCGGCGGTTTCACCGTCGACAACTGCTGTTCGAACAGGTCGACACAGCTGGAGAGATGCAATGATTCGCGCGATTTCCGACGGCAAACTCGACGGCGATGTGCTTGCCGCACCCCGGTCGATTCGTCGGCGTATCGGCACATCGGTTTTGCGATGGGCACTCCGTGCTCTTTGCGTGGGCAAGTTTGTGAAGAAATTCACATCCACTGTCAATGCCGGGGGCGTCGCATACCGGCTCGCCAACGCGGCAGCGCCGATACCTGCGGATCATATCGCTCCCACCGTTCGATCAGGTCCGGCAGTACGACGTCTGAACTGCCCCGATATGACACCGGCTCCCCGGGTGATTGACGCTGATGAGGGCGGATCCTCGCGGAGACGGTGCAGCAAAGGAGACAGTGCTGTATGGAACAGTGGCACGGCTGGGACAAGGTCAGCTACGAGTCTGACCTTGACCACCAATTCGCCGACGAGATCACATCGATCCCGGGCGGCGAAAAGCTCTTCAGCTGCATCCAGTGCGGTACCTGTAGCGGGATGTGCCCGCTCAGTACCTACATGGATTTCACGCCCCGCCAGATCGTTGCCATGATCCGGGCCGGATTTCGCGGCGAGGTGCTCTCAAGCTACACCACGTGGCTGTGCGCCTCGTGCTACTCGTGCACCGTGGCGTGTCCGCAGGAAATCAAGATCACCGAGATCATGTACGCCGCAAAACGTATCGCGCTGCGCGACGGCGTCCACCCGAAACGGTTCCCCGCGCAGGTGCTCGCCGGGGAGTTCTTCGACGGCGTCCAGCGAACCGGCCGCAGTAATGAAGGCCCCCTTCTGTTCAGGTTGTTCCTGAAGACCAAGCCGCTGAAGATGCTCGGGTATGCCGGCCTCGGGCTCGGCCTGTTCCGTCGCGGCCGCATCTCCGCCAAGATTGAATCGATCAAGCGCAAGGGTGAACTCCGGACCCTGCTCAAAACGATTGAGAACGAACACTGGGTTCGCCGGTCTCCCCGGTCCGAGCATAAGGAGACCACGAAATGAAGTACCTCTATTACCCCGGCTGCTCGATGAAGAGCACCGGCAAACCGTATGAGGAGTCGATGCTGGCCGTCTTCTCCGCCCTGAACCAGGGCCTCGAGGAACTGGTGGACTGGAACTGCTGCGGCGCCACGGCCTACATGTCGATTTCCGAGCTGAAGGCGTTCGCCCTGTCGGCCCGCAACTTCGCCCTGGCCGAACAGCAGGCCGTCAACGGAGAAACCAACCTGATCGTCCCCTGCGCCGCCTGCTACCTTGGCCTCAACAAGGCCCAGAAGAATCTCGAAGAGCACAAGGACATACGCGCGATCATCGACAAGGGCCTCGCCTCGGCCGGCCTGAGCTACACCGGTCGGTTCAAGGTACGCCATCCGCTCGATGTTCTTGTCAACGATATCGGGCTTGAGACCATTCAGAAACGGTCCATCCGCCCGCTCGCCGGCCTCAAGGTTGCCTGTTACTACGGCTGCCAACTCGTGCGTCCGTACGCCGAATTCGACGATGCGCACGAGCCGATGGTCATGGACAGACTCGTGACCGCCCTCGGCGGCACACCCGTTCCGTGGCCGTTGAAGACCCGCTGCTGCGGCGGTTCGCTCACCGGCACAATCCCCGAAGTCGGCCTGCGCCTGAGCTACATCCTCCTGCGCGAGGCCCAGCAGCGCGGCTGCGACGTCATCGCGACCGCCTGCCCGCTCTGCCAGTTCAACCTCGAGTGCTACCAGCCGAAAGTCAGCAAGATGTACAAAGAGCGGATCGATATCCCGATCCTCTTCTTCTCGCAGCTCATGGGCCTGGCGTTCGGCCTGGACAGACGCCCTCTCGGCCTGCACCGGCTGTTCGTACCCTTCGACCGGACCTTCCCGGTCGCCGCTGCGGAAGGAGGCGCCCATGTCGGCTGAAATGTCAACCAACGGCGCCCCGAAAGTCGGCGTCTATGTCTGCCACTGCGGCATCAACATCGCCCACACGGTGGACGTCAATGCCTGCACCGCGTTTGCCGCCTCTTTGCCCTATGTCACGGTGGCCCGGGAGTACAAGTTCATGTGCTCCGACCCGGGCCAGGAGATTATCCAGCAGGATCTCCGCGACGGTAAGATCAACCGCGTCGTCGTCGCCTCCTGCTCGCCGCTCATGCACGAGGGCACGTTCCGCAAGGCGACCGCAGTCGGGGGCGGTAACGCCTTCATGTTCCAAATGGCCAACATCCGCGAACACGTGAGCTGGGTTACTCTGGACAAGGAAATGGCGACCGACAAGGCCAAGGCCCTGATCGCGGCGGCCGTCTCCCGCGTCGTCCACCACGCCCCGCTCGTCCGCAACCGCGTGCCGGTGCACCCTGATGTGATGATCGTCGGCGGCGGTATCGCCGGTATCCATGCCGCGCTGACCATGGCCGACGCCGGCAAGAAGGTCTACCTCGTCGAACGCGAACCGACTATCGGCGGCCACATGGCCAAGTTCGACAAGACCTTCCCCACGCTGGACTGCTCGGCCTGCATTCTGACGCCGAAGATGTCGGCGGTGCGTTCGCACCCGAACATCACCCTCTGGACCTACTCGGAGGTTGCCGAGGTTTCCGGTTTTGTCGGGAACTTCAAGGTGAAGGTGCGCCGCAAACCCCGCTATGTGAAAGAGGACCAGTGCGTCGGCTGCCTCGACTGCATCGACGCCTGTATTTATAAGACGGCGAAAGTCCCCGATGAATTCAACGTCGGTCTGAGCAAACGCAAACCGATCTACGTCCCCTTCCCGCAGGCCACTCCACTGGTGGCGGTGATCGACCCCGAGACCTGTATCGAGTTCAAGACCCACCGCTGCAAGAAATCCTGCGCCGAGGTCTGCCAGAAGGACGCCATCGACTTCACGCAAACCGAGCAGATCGCGGAGGTCGAGGTCGGTTCGATCATCCTCGCGACCGGTTTCAAGACGTTTGATGCGACTCGAATCGCCCGCTATGGCTACGGTAAGTACGCGAATGTCTACACCAGCCTCGAGGTCGAGCGGATGGTCAATGCCGCCGGTCCGACCGCGGGCGAGGTGAAGCTGGCCGACGGTTCCAAGCCGAAATCGGTTGCGATCGTCCACTGTGTCGGCAGCCGGGATGCCCACACCAACCGCTATTGCTCCCGCGTCTGCTGCATGTACTCCCTGAAGCTTGCCCACCTGCTCAAGGAGCGCACCGAAGCGGAGGTCTACAACTTCTACATCGACATGCGCACCCCGGGCAAGGGATACGAGGAGTTCTACGACCGCCTGCTCCAGGAGAACGTGCACTTCGTCCGCGGCCGGGTGGCCGAAATCTCCGATTGGGCGATGGAGAAGCAGGAGGAAGGCAAGCTCACGATCCGCGTCGAGGATACTCTCGTGGGCGTCGTGCGCCGCATTCCCGTCGACATGGTCGTGCTGTCGGTCGGCCTCGAGCCGCAGGCCGATGCCGACGACGTCCGCCGCAAATTCAACATCAGCTGCAGCCACGAAGGGTGGTTCCTCGAACGGCATCCCAAGCTGGCCCCGGTGTCGACCTTCACCGACGGTGTCTTTCTCGCGGGCGCCTGCCAGGGTCCGAAAGACATCCCCGACTCGGTGGCCCAGGCCGGCGCCGCCGCGGCTGAAGCCCTCGCGCTGATAGACCGCGGATATGTCGAGCTGGAGCCGAACACCGCCTACTCGCGCGAAGAGCTCTGCTCGAGTTGCCACACCTGCGTGGCGCTCTGCCCGTACGGTGCGATCACCTTCGACACCACAAAGCACGCCGCCGTGGTCAACGGCGCGCTGTGCAAGGGGTGCGGCACGTGCGTCGCCTCCTGCCCGTCGGGCGCCCTCCAGCAGAACCTCTTCACCGACGAGCAGATTTTCGAAGAAATCAAGGGAGTGTTGAAATATGTCTGATTCCACGACCCCGCAGAACTTCGAACCGAGGATCGTCGCCTTCTTCTGCAACTGGTGCACTTACACGGCCGCGGATCTGGCCGGCACCGCCCGCATGAAGTATGCGGCGAATGTCCGGGTGATCCGCACCATGTGCTCCGGGCGCTTCGATCCCCAGTTCGTCTTCGCCGCCTTCCGCGAGGGAGCCGACGCTGTCCTGTTGGGCGGCTGCCATCCCGGCGACTGCCACTACATGGAGGGGAACTACAAGGCCCTGCGCCGTTTCTTCCTCATGCGCCGGTTCCTCGAATCGATGGGCATCGAGCGGGACCGCATCCGCCTGGAGTGGATCGCCGCCTCCGAGGGAGACAAGGTCCAGCGGACGATCAATGACATGACCGCGGCTGTGCGCGCCCTCGGGCCACTTTCCATGGAGAAGCGGGCGCTGCTCCACTCGGCGGATCTCTCCGCCGCCATCGACAAGCCCGAATCCCGGCCGGCCGCCACCAAGGGAGGTGCCGCGTGAGCAAACCGAAAGTAGCATTCTACTGGTGCGCCGCCTGCGGCGGCTGCGAAGAAGCGGTCGTCGATCTGAACGAGGCCATCCTCGGCGTCGTCAACGCCGTTGATATCGTCTTCTGGCCGGTTGCGCTCGATTTCAAGCGCACCGATGTTGAGGCGATGCCCGACAAATCGATCGCGGTCTGCTTCATCAACGGCGCTATCCGCAACTCCGAGCAATTCGAAATGGTCGAGCTGCTGCGCAGGAAATCCCAGCTTGTCGTCGCTTTCGGCAGCTGCGCTCATCTGGGCGGCGTGCCCGGCCTCGGCAACCTCTTCGGCCGGGATGCCCTGACGGCCACGGCCTACCACGACGTCCCGTCAATCGCGAACGGCAGCAACGTGAAACCGGTAGAGGAATCCAAAACTCCCGAGGGAACTCTGAGCCTTCCCAAGCTGTGGAACACCGTCAAGTCGCTCGAACAGACGATCGATGTCGACTATTATCTCCCCGGGTGTCCGCCGCCGGTGAAGCTGATTGTCGGAGCGGTTGAAGCCATTCTCGCGGGCAAACTGCCGGCGAAGGGTGCTACTTTGGCCCCCGATATCGCTCTCTGCGATGAGTGTTCCCGCAAGGATACCAAGCCCGAGAAGCTGACGGTCACGAAGTTTCACCGCCCGCACGAAATCGTGATTGATGACGAGAAGTGCCTGCTCGCGCAGGGCCTCCTCTGCCTCGGTCCGGTGACCCGCAAGGGGTGCGAAGGCGCCTGCACATCGGTGAATATGCCCTGCACCGGCTGCATGGGCCCGACCAGCCGCGTCGAGGATTTCGGCGCCAAGGCTCTCTCCGCCATCGCCTCGATCATTGAAGCCAAGACCGACGACGAGATCGTTGCTGTTCTGGACAAGATTGTCGATCCGGCGGGAACGTTCTACCGCTACAGCCTCCCGGCGTCGCTGCTCCATCGACGCCGCGAACCTCAAAGTGAGGGGGTACATAAGTCATGACCCGCCGCATTAGTATAGACCCCATCACGCGCCTCGAGGGGCATGGCAAGATCGACATTTTTCTCAACGACCAGGGAAATGTCGACCACGCCTACTTCCAAGTCCCCGAACTGCGCGGATTCGAGCGGTTCGCTCACGGCCGGCCGTCGGAAGACATGCCGCAGATCACGTCCCGCATCTGTGGCGTCTGCCCGACCGCGCACCACATGGCGTCGACCAGGGCGCTCGATGACCTCTACAAAGTCGAGCCGACCCGCGCTGCGCACAAAGTGCGCGAGCTGCTGTACAGCATCTTCTTTGTCGAGGATCACGCCCTGCACTTCTTCTACCTCGGCGGCCCTGACTTTGTCGTGGGGCCCACCGCGCCCAAAGCCGAACGCAACATCCTCGGCGTCCTCGGCAAGGTGGGCATCGAGACCGGCCAGAAGGTCATCGCGATGCGCCGCGAGCTGCGCGAGCTGATGTCGCTGGCGATGGGCAAGGCGATTCACCCGGCGTTCGGCCTGCCGGGCGGCATTTCGCGGGCTATCGCTCCGGAACATCAGAAGCAGTTTATCGAGGTTGCCGACCGGGCGGTCGAATTCGGCAAGTTCAGCTTGAAGATCTTCGACGATATCGTGCTGGCGAACAAGACCTATGTCGATTACATCACCTCCGACGCCTACACTCACAGGACCTACTACATGGGTCTGGTGGACCAGAACAACAAGGTGAATTTCTACGACGGCCAGCTCCGCGTAGTAAGCCCCGACGGCAAGGAACTCGCGAAGTTCGCCGGCAGGGATTACCTCAATCACCTCGCCGAGCATGTCGAGCCGTGGAGCTACATGAAGTTCACCTTCCTGAAGAATGTCGGATGGAAGGGCTTCAATGACGGTCCCGACAGCGGGATTGTCTCGGTCGCGCCGCTCGCCCGGCTCAACGCCT
This sequence comes from Candidatus Zixiibacteriota bacterium, assembly GCA_041742355.1. Classification (GTDB taxonomy): domain Bacteria; phylum Zixibacteria; class MSB-5A5; order GN15; family FEB-12; genus JAGNLV01. The sequence goes on from JBGSIV010000040.1 coordinate 24,163, forward strand.
CCGACGGCATGGCGACCCCGCTGGCGCAGGAGGCTTACGATCGATTCTACAAAACCCTCGGTGGCAAACCGGTGCACCACACCCTGGCCAACCACTGGGCGCGTTTGATCGAACTGCTCTACGCCGCCGAACGTATGCGCGAACTGGCGAAGGATCCCGATATCGTCAGCAAGGATGTCCGGGTAATCCCGACGAAGACGCCGTCGGAAGGGATCGGCGTGGTTGAAGCCCCCCGCGGCACGCTGATTCACCACTACAAAACCGATGAGCACGGTCTCATCACCATGGCCAACCTGATTGTCGCCACTCAGAATAACGCCGCGCGCATCGCTTTGTCGGTCGACAAAGCCGCCCGCGGTGTTATTAGCCAGGGTAAGGTCGACGACGGCGTGCTGAACCTCGTCGAAATGGCCTTCCGGGCGTATGATCCCTGCAACGGCTGTGCTACCCATACTCTGCCGGGGACTATGCCGCTCCTGGTCCGGGTGTACGACACCGAGCACAACCTGAAACAGGAGATCCGGCGAGGGTAATATGAAGCCGATAGTCCTGGGATTGGGAAACGACCTGCTCGGCGACGATGCGATCGGCCTATTAGCCGTTCGCCGCATTCAGGAACTGGTTGGTGATGAGGTCGATGCGATCGAGTGCCGGTGCGCCGGGTTATCTCTACTTGACCCGCTATCGGGGCGGACCCATGCGATCATCGTTGATGCCATAGTCACCGGACAGCAACCAGTGGGAACGATCTACCGGATCGTCCCGGCGGATCTTCGCGATGTCACCAACCTCTCCCCTCACTATGCCGGGTTGCCGGAGGTAATTCGCATGGCCGGGCATCTCGGGCTGGCCTTTCCGGACGAGATTGAGATCATCGCCATCGAGGCGGGTGATGTCACTACTATCGGCGCCGGATTGACTCCGGCAGTGGCCGAGGCGCTTGACGAAGTGGTGCAGCAGGTGATCGAAATCGTGCGGCGGTGGCAGGTGGAGGCACCGATTATCGCTAAACCGGCACGGCGGCCGAGGCCGGCAATCTGATCGTTTGCACATTGGGCATTTAGGAAGTACCCCGACCGTTTCTGGCCGGGGTACTTTTTGCTTTTCGGCGTATTGTCACAGCGACAAATATCCGCTCAATTGTCATTATGACAGAATTTTCTTCCCTTTGTCTAACTTTTCCTCGAACATTCTTCCGAAAATCCCGTTACTACCGCGTATGGAGATATCAAACCAGGGGAAGAACGGTATGATCGACGAAACCGACCGCAAAATACTCGATCTGCTCCAGCGGGATGCCCGGACACCCAATGCCGCGATCGCCCGCGAGGTTGACATGGCCCCGTCAGCCGTCTTCGAACGCATTCGCAAGTTGACCGAGAAGGGGTATGTGAAAGCCTACGAAGCGCGGCTTTCGGCTTCAAAGCTCGGCCTTGGACTTCTGGCATTCGTTCATGTCCGCACGAACGAACTGGCCAACCAGTCGCTCGCAGCATACGACCTGGCGGCGATCCCCGAGGTGCAGGAGGTCTACAACATCGCCGGGGAGGATTGCTATCTCCTGAAGGTCCGGGCCGGCAGCACGGAAGAACTGGGGAGACTGCTCCGCGAAAAGGTTGGGGCGATTCCCCAGGTCGTATCGACCCGCACAACCATCGTCATGGAAACATACAAGGAAACGAACTACCTGCCGCTCGATCAGGCGGTCCGGGCAAACTGCGACTAAACCTGTTGAGGATGTATGGGAAAAGGGACCGATCGGCTGAAACTGGTGCTTGCGTTTGCCGCGATCTACATCATTTGGGGCTCGACCTACCTCGGGATTCGGTACGCCATCGAGACGATTCCGGCGCTCGCGATGGCCTCGATTCGCTTCCTGCTGGCCGGGCCGCTCTTCATGGGATTCGCCCTTCTGGCCGGCGCACCGATGCCGACCAGACGGCAGTGGCGCGACGGCTTTCTCGTCGGAACACTCATGCTGGCGGGCGGCACGGGAACGGTCACCTGGGCGGAGCAGTGGGTCCCCTCGGGCCTTGCGGCGCTCCTGGTGGCGGTGATGCCGATGTGGATCCTGCTGGTGGATTGGCTCCGGCCGAATGGCGTCCGCCCGGGCATCCCGGCGGTGATCGGTCTGGTAATCGGATTCATCGGGGTCGTGCTGCTGCTCGATGCCGATCTCGGCTTGGGTGACGGCTACCTTGGAGCGGCCGTGGCCGTGGTGTTTGCAAGCCTGTTCTGGGCCTCGGGTTCGATCCTGTCGCGCCATACTGATTCGCCGAAGTCGCAGATCATGTCGACCGGACTGAAGATGTTATTGGGCGGGGTCTCGCTGGCCGTCGTAGCGGCGCTCGCCGGCGAATGGGGTGAGTTCCGGCCGCTTGAAATATCGCTGAGATCGGGGCTGGCCCTCACCTACCTGATCACGATCGGATCGGTGGCGTTTGTGGCGTATATCTGGCTTCTGAAAGCATCGTCCCCCGAGAAAGCCGCAACTTACGCCTACGTAAATCCGGCGGTGGCGGTGATCCTCGGGACACTACTCGCCGGAGAGCCGTTCACGGCCAAAACGGCGATCGCTTCGGTTATCATTATCGCCTCAGTACTCATAGTCGTGACGTATGGCCGGAAGCCGGAAGCGGCGGCAGTCAAAGAGATTCACGCCTCCCCTGCGCCATCAGTCGCTCCGGTGCCGGACGCCGACAACAAGGTTGCCTGAGAGGAGACAGAAGCACATGTGCGAACATGTCAATAACCCCGCAGAACTAATCAATATGCGGCGGAAAGATCGGGCCAAGGATGACGCGTGGATCCAGGAGATAGTGACATCAGCAGGGTTCTGCAGCATCGCCACGGTCGACGGTCACCAGCCATTCATCAATACGGTCACGTTCGTTTACGATTCGAACGAACACTCCATCTATTTCCATACCGCCAAACAGGGGCGTCTCCGCGGCAATGTCGACCGGGGATCCCGAGTGTGCGCGACTGTTGCCGAGATGGGCCGCCTCCTGCCCGCCCGAACCGCCCGGAGTTTTTCAGTCGAGTTCCGCAGTGTCGTCATGTTCGGCCGTATCTCTATCATAGAGGATCTCGACACCGGCACCGCCGCGATGCAGCTGTTCATGGACAAGTACTTTCCGCACTTGAAGCCCGGCGACGACTACCGGGCGATCCAGCCTCATGAGATTGAAGAGATTTCGATCTACCGCATAGATATCGAGGCCTGGTCGGGCAAGGAGAAGAGGGCGGATGACGACGCCCAGGGGGCGTTCTACTGGGGCGAGCAGGAGGCGTAGCGCGGCACCGGTCATTATATGTTAGCGGCCGAGCAGGTCCAGATGCCAGAGATCGCGGTGGGAGGTTCCCAGGAAGGGATGAATCGCGAGCCGACCGGTCCGACCGATGCTCTCCTCAAGGAATTTCAACTCGCGCAGTTTGGCGGTAAACGACTCATCGGGAGATAAGTTCGCTCCTGCTTCCCGAGCCAGCAGCAATCCCTTGGCCTGAATCGATAGTTCGATATGGAGCTGAAGGTAGCAGAACATGTCGGCCACCACTGACGGGGGGAAGTGCTCGGTCAACGACTCGAGGTATTTGCCGATTCGACTCTCGGATAAAGCCCCCGACGAGATCAGCGTCCAGAGTTCCATGTCGGCATCCAGCCCCTCTCCCAGCCAGTGCCGCGTCGCCTTTTCGCTGCGCGAGAAAACCACCACAATCAGAAGCGGAAAACAGACCAGGAGCAGGGCGGTCATCAATATCGGCGGCAGGATGAAATGGTTGAAGATCGAATGCAGCGCGGCCGCCACTAACAGCGACGGCCCGAAAACGAGGAGCGGCTTCTCCCCCGCCCGGCTGCTCAGATAGCGCGCGAGGATCGCGAAAATGGCGGTCGTGCCACCGTGCATCGACGCGGTTCCCAACCCTCGGATCACCCAGAGCACGAGATGGGTGTCGCCGACCGTCTGAAGGTAGTACAGGTTTTCAATCACCGCAAAGCCGGCGCCGACCGCAAAACCGTAAATTGCGGCATCGACCATAAAGCCCACCCGCCGCGTGCGCACGAGGTAAATCACCCAGAGCGCTTTCAGCGTCTCCTCGATGAGCGGGGCGATATAGCGGGTGAAGGTCTGGGTCTGCAGATCGAACGACTGGATCATCGCCCGGTTGATCACAAACGCAGCACCGGCGGCGAGCCCGCCGATAACGAGAGCCGCCAGCACCGATCGCATTCCCACCAGCTTGAAACTGTCCAGAAACAGAAGGGCCGCCAGGAATCCGAGTACGGGCAGCAGGCTGAAGATGACATCGAGCAATGCGTTCACAGGACCTTGAGTGACACCATGAGTTCGTCCGACGGTTTGCGATCCTTCGTAAACGCCCCGGCATAACCGATCGAGAACGTCATGCGCAGGTGCGACAGCAGTTCCAGCCGGATGTCCATCTGCCCGCCGACATTGCCAACCGTCTGCCGCGTCGACTCATGGTCGACATTGGTCACAATCCCGGTCGTGAACAAAGCCAGCCGCGCCCAGCTCGCATACAGCATCGGAATGCCGAGCCGCTTGAAACGCAGCGGAGGCAGCGACCACTCGACCATGCTGCGCACGAAATTCACGCCGCCGATCTCGTTGATCTCGACCCCGGGGAAGCTGTAGTACGTACGGTACTGCTTCACCGCCCCCCGGTCAACCCAGTTGTTGCCGAACCCGCCGAAGAAGTAATTGGCCAACGGCTCCTCCCGCTCGTTCGGCGAGAAGCCGGCCGCATGGCGCAGCCAGATCGAGGAGTGCCGGGCGAGAAAGGGCGTGCCGATATCGAACGTCCCGTGAAAACGCGAAAAGAGATGGCCGTTGACATACTTGTTGTTCGTGCCCAGACGCCAGCTATACCCCTTTTCGTAGTCGACCGCCCCGAGCGACGAGCGCTCGTTGCTGTAGCGCAAGGTCCCGCCGAATGCGAGGAATTCGTCGTACGAGGTAACGATATTCTGATACTCGGGCAGGCGTTCCAGCCCCGTGTAGCCGGTCGCGTTGACCGAGTATGAGAGCACCCGCGGGCCATCGCGCATGAGCGTCTTATCGTAGGTTAGGCCCAGCGAGTACCCTTTGCGGCTGGTCTTCGTCGGGCCGAAGAGGTCGTAGAAGTCGGCGTCGTTGTATGTGAACGAGGCCGTCCAGTTGGATCGCTTGTAGTTCACCTCGGTGTGAAAACGCTGGTCCGATGGCAGCAGTTCATCCGGTGTGTACGAGGCTGTCACATCGATCTCGTGCAGTCGGATCGGATCCTGAAAATCAAGGTGCAGGCCGTACGCCTCAGAATCCCCGTATCCTTCGATTACCGGGTAAGCCGACTGCAGCCGGATGCTGCGCATCCCGCTGTATGCCCCGGAGTACGTTGTCAGCGAGTCAAGGCCGATCTTCCCCGGCGATCCGGCAAGCCAGGTTGTCACCACCGGGTGTTTCCGGACTACCTCCTGCCCGAGAAACTCGATCGGAGCGATATCCTCCACTTCCTGGTTCGGAATCATCACCGGGATGAAACCACGCCCGGTGAACGCGAACGCAATGAGGGAATCATTCGAAACCGGAATCGGGCTGAAGTACCCGGTTTCGCAGTTGCTCCCGCCTTCCATCTCCCCGGTCGCGAAATTGTAGCGAAAGATGTTGGACACGCCGGTGTAGTAGGAGGTACCGACAAGATACTCTCCGCCGGGCGACCATGTAAAGTTGGCCGGTATGCTGTTCTGAAAATCGAAAAGCACCTGGTGTGTGCTGTCCCCGGCCATGACCGACCCTGCATCGTACAGCACCAGCACCTGCCCGCCGCTGATATCAGAGAGCCCGGCCGAGATCCGCGCGCCATCGGGCGACACCGCTATGCCATAGATGTCGCGGCCATACGGAAGCGATAGAACCTGATTCCACTCGGTATAGGGCGCGGGAATGCGTACGAGGGTCGTGATCCCGTTGAAGTGGCGTACCCCCCACAGGGACCTGTCGGCATCGTTAAACGCCAGATCTCCAATCCGCGTGTCCTTCTGCAGCAGTTGGCGCCGTCCGGTATCGACATTGACCGACCACAGGTCACGCCAGTCATTGTTGTCGGCGGTGTAGAAGAGCGTGCCGGTCGAGGAATCGTACGCCAGCGAAGTCACGAAATACAACGCCGGCCCTCTGACCTCGCAGATTCGGTGCATCTCGCCGGTCTTCACATCGAAACCGGCGATATACGCGACCTCGCCGGGGTAGTTGACAGCCGTATAGAGCATGCCGCGCGCGGCATCGTATGCCCCCCGTGATACTGAACCGGGGGCCTCGGCTGAAATCACCCGCTCGGGCGTCACGGGATACTGCCGTATCCGCGCCAGATTCCCCTGCTGGTAGTCTCGCTCCCATGCAATCCACTCCGACCAGACCCGATCAAGCGACGCGCCATACACCCGCTTGAACTGCGAGGCGTAGTACGACCGGCTCCCCTTTGCCCGCGATACCCACTGGACGAGGGAATCCGGTCCATACGTGAGAGCCAGGTAGCTCATGAATCGGGTGCCGTAGAGGTAGGAATTTACCCCCGACTGAAAATCGGCGGCCGTGCCCTCGGATTCGAGGCCGACCGGATCATAGAGCACCGCGCTGTCTCGGACTGCGGTGCGAAAGACCATTTCATCGTAGGAGCTGAGCGCGCGCGCCCCAACCCGCCCGCCATCCAGGTCTCGAGGAAGACCGCGATCCCCTCCTGATACCACCGGGGGGCGCTCCGCCGCGGACCGGTCAGGTAGCTGTACAGGATTGTTTCGGGGTGCTCGTCGGTTTCCCGGATCTTGCCGAAGAAGATCCGCCGAAACGCGCCATCGAGCCCGGCCGTGCGGTCATTCGCCACCAGGTGCACCATCTCGTGGTTCATGGTGGCATTGATCCGCTCGTTAGCCGGGGTGGTCTCGAACGCATAGCTCGGCGGCGCGATAGCGAGCGAGATACCGTTGAAGGGCGCCGTGCTCGCGCCGGCGTTGTTGTAATCGGATCCGTCGTGCATCACGACGATAATCTTCTCCCACGGCTGCCAGTCAAACATTTCGCGGTGGAACGCCAGGGAGTTTTCCACACAGCGGGCGACGTGGGAGGCGAGGTAGCCCTGGACCTGACCGTAGTAGATCAGCCGGACATTAGCGGTCTCGACCACGCGGAATTCGGCGTATGAGACCGAAGGCGCCAGAAGGAGTGCAAGGCCGACGATTACCAGCGCGGCCGCGGCGCGCGGAAGTCGAATGGAACGTCCGATGTGAATGGCCCTTTCATACGCGTACGCAGGTGACGCTGTCTGCGTCACCTGCGTACCGAGATGGTTGGTTCTGGAGGCGTTCGACCCGAGAGGTTAGGCGGATCGAAATCTTCTACTGTTTAGCGGCGCCGACCGTATTCGTCGGACAGTCTCTGCCGGAAGTGTTCGCTCGCCAGCCCAGTGCGGAACATCTCGCTCTCCATCGCCTCGGCCAGCGCGGGCGAACCAAGCGACTGGCGGAACTGCTCGTTGCCGAGCGCATCGGCCAGCGCCGGGTTGCTGACTACCTGGCGGAAATGCGCGTCTTCCAGCCACTGGCGGTTCTGCTCGGAGGCCAGCCACTGACGGGAATTCTCGTCGGCAAGGAACGCGCGATACTGGTCGGAGGCGATCCAGGCCCGGAAGCCTTCGCCGGCCAGCGCCTTTGAAAGCGCCGGGTCAGCCAGCATACTCCGATAGTTGTCGTCCTTCAGCCAGCGGCGGTAGTTATCATCCTTCAGCCACCGCCGATAGTTGTCGTCCTTGAGCCAGCGACGCATGTGGTCGGACACGATGGCCTGACGGAAGCTCTCGTTGGACAGCGCCGCCACGACGGCCGGGTCGGAGATCTGGCTGCGGTAAAACTCGGCGAAATCGTTCGACTCGTCAGTCTTTGCCAGAGCAAGCTGGGACCGGAAGTTCTCGTCATCGAGCAGCTTGCTCAGTTCAGGACTGGCGGCAGCGGCCCGCATGTTTTCATCGGAGAGAATGGCGGAAAGCTCAGGGCTGGCCGCGACGCTGCGGAAGTTCTCGTCGGCGAGCGCCTTGGACAGTTCCGGATTGGCCAGCATGGAACGATAGTTGTCATCTTTGAGCCACCGGCGGTAGTTGTCGTCTTTGATCCAGCGGCGGTACTGATCAGTAGCCATCCACTGGCGGTAGTTGTCGTCCTTCACCCAGCGGCGGAACTGATCGTTGCTGACCAGGTTCGCAAGCTCCGGGCTGGCGACCAACTGGCGGAAATGATCGTCGGCAATCGCGGCGCGGAAATTGTGGTCCGCGATCGCAGTGCGGAAATTCTCATCGGACAACAGCTTGACCATCTGGTCGTTCTGCAGGATGGCCTGGATTTCGGGGTTGTCCAGATGGACATCACCCTCGGTCACCTGCACCGCGCGGTACTTGTCCGCGGCGCCGATCGTGCCGGTCGCGCTGTCACCAATCGGCGGGAAGCCGACCATATAGGAAGCCGCCACCAGCACGACGGCCAGCCCGATACCGCCGATAATAAAAATGCCGCGCCGGCCTGAATTCACCTGTTTCGTTCCCTGTACCATTTCGCATCCTCCTGTGCATGGGGTGAGGCCCATGCCTACGGGTTCTATGTCGGAACATCGTGTTTATCGAGCAATTATGTCTACATTACCGACGGGACACACGAAAGTTGGAAAGGTTCTTCGAGACCATCACGATTTTCAGGTAAGTGTCCCGACTACCGGCCCGACCGTCCGGTCGCCAGATAGTACGGCGTGCCCGAGCCGACCTGCACGTGGAGGGGCGGTTCCTCGGGGCTCAAGTCGCTGAACACCAGGGTGATCCGACGCGACCCCCGGTGCGCAAGGCGGATCTGCCCCGGCCCGCTCACCGCCGTGACGGCACCGCCGTCGGAAGCGGCAACATCCTTCACGGCCAAATCCCGCACCGGGTAGCTGATTGTCACGCCCATTTCGTCCGGGCTGAGCAAATCGATCGTGAGGACGACCACGCCGGAGTCGGTCTCGACCCGGGCGAGGCCGGCAGTGCCGTCCTGGGTGATCTCAACCTGGTCGGTGATCACCAGATCGCTCAGGCGGGGCATCATTGCCCCGGACACCATGACCGGGTCTACCGGGCGATTCAGGACCGTGATTACGAGCGCCGCGGCCGCCACACAGCCGGCGGCAAAACCGACTTTGAGTACCGGGCGACGGTGAAGATCAAACGCCGCCCGGATCGCCGATCCGGCTCGGGAGGCGAAGGACGCTTTTCGATGGGTCGCGACGGGGACCGCCGCCACCTGCCGCATTATGCTCTCTTTCAGATCCGGCGGCGGCTCGACCGGCGCCAGCTCGGCGAGCAGTCGGCTAGTCCGCAAGAGCAGATCATGTTCTTCCCGGAGAACGGGATCCCGGGCGATAATCGCTTCCAACTCCCGCAACTCGGCGGCGGAGAGCCCGTCGCCGAGTTTCCGTTCCATCAGCTCCTCGAATCGCACATTATTCATGGGCGAATACCCCGCGTTGGGCAAGCAGCCGCGCGAGCAGCCGCCGAGCCTCAAATAACCTCGATTTGACCGTCTTCTCCGGGACATCGAGCACAAACCCGAGTTCGCGGTACGACAGACCGGCGAAGTGACGGAGGACGACCAGCACGCGGGACCTGACATCAAGGTCCATCATGCTGTCCTGCAAGAGAACCGACATCTGGCTGGCCACCGCAAGATCCTCCGGAGAGGGTCCGCCGGCTATCATGGCCGGATCCAGTGCCACACGTGCGTTCCGTCGGTTCACCACATCAATCGCCTCATTCACGGCTATCTTGTACAGCCAGCTACTGAATTTGAACTCCGGCCGGTACGAGTCCAGCCGTTCAAAGACTTTCACGAAAACAGCCTGGGTGACATCGCGGGCATCTTCGCTGTCACGGGTGATCCGGTAGGCGGCGTTGTACACCAGAGTCTGATACCGGTCCACGAGGGTACCGAAAGCGGCGCGGTCGCCGCCGAGGCACCGCTGCACCAGGTGTTCATCGTGTAATTCTGGCATAAATACTGTCGGGCCGCCCGAAAGTTGGGCGGGAAGGACTGATATTCTTGCGATGGCCCGTTTTTCGGAACAGGCGCTTACTCGACGGCGATGAGCTGATCCAGCCGGGAGAGGCGGAACACGTTACGCACCAGTGCATTGGGACTGGCGATCCGGAGACTGCCGCCGCCGGCCGACAGACGCTGGTGAAGCGCGATCATCAGGCCGAGTCCGGCACTGGAGATGTAATCCAACCTGGCCAGGTCAACGACGACTGTGCCCGTGGCGCCGCCGAGTGCAGCCTTGGCCCGATCGACCTGCGCAGCGTCCAAACGTCCGGCCAGCGCAAAACGGCCATTGCCGCAGTCTTCAATTTCCAGCATGGCCCTTCTCTACTTTCTTAATGAGCGTTGTCCGGCTGATCCGTTCCGTTTCATCGTAGTCATACTCGACGCGGTCGGTCATCAGCCGCACCAGGTACACCCCTCGTCCGCCTGGAGCCCCCTGGCGCGCAGCTTCGTCCATATCAGGAACAGGAACCCGGGTGATATCGAACGGGGCAACATCGTAATCGGTCAGGCAGACCTGAACCTCGTCGCCGCAGCGGCAGGCCGAAACGCGGATATCCCGGATAGTGCCGGCATTGTACTTGACGTAGTTGGTGAAAATCTCCTCGACCGCCAGATTGAGCTCGTAAGTCGCCTCCGCACTCAGGTTCTGTTCGGCGGCAAAAGCGGCAATGAGCTCGTGCAGCGGCTCCAGGGCGCTGAAGGATCGGGTAAAGGTCTGGTTCAAAGGTCGACAGTCCTGCCGCTCATGGTGTTCGGGGGTCGCACCGGCGGGACAACGTGCCGAGGCAACGTCACATTATAGATAGGGATAGCCTATCTTGCAAGAAATTTCGTCAGGACCGCCCCCGGAATAGCACCGTCCCTCCCTCAGGCCCGGCGCGGCAGGCTGTCCCGCAGCTCTTTCGGCGACAACACTTCCACGTACTCCAGCCAACTGCCGATCCATGCGCGCAGTTCATCGGAAATGACCGTGCACAACTCCAGCGTCAGGGAGCCGTCGGGGTTGTGCGTCAGCTTCTGGGTCGAATGCCAGATCCGCTCGGCTACGACATCGGCCATTTCCGCCCGAAACCGCAGCACTACCCGTTCCGGGGCGCAATCGGGCCCGCCAAAGATCCCGAACCGGCCTTCCCGCAGCTTCTCGAGGCTGAAGTCGTCGAGACGCCTGAATTTCTCCCCGGTCGAGTGGATTGTCCGGATGCGCTGCACCGGCAGAAAGATGTAGTTGTCGTGGGATGGGACATAGACGACCGCGTACAGCGCCCCTTTGTGATAGAGGATCAGGTATGGCTCGGCCTCGAACTCGGAGGCCTTCTCACGGGTCGCTGACTTGTAGGTGAAGTGGCATCGGAAACACTCGGAGCAGGCCTTGACCAACACATCAATCTTCTCCGAGTGCTCGCTGTAGTCGACATAGCCCATGAACGTTGCGCCGAACATGTCCTGCGGCAGCTCTCCCCCCTCGGTAGAGCGAAAGACCTCCGGTCCGGCCAACTGCTTGGCCTTTTCCAGCAGGGACTGGATATCCCTCTCAAGGCTGGTTCCTCTGGTGATCACCGCCAGCCGCTCCAAAAAAAAGGACGCCAGGAGTTCCTGGCTGCCGATCGTCTGGGGAATGAACTTCAGGAAGCCTTTCTCGATTGACCAGATTTGCTCCCGGCCGTGGTCCACCCGCTCCACTAATGGAATACTGGCAGCCGAAATTTCGTGCAAGTCTCGTTGCAGGGTCCGCTTTGGTACCTGCCGGTCAAACAGCTCGTAAAGTTCGTTGACTGTCACTTCCCCCCTAAAGTAGAGCCGCTGGAGGATTCTGATCGCCCGTTCAATCTGCTTGTGGTCTGACATGGGTTCCCCGCTGTGCTTTGAGTATCATCACATTTTTCCCAAACCAGTGACAAGTATGCGTCATCACATGACGTATGGCAACGGTAAATATGGCTACACAGAGCGACGATCTGCTCTGCAACCCAAATCTCATCAAATTTTGGAGGCCGTTAGTGGACACTTCTGTAACGACTTTCTTGTCCAGCCTTGTGTATGGTCCGATGCAGCAGTTTGAACGAATGGCCGTGATCCCGCTCTCAAGTACTCCAGGAGGCCCGGCCTACCTGACGCTGGCGGAGGCCCAGGGCCGCCAGCTCATTACGGTCAGCGAAGTCACCGAGGGAGGTTCGGTTCCGGAATTGCGCGTCGAAAGCCGCGCAAAAGTCCCCGTTCTGCTCCTCGACGGTGAGGAGTTGGCCGGGGCCAAGCAGAACCGGGTGCTCAACACCTCCATTCTGCTGAAGAAGCAGTCGACGACGATTGTCCCGGTCAGTTGCACCGAGCAGGGACGGTGGTCGTACACCTCTGCCGTCTTTGCCGACTCGGGTCACCTCATGTCGCCGCACCTGCGATCCGCCAAGTCGCACTCTGTGTCGGAATCGCTGGCTTGCGACCGTCGGTTCGACTCCGACCAGGGACGGGTGTGGAACGAAATCGAGAAGCTCCATCGGCGAGCCGGGACCGATTCCCCCACCCGCGCCATGCGCGATGTCCACGAGGCCAAAAGGACGACCGTGGACCAGTATCTGGCCGCGTTCTCGGTTCTCCCGGGACAAACGGGTATCCTGGTAATCATCGACGGCGCGGTGGTGGGCATGGACATACTGTCCCGGCCGGAAGCGTTTGCCCAGATCGGCCCGAAGCTGCTGCGCAGCTATGCGCTGGACGCGGTGGTCGGCGCGAAGGCCAATGGCCCGAAACCGACTGTGGCAGCCGCCGAAGGATTTGTCGCAGTTGTCAGCCAAATCAAACCCAAAAAGTACCGGTCGATCGGGCACGGCTCCGACTACCGCTACAACGCCGACAGGATGGTCGGTTCGGCCCTCGTCTACCGCAAGCAGGTGATCCATGCGGCGTTCTTCCCAATAGTCGCCGGGGTCTCCGGCGGTACAATGATGGGACCTCGGTGGCGCGCAAATCGCACCCGGCCCCCTGTCGAGAATGACTGAGCATACTGAGTGCAGGACGTGGGTGGGACGCAGGGTAGTTCCGTCCCTACGACAGGAGCCGCGGGAGATGGGGTTCCGGAGGGTTTCAGGGGAATGGAGAGAGGCGGAGGGGCCTCAGCCGGCGGCAGGGATAAACCCTGCCGCCGGACGGATTGACGCTTGGTTTCCCAGTGCAGGGATCTGGAGATGACAACCATGACTTCATTGTCACATGTGGCGATCCTCGCCGGGCTGGGTGTCGCGATTGTCGCGATCCTCGGCTGGGCAGTGTACGAAGTGGTGGGCTTCGTACGGAGAATCTATCCTTACGACGATACCGATGATCGGGAGGATCTCCGTTAAGACCGGGAATTTTCGGATTTCCTGAAAAATCGACACCAATGCGTCACCACCTGACGCATTCCCTTGTTTACTTGCAGAGTCAGTTCCGAGACAGCCTCCCTCGGGGCTGTCCCGGGATCACTCGGGGCAATGACGCCCCTCCCGCACTCAGTCCAATAACCACAAAACGAACCCAAATGAAGGAGGCAACCAATGGCTTACTCGGTGAGAGTTGAAGCCTACCACGGTCCTGCGACTACGCCTGTGCTGCGCCTTGAACCCCGCTGGTGGAACAAAGATCAACTGATGAGTGATTCTCGATTCGCCTCGGTCGAGGAAACGCAGGGCTACACCGACTATGTGGCCACACTGACCGTGGCGGAGTTTGCGGAGTTGCACGAGCGGTACAAACCCGAGGTTCTGAACCGCGGCCTTTGGGATCGGCCGAACACGAGGGGGGAGAGCCTGATGTTCGACGGTCTGATCGCCGCGCTCTCGGGATCGCAATTGGTCCGGATCGTCGTGACCGTATTCGAGTGGGAGAGCGGTTACTGAGACCGGGTAACAGCCCTATCCTGCACTCAAGCTCCTCTCTCCTGCTCCTCCCTCGTCCATAACCTGAAACCCGGCTTTCCTCAGACGATCGTAGACCGCCCCTGTGGCAATGGCGATCAGGAGCCCGGTGGTGCGGGTCATCCCCACGTACAGCAGTTCGTTGAGATTCAGCGTCTTATCATCCAGTTCGCAGAGAATCACCACCCCGGCCTCCAGCCCCTTGAACCGCTTCACCGTCATGCTGACAATGTCTCCCGGCTTTTCCCTTGTCTCGACCAGCCTGAAGCTGCCGATCTTCTCCCCGTGCCTGAGCGATGTTCGCGCCTGGGATTTTGTCCCGAGAATCGTGATATCGGCAGGGGCGACGGCCTCAGCGCACAGCCGTTCGATTATCAGTTGTAGATGTCGATGCAGTTCCGCATCGTCGCTACAGCGGTAGAGCCGCGGCCGGGGACCGTCGACTCCGCTCGGCTTGATCGTCTCCGGGATGCCGCAGCAGGCCTTCACCGCCTGAAACACCTGGTTGGTGTTGCGGATGTTCCGTGTCAGGGAGTACGGGGAAACCTCGATCGACAGGTTCATTTTGCCGTGGTAGAGATTCTGGCTGCCGTCGGAGAATATGTAGATCACCTGTCCCGCGCGGTCATCGAGCAGCAACTCGAGCCCGGTCCAGTAGTTCTCGCGGATATCCTGTCCCTCGTCGACCACCAGCGCGTCGAAGCGGTGCGGTATCAGGTCGAGATTGTCGACCACGAGCGTGGGCAAAGTCACGTTCCACCAATCGTCCGTGTCTTCCTTGTGCAACGGTACGCCTGCTTCGGTAAGCCACTCCTGAAGCAGCTCCGCGATCGGACCGACCGTGATGTTGCCATGCGATTCGCACTTCCTGGACAGGTGTCGCGCCAACGGGATATTGAAGCAGAAGAACCCGACCCGTTTCCCATCGTCCGCGAGCATTTTCGCCTTGTGTACCGCCAGCGTCGTCTTACCCGATCCGGCGCAGCCCGTGACCAGCACCCGGGGCATCTGTCCCAGGCTTGTCAGGACATCGAGCTGTTCGTCGGTGAGAGCGCTCAGTCGCTCAAACGACTGCTTGAGCCGCAGGTCAAGGCGGAGCCGTCCCTGCAGGTCGTGGACGCCCCAGAGCTGTTTCAGACCGTCGACGACATTCAACCCATCGGCGCGGGCGATACGTTCCCCGGAAAAAGCGGATCCGAAGAGGTTGTGAATCGACTGCTTGAAGTTGAAGAGATTCTCTATATCCATTAAGCGCCAGGCCGGTACATTCGCGCGGAGCGATCTGTCGGGCAGAGCACAATCGGGGAAGAGCGCCGCGAAGTCGCTCCGAATAGACCGCCTCAGAATGCCGGGGCAGTGCTGAATCAGCAACTTCCGCAACACCCGCGCACCGGCTTCGGCCTGATCGAAGGGGTCCGTGATCACCGCCACGGCGCCGCGGCGGTCTTCTGTCTGCCATAAGCGCCGCGTCGCATCGTAAGAACAACGCCCTCCCTTGATCTCCAGCACGATAAAGCCGTACTCGGGATGGGCCAGGACAAAATCGGCCTGGCCAACCGTGTGGCTATCGTCGATCGCGGGATCATCCCACTTCAGGTCATGGAAGACGGAGAAGGAGTTGTCCAACTCGGCCGCCAGCTTGTCGTAGACGCGCTTTTCCGATGGAACCGCGTCGGCGGAGAAGCCCGGGGTAAGGTGCGGCGGAAACATGTGAGCCATGGACTCCCTCCTGTCGGATTCCGATCTTCTGTACGGACGGCTGCGCGGTGATTATCGCACTTCACGGAAACACTCCGGCCTCTCTTGTGTCAACTCTAAAGTGCGGTCAATCGGACACCACGTGACCGTTTGTATCAAGCCAAACCTCCTCGCCGCCTCAAGGAATCGAGCGTACCGAAGTTCTCTCTCCCGTCGAACCCACTATACGTGCTTTCCCCCACTTTCTATCTTGACAACGTGGGTTCAATGCGCTATGTTTATTCTGTCGTAGGGCTAAATTACTTCAGTTTCTACAGGGCTAGGAGTGTCTGCCGGTACTGAACTGAGTTCGGTTTCGCTTGCATGGTTCTCAATGCAGGGGGACGCCGCTCCAATTCTCCGGGACAGATGCTGCTTGCCAAGGAGGTGAGGCAAGAGCAGGAGTACAGGCTGCAACCGCCATGGAGGTACCCGAAACCTCTGCTCACTTACATACACGTCAAGTCAGGGCGATTCATTCTCCTCGTATATATTTACACCTCGACGCCCGCTACAATTATAGATCTTTCGCGTCTGCACGCAGGGACCAATTCGCAGGGTTCTGCTAACCTTCATTTTCTGACGGAGGCGTCATGAGATTTTCTATTGTGCGACTCATCCTCGTTCTCGCGAGCTTTGCCGGGCTCTGGTGTGTGACGGCACCAGCCTGGGCCGCTCCGGTCATGCCTTTCGAGACATCCGGCACGGCGGTATTCTCATCCGACCGCCTGGCCTCCAGGGGCGGAGTCCCCGACCAGGCGCTCGCCCCGGGGGATCCGGTCGATTTTGACGCGGCCCTCATTGCCGCGGGCAATTACCTCAAGGCCATGCAGGCGGATGTCACCGACGACAACGCCGGCAACGGCGTTAACGGCGTCAACGAAACGCCGAATGATCCCGACGACGCCGGGTGGGATTGGTCGGTAAACGCCAATACGGCCCCCTTCTTCCACACCACAGTGGCCAGCGCGACCAATATCTACGGCGCCACCGCCCAGGGGCTCTACTACGCCTACCTGGAAACCGGTGACCCGTCCTACTTCACCGCGCTGAAGGACTACGCCGACGTAGCCGTGGCCGGGGGCCCGAACAACATCCGCACCGGTACAGACATGAAGATGCTGATGCTGTTTAACGACCTGTACAGCACCCAGGTTGGCCCGACGACGGTTTACGCCGACGCGGCGAAGGCCAAGTACGACGGGCGCATCACAGTTTATGGATCGGCCGCCGCACTCGCCGCTTATATCCGCGATGCTCGCAACTCTCAGGGATATCCCAACGGGATTATCGGCTGGGATATTGGCATCTACGCTGTGGTGGCGCAGATGCTTTCGACGCGGTACAGCGGTACCTACGCGCAGGATGCCGATGACATCGCCGAGGTCCTCTGGCAGGACTCGTTCAATGACAGCCCGGGTTACTTCGACGTTGTCGATGACGCGGGATTCGATCCGACGTGGACCGACAAGAATTTCTGGTGGTACACGATCGGTCTCACGGGCCTGATCGACGCTTTCTCGGCGTCCGGCTCGCACACCGCCGAGGTTCCCGGCCTCGTCCAGCGACTGCTCGACAGCCAGTACGGCGGCGGCGGTATCAGCGGCAGCTACGGCGCCAATCCTGATGATGAAGACTGGCAGTCGACCGGCTACGCAGCCATCTGCCTCGGGACACTTGACCAGGCCACGTACCAGGATGCCCTCAACCGCATGGGCTACTGGGCCGGCGCCACCCAGCACACGAGCGGCGGCTGGGTCTACAGCACCGGCAGCCACTATCCTGAAATCTGCGGCGAAATCGGCTCTGCCCTCTACTTTGCGAGCAATGACCTGACCACGGCCATTGTCGATGACGATTTTGTGGATCAGGCGACCGTGGATCTCTACAACGCCGCCAGTAGTACGAACTACACGTGGGGATACGACGCATTCGCCACGATTCAGGATGCCATGGCAGCGGTCACAGGCAGCACGATTTACGTGAACGCCGGTACCTACAATGAGATCCTGTACATAACGATGCCCAATCTCAGCATTATCGGCGAGGATCGCGCCACCGTGATCATCGACCCCACGGGCTTACAGACGAACAATGCGGGCATCTATGTCGCAGCGGACAACGTGACGCTCATGAGCTTCACGCTCAACGCCACTCCCACGAACTCCCTGCCGCGCTATGGTTTGAAGGTGGCCGATGTGGACGGCGTGGTGATCGAGGACGTCACGGTTGAGGACTGCTACCGCAGCGGCTTCGACATGCTCGGATCCTCCAATCTGACGCTCACCAACATCGCGGCGCTCAACAACGGCGGCCACGGACTCGCGCTGACCGACTGCAACGGCGTTGCCGTCACGGATCTGACAGTGAGTGGCAATGGTTGGCAAGGCGTCAGTGTGGCAACCTGGGGACGGTACACGCCACTCGGCACGAGCGGGATCGTCTTCTCGGGCAGCAATGTGTTCGCCAACGTCTTTCAGCTCGAAATGGGGGACTACAATAATCCGGGCGTGCCGCCGGCGGGCGACGCCATCATCACCTACAGCACCGACATTCTCGACGGCGCCGATGTGACCGTTCAGGCCGCGGACTTCGGGTTTGTCGTCCACGGCACTCAGGATGACGCCCCCGGCATGGTACGCGTCTGGTTCGTGCCGACGCTGAACGACGCCACGACCGTGCTGGCTTTGGCTCCGGTCGGTCACTTCACGGGTGTCGCCATGTTCATCGAAGATCTCGTGGATGAAACGCAATTGTACGTTTCTCCGGGCGGGACCATTCAGGCTGCGGTCGATGCCGCTGATCCCGGCGACGACGTGAATGTGCTGGCTGGCACTTACGAGGAACAGGTTGAAATTGCCAAGAACATCTCGCTGATCGGCGAGGATGCGGCGACCACAACCGTCCAGGCGCCGCCTACGTTGGGCACGTACTTCATGACCGGGACCAACTATAACCGTCCCATTCTGTACGTACACGACGCCGATGTCGATTTCAGCAATCTGACTATCGACGGGCTCGGTCGTGGGAACGCCAACTACCGATTCGTCGGGATTGGGTTCTGGAATGCAGGTGGATCGGTAACGGATTGCCATGTCACCCGAATTATCGATACTCCTTTCAGCGGGTCACAGCACGGCAACGGCATCTACGCCCACAACAACACCGGTGGCCCGTATGCAATTGACATGACGGGCGTGACGGTCGACCTTTTCCAGAAGAACGGTATCACTCTTATCGGCGCCGGACTTACTGCGACGGTCACCGGGTGCGACGTTCAGGGTGCGGGCCCGACCTCGGTCACCGCACAGAACGGCATCCAGATGGGCTACGGGTCCGGTGGTTCGATTACCGACTGCTCGATCGACGGCCTTGCCTGGATCGGCGCCAGCTGGGTTGCTGCCGGCATTCTTCTGTATCAGGGTGCGCCGGTTGACATCATCGGTACCGAAGTCACCAACTCGCAGGCCTGCGTCATCTACCAGGAAACCAACGGCGCTGTCAGCGACCTGACGGTGCAAACTGCCGGTGTGGCCAGTACTGAAGGCATTTCGGTACGCGACTACGGTGAAGTCAAGAGTGCGGTCGAGGCTCCGCTAGCGATCGCTCCGGTGGATGCCGAATTCGCGACGACCGCCGATCTCAAAGTGGCGCCGACCACTGTCGTAATCGACGGCGCAACGCTCACCGGCGCTGCCAACACCGGCTACGGCATTGCGGCCTGGTCATGGGGCGACGATGCCAATGTCACGGTAACCAACAGCACGCTGAAGAACTGGGAGATCGCGCTGGTTGCGTACGAGAACGGCAGCACGGTCGACATGACTGCCTCGCAGAACATAATCGAGGGCAATATCTACGGCGCGTACACAAACGCGATCGCACCGCAGATGTTCGAAGAGAACTACTGGGGTTCGTTCGATGGCCCTGCTGACATCAGCGGAACGCAGGAAGCCTCGATCGGTGTCTGCCTCTCCGCGGCCGATATGGTCAACGCGGTTGCGGAACTCATGCCGTCCCTGGGCGATACGGCCGACGGCCTGCTCGACTACTGCCCCTGGATTTCCTCCGGCGTACAGTTCAGCACCGACAACATCCTCCACTACTGCCCGGGCAACATCTCCTTCAATGTTGAAGCGTCCTCGGCGCTGCTCGGCCTCGAAGGCGCCAACATCGCCATCGAATTCCCGGCGCAGCTCTCGTTCGTGAACGCGGTGGTTGCCGACGCCAACTACCAGCTGCTGCCAATCAGCCAGTCGTCCGATGGCATCGGCTATGACACGGTGTACATCCCGTTCATCGTGAAAACAGGCTGGCTCGACGGCCCGGCGACGATGTACACCATCAACATGGCGGCGAACAACGACATCTGCACGGCCGATCAGATCCGTATGATCTCGGCGGATCTCCGCGACACGGCCAATGTCGCCATTCCGACTCCGCCGGCCCTGCCAATCGCGGTAACCGTCGATTGCAGTGACCCGTCGATTGCCACTACCACAGCGGCGGGCGGCTACTACAATGTTCCCCCGGTCCTTGCCCTCCAGGCCGCGGAGAACTGCGACCTCGACGCGATCTACTATCAGGTCGACGGTTGTGATGCCGGGTCGTGGTCAGTAATCGCCTCCGGTCTGTCCGGCGCGGCGTACGCCGCCAACTGGACATTGCCTGCGGCGGTGTTTAACGGCCTGACTGAAGCTTCTCACTGCATTCGGTTCAAGGTGACCGACGATGCCGGCCGAGCCAATGCCGACTCGTGCACCTACACCTGGTGCTTCACCAAGGACGTGACGGCTCCGCTGTCGCCGACCAATCTGGTCGCGGCTCCCGGTCACAACAAGGTGAGGCTCTCGTGGAACAACGCCGCGAGCGATTTCGATCGTACCGTTATCATGCGGACAGACTGGAACGCCGCAGGTCATGGGTATCCTGAGTACGGCTCGCTGAATGGCGCACCCGAGGGGCCCTACCCGGCCAACCTCGCCACGGGTGACCTCGTAGTCACGACGACCGGAGTCGCGCATGTCGACGTTCTCGATCTGTCGAATGCGACGCGGGACATCTACCACTACGCCGCCTTCACTGTCGACGCAGCGGGGAACGTGTCCGCTCCGGCCACAGCCCGGTCGACCTCCTATTGGATCGGCGATGTCGCCGGCGGCGGAGGAGTGGGCGACTATGACGGCTATGTCTTCGCCGAGGATCTCAATCCTCTGACAATCGTGTACGGAACGGCCGAAGGGGACGCGAACTTCAGCTCGCTGCTGGATTTCGGTCCGACCACGCCGGGCGGGGCGAAAGACATACCGGTTCCGGATGACTCAATCAATTTCGAGGACGGTATCCTCTTCGCCATCAACTTCGACATCGTGAATCCGCTCCTGAAACCGGCCTCGTTGTTCGATAACCAGGCGGTTAGCGGCCCGCTCGCTGTGACGTTGTCACCCGGCGATAACGGCTACACGCTGGCCCTGGTCAACAACAGCGGCGAGGTGAAGGGCCTTCACGTTGTCGTCTCGTTGGCTCCGGGAACGTCCTTTGCCGGCGCGACCCTGTCCGATGCCGTGCGCGCCTTCGATCAGCCCTACCTGGCCAAAACGATGGTCGCATCCGACCACGTGACGTTCGACTTCATTCTCATGGGCCAGGATCGGACGATCATCGGCAGCGGGCCATTGGCGACGCTGGCCTTTGCGACTCAGGATGGGAGCACCCCGGTAATCAGCCTGACCGAGGTCACGGTGCGCGATCGGAGCAATGCCCCGGTCGAGGCGCTGGCCGTGGTGGAGTCGTCTCCGGGGCTCATCCCGATATCCTTCGCCCTTGAGCAGAACTTCCCGAACCCATTCAATCCGTCGACCACGATCGAGTACAGCCTGCCGGTCAGCGGCCAGGTCCGCCTCGAGGTATTCAACCTGCTCGGACAGCATGTCTGCACGCTGGTTGACCGCTTCGAAGAGGCCGGGCTTCACTCGGCGACGTGGGACAGCCAGGATGCATCGGGATCCCGTGTTTCCAGCGGGGTCTACCTGTACCGGATTACGGCGGGAAGCTACACTGAAACCCGCAAGATGATGATGCTGAAGTAAACAGGAGCATCGGCACTAGAGGCGGGAGGCGCCGACCCGGACAGTCGGCGCCTCCCCCGTTAAGCACTCTGAGAGGTTGCATCATGGCAAGCATACTTCGAGATTTCTTGACGCTCCTCCTCCTGCTGGCGGCCCTCGGGCCATCGGGCAGCGCCGCCACAGACGAACGGGTTTACTTCAGTCCGCCGATCGCAGCGGTGGCCGCGGGAGATACGCTGAGCGTTTACGTGTCGATTGACAGCGGCATTTCGCTGGTCCACTACTACCGCGTTCGACTTCAGTATGACCGGTCGATTCTGCACCTCGATACGATCGTGCCGAGCCGCGCCTGGGACTCGATCGCCCTGAAGTACTCCGGCCACAGCTTTTTCTACAAGGACTCGCTCGATCCAATCTCCGGGGAGCAGTATCACGATCTGTTCTCGGCGTTCTACACGCAGCCGCCGCACATTGACGGTCCAAACCAGTTGGCCAGGATCCGCTTCACCGCCCTGCAGAGCGGGATCAGCCCGGTCGAGTTCTACTCCTACCGCCTGGAGAACAATGTCGGGCTCGGGCAGCTGATTCCATGCGGCGCGACCGACGGCCTGGTGTATGTCTGCCCCTTGCCGGAGGGATTCATGCCGGGCAATATGGACGGCAAGCCCGGCATCAACGTGGCCGACCTCACCTACCTGGTTTCTTACCTGTTCCGCGGTGGGACAGCGCCGATCCCGTTGTACTTGAATGCCGACGTCAACTGCGATCTCTCTGTCAACGTGGCCGACCTCACCTACCTGGTCAGTTACCTGTTCCGCGACGGACTTCCTCCGTGCGATCCGTGCAACCAAGGAGAATAGCAATATGATTCGGATACTCTACATAATCCTGGCCCTCGCCACCGTTTTTGCGACCACCGTTCAGGCGCAAGTGGCTTCGATCTGGATGGCCCCGGAGACGACCTATACCCAGCGCGACACGTTCACTACCATTACCGTCTACTGCAACAGCGCGCTGACCGGTGTAAAGGGCTTCCACTTCGACTTCGACATGAATACCGGCGGCACGGTCATAGCGCCGGCGGATGATCCCACTGATACATCCGTAATGCTCGGCAGCACCTTTGTCGACAACGATACCGCCACATTCCTGTGGAACTATCTGTGGACCGATTCGAGCCGCCTGTCAGTTGACATCCTTGTCCTCACCGACAGCCAGACGGTGAGCGGACCGGGTGAACTTCTGGTAATCCGCATGAATACCGTTCACTTCGGCGCAACCGATGTCACCATCGCGGGACTGAAACTTCGCGACCGTTTCAATCAGCCGATTTCGGCTGAAGTCGATGGCTGCTGGCTTAAGGTTTGCCAGTTCCTGGGCGATTTGAACGCCGACAACCGGGTGAATATATCCGACCTGACGTACATGGTTGACTACCTCTTTCGGAATGGCCCGGCATCGAACCCGATGGCGGCTGGGGACACGAATTGCAGCGGTGCCGTTCTGGTGAACGATCTCACCCTGTTCGTCAACTACCTCTTCCGCTACGGGGTCATGGACTGCGCGACGTGCTTGTGATGATCTGTTCTGCTGACAGCGCGGTACCCGGAGCGTTGTGGCCCCAAGCGTTGTAACCTGAAGCGTGGATCCCAGGGGGCGCGGGGACGGTTTTGCATCTTCTCTGGAGCGATACGAGGTGTGTTCCTTCGGCGCCGCCCGGCGGGATAGATCGGGGGAGTTGAGAGACCGGTTGTCTCTGTTGACTCATGGTGACTGTGTGGGTGAGTGCACTTCCGTCAACCCGCCCCGGCCCAGCGTATCCGAGCATAGATAGTAGCGCGCAGGGATTAGCGACATTTTGGATAACGGCACAGACATGCGCTTCGCTGTGTCATCCGCGCACCCTAAAATCCCTTCCAATTGGCTGAATAGCCGAAGGTGAGAGAACCAAGCCAGGGGGGCCGTGATCAGAACCCAATTGTGGGTATTCGTACAATGCAGACTCGATCAGTCTCCACGATGGAATTACTCCCCTTGCTGTCGGCAGTTTAACCAAGCCAATACGCTTGACTCAGGTGCCAGGGGGCGGCGCGAATACCGTGGGAGCAGTAAGGCTTGACTTGGAGACTTCACCCTTGTCCATAGACGTCTTCCTGAGGGCAGTCTGATGCCCCCCATCTCCATCGAAACACCTACTTTGGAGTGAGCACGCCGCAACGTATCAACGTGTCCTCCAAACCAACCGTGATCGAGAAGGCGAAGAGCTGCGAAAGGGGCTTCGACACTGCGCTCAGTATAAGCCGGGCATTCCAGAGACGAAGCTGAATCATCCCCAGTACCTCTCCCCACCCGGTGGGGGTGGGGAGAGGGGGGGAGTCTGTTTGACGTGTGTTCAGTGGCAGATGGGAGCGGGACCGGTCTTGAACAGGAAGTTGACCAGGTACGTCAGATCGGCCACGTTGATGATGTCGCCCCCCTGACCATTGCAGTCGGCGGCAGCCGGGATAGCCGGCGGCGGACCGGTGCGGAACAGGAAGGTCACCAGGTACGTCAGG
>JBGSIV010000041.1:0-6298 GCA_041742355.1 Candidatus Zixiibacteriota bacterium
CATCCCCGGCGATATGAATGATGACGGACAGGTCAATGTCTCCGATCTCACTGGCTTCGTAACTTTTCTATTCAAGTCCGGACCGGCGCCGTGCGTGTATTCAAGCGCTGATTGTAACGGCAGTGGCGACGTGAAGATCAGTGATCTGACCTACCTCGTCAGCTTCCTGTTTAAGGGCGGCCCCGCGCCGATTTGCGGTCCGGTCAACCAGCTCGCCGGAAAACTGGCCCCCGGCGGCCTGCTGACCGCTTCCTTTGATGGGATGCAGACGACGCTCACCCTCAGCGCCGATGCCTCCCTCCGCGGTCTCCAGGTCACACTCGGAGGCACAGGCATCCCGACCCCGATCAGCCTGATCGACAGCCGCCTGGAGCTCATCGACGGCACTACGACTATCGGCCTGCTCGACCTCGAGGGGGACGCGGTCATCGAATCCGGCAGTCATGACATCATCCGCATCCCCGGTGAGTGGACAGTGGTCGAGGCTTACGGTTCAGATCTGAGCCACCGGGACGTCCTTCTGACTCCGGCGGCCAGTGCGACGGCTCCGCTTCCGGTGGCGTTCGCGCTCAACCAGAACTTCCCCAACCCCTTCAACCCGACCACCGAGATCAGCTTCTCACTGCCCAATGCCGGGGAGGTCAGGCTGGAGGTATTCAATATGCTCGGCCAGAACGTAGCCACCCTGTTCTCAGGCCGCCTCGACGCCGGTAACCACACGGTCACCTGGGACGCCTCGAACCAGTCCAGTGGTGTCTACCTGTATCGCCTCGAGGCCGGGACGTACACCGATACGAAGAAGATGCTCCTGCTCAAGTAGCAGTTGCACGAGAGTCAGAGGGGACTCTTTGGGAGAGGCGGGCCATCAAGCCCGCCTCTTGTCGTCTACCCTGCAGTCCGCAAACGTTCCACCGCAGTGGAGCCTAAAGGCCTAACACCAGAAAGCACTGGGCGGTATCCTGCAGAAATAGCAGAGACTTACGGCAGTGATTATTGCCCGATGTTGTTCATTATTTCAGGGTGTTCTAGACTGGGTTGTTAGAAAGGTGATAGAAAGACCGGCCGTTGCTGTGGTTGCGTCTGACATCGGCATCATCAGAATCCGCGAGGATCCTGACTTCAGGAAAGCGGTCTTCGCCTCAAGAACACGATCCTTGCCTCAAGAACGACCGGCTACGGTGTGAAGAGCATCGGGTTCAAGGTGAACTGCTCCAGCGCATCGGCAACTGCGGGCGAAATCGGTCGCAACAACGCCGAGACCGAACGCACTTCGTCCTCCGTCAGCGGTGCGCGCGACGCAACCTCCACCAGCATTTTCGTGGAGTCAAATCGCCCGGCGAGATCCGCCCGGCTGAACATGCTGCTCATGAGTTCGTTGGGATCAAGTGCGCTCACGCGGCGTCCGGAAATCTCCCTGAATACTTCTTCGAACACATCCTGCACATATCCATAGTGCGTGCAGCATAAGCCGATGTACAGTCTGCTCTCAGCCGACAACTTGACTTGAGCCAGAGCTTCCTGTGCGTACATTTCGATCATCATGCGCACCAAGTCACTCTCCGGCGCCGACTGAATCTCCCCTTCGAGCATGGGGCATGCCTGTGTCACTAACCGATCCGACGGTATCCCAAGGCTGAGGAGACTGTCGCGATGACTCCCCTGGCTGATCGTAGTCGCGGTGCCGAGAATTATCCCAACGCCGAAGCTGTCTGCGGCAAGTTGGCGGTAGAGCACATCTACTCCAAAACCGACAATACCCACCACCGGGATTTCGGATTCCCGCGCAAACCGGGTGAGCGGGTATATCACCGAAAGCGTGTTGCATGCGACGAGGATGATATCGGGCTTGTATGTCGCCGCCATCCCCCGCAGGGCGGCGTCGAACACCCGGGCCTTCTCTTCCGGCCCCGACATCTGATTGTACTGGTAATTCAGATCAGCCAGGGCATTACAGAAGACCAATCGCACGGAGGAGAAGGAACGATCCCGCCGTAGATTGGCCTCAAGCTGAGCTACAGCGCCGAGTCCTCCCAGCCCGGAATCGGTTATCAGAATCGTTAACGAGTCTTTTTCGATCATGGCGTCGGGAAGAGTCGGCGCGATTTCGGGAGACACTGCCTTCACCGTAGCCGCTCCGGTCATGAGACGGCCGCACAACAGCATTAAGACAGACCCGCAAAGGAGCACTGCTGTCAAAGACTGCCGGTGGCACATCAGCCACCGGCAGTTGAAAGAACTCATACACATGAAATCGCGGATCCCTTTGGTCAGCACCCGGCTGGAGCCGATCCTGCCTTGAAGAGAAAATTCACCAGGTAGGTCAGATCCGACACGATCGTCTTGCCGTCGTTGTTGACATCCCCGTGCGCCGCACAGACCGGCGCCGGGCCCGCCTTGAAGAGGAAGCTCACCAGGTACGTCAGGTCCGACACGATCACTTTGGCGTCGTTGTTGACGTCCCCCCGCCGGACGCAGCAGCCGGAAGCCGTCCCCAGCGTCCAGTGCCCGCCAACGGCCACCGGGGTTGAGATCGTCACCGTGTTGGCCGAGACGTCGACGGTCCCCCCGCGAGCCGACCAGCTCGTCCCGTCGGAGGACCAGAAAGCCTGCAGGTCGGCTTCGGCCAGCCCGTTGAGCTCCCGTTCGCTGTAGGCCAGCACCACGCTCCCCGTCCACCCGCTCGGACTCCCCCCGCTCACCACAAATGACCGGGCGATACTGCTCACCCCGCTCCCCCCTACGACGCTTCCGCTCGTGCGCACCACCGTCACGTTCCCGCTGCTCCCCGCCGAGGGAGTCACTGCCAGCCCCAGATTCCCGAACTCCTGGAGCACCCCGCTGCTGATCGGCCGTGTCGTCTGCACTACCCCTTCCACCGGGAAACCGGCTGTCTCATCCAGCAAACCCGCCCCGCCCAGGGTCACCGCATAGCTGCCGGTTGACAGCCCCGAATCGGCAACCAGCAACGTCCCTCCCACCGTCACGTTACCGCCCAAACGAACTCCCTTGTTACCCAGAATCGAGAGGTTGCGTAAGGCACTAGCCGGAATCTCAACGCCGGTGACAACCGAGTCGATAGTGCTGATATATTCGAGATCCAGTACACCCTCGCACACCGGCGCAGTGGTCATCACTCCGGTCGCGCGGCGAATCGCGGCGCCGTCGGCGAATACCAGGCTGAAGTCTCCGTCAGGTCCGTCGTTATCAAAAATCCCCGAAGACAGTGTCAGCGCCCCGTTGATTCGGGCATCGCTGCCCAGCGTCACCGATTGATCTGGTGTGAAGATAACTAAAGTATCGAGCTCGTTGGCGCCCGCGGGCAGCTCTGGTCCGGTCGTGACCGAAGACACCGAGCTGGTGTAACGAACGGTAACTTTGCCGGCAAAGGAGGGCGTACCCAGCAGCGATCCGGTCGCCCGCGAAATCGTCGCGTTGTCTGCAAGGACGAGATCCAGCTCCGGATCACTGACATTCAACTGCCCGCTGGTGAGACGCAGAACGTTTTCCACGGTCACACTCTGGGGGCTCGCAGCCGTGATTTCCGCCAGCGCGCTGTTGTTGATACTGAGACTGTCAGCCACAATCCGGTTGCCCGTCAAGTCCCAAGTCTTACGGGCAGCGCCATCGATTGAGAAGCTCAGTTCGAGACTGTTGTAGTCACTGTCGAATACGGTCTGATCTACAGGATCCGAAAGCGTATTGCGCTGGTAACGTACTGAGCCCTGATTATCGAATACTGGGGGAAAGACTGTCTCGCGGCTACTGGTCTTGAATTGCCCATTCGGCAGTACTGTCACTGTCGCGGCCGGATCCAGCCAGATTGGGGAGTAGGTCTGGCAGTAAAGCACACCGGCGGAATCAACCACGATCACCCGCGGATTGAACTTGGCACCCGAAGCTGAGCTCCAGAGCCCTATGCCAAGCTCCACAACGCCCCCGGCACCGACATACATCGAGTCGATGTTCAAGTCCAGTGAGCTCGCCTGAGCCAAATCGAGCCGGCCGTAAACCGTGAAACCGCCTATCCTGATTCCTCCGCTTCCAGCCCACATGTGGTGGTAATCGGCCCCGCCATCCAGAAGAAATTCCGCTCCGGGATGTACGGTAATGTGCAGTTGCTGGTCTGATGTGTAGACGGCCGACTGTGTCCAGCGACACTCCAGGTCATCACCGAAACCGAGCACGAAGGTGCCGCTAATCACGTCAAAGGTGTTCTGCAAACCCAAGCGCATGCCCGTTCCGCCCGTCGTCAGCACCGTCGCCGAGTCCTTTGCCACCACGACATTGCGAAACGAAGTCGACCCTCTGGCTGGATTCCAGCCAGCGAGTGTCTGGGTTTCCCCACCGACAAACCAGAGGTAGGCGTTTTCCGGCGACCAGCCTGGCGCAAAGACGTTATGATTCGTGTCTGCCAGTGTGAAGTTCCCCGTCAACATCAGGCGGCTCGTCGAATCCATGTCGATATGACACGATGTATCGGCAAAACTCACACTGTGGGCATACGCCAGCGTATCTGAGACATCAATCGTGTGACCCGAACTGATCTGCACATCGTCAGCCAGCGTCGGCACCACTCCTCCGGCCCAGGTCGTGTCCGAACTCCACGAGCCGGACGAAATAGACACGACCTGCGCCTCGGCGGAGCCGATAAGCAGAATCGTGCACAAGCAAACTACCATTCCCAAAAACTTCATGGTGCCACCTCCAAGGGATTCACAGGGACTGCTTATTGTCATTAACTCTTGCCATGATTGAAAGAGCGGGTACACATCGAGCGTGTGGCAGGGAACGGGATCACACGAGGGCTGCCGGAGGACTATCGGCGGACGGCGTGACTGCCATTGACTCTGCCGGCACACTTCAGATCAACTACTTCCATTATAGATAATCAAATGGCGTGCCAACCCGTGAGGCACTGTTTGACAAGTGGTTACGGAGAGAGCCGACCGTCGGATGTTCCGTTTCGTGTTAGAACAGCCCGCCTCCTTGGGCTATTTTCGCACGCCTGACCGGTCTGAAGAAACCTGACCGGCCAGGAGTTATGAGCGCCTTCCTTATGTTTGACCATCAGCATCCAGCCGGCGCGGGTCCGCCTTTAAAGAGGAAGTTCACCAGGTAGGTCAGATCCGACACGATCGTCTTGCCGTCGTTGTTGACATCCCCGTGCGCCGCACAGACCGGCGCCGGGCCCGCCTTGAAGAGGAAGCTCACCAGGTACGTCAGATCCGACACGATGACCTTGTTGTCATCATTCATGTCCCCCCGGTTGACACAGCAGCCACCCGGTAGCCCCAAAGTCCACTGGCCGGGAATAGCCACCGGGGTCGCTATCGTCACCGTGTTGGCCGAGACGTCAATTGTCCCCCCGCGAGCCGTCCAGTTCGTCCCGTCGGAGGACCAGAAGGCCTGCAGGCCGGCTTCGGCCAGCCCGTTGAGCTCACTCTCACTGTAGGCCAGCACCAGGCTGCCCGTCCACCCGGCCGGGCTGCCCCCGCTCACCACGAATGACCGGGCGATGCTGATCACGCCGCTCCCCCCTACCACGCTGCCACTTGTCCGCACCACCAGTACGCTCCCGCTTACCCCCGCCGAAGGTGTCACCGCCAGACCCAGGTTCCCAAACTCTTCCAGCACCCCGCTGCTGATCGGCCGTGTCGTCTGCACTACCCCGTCCACCGGCCAGCCGGCTGTCTCATCCAGCAAACCCGACGAACCCAGGGTCACCGCCGAGCTCCCCGTGGACAACCCCGTATCGGCCACCAGCAACGTCCCCCCGACCGTCACATTTCCCCCCAAACGAACCCCCTTGTTCCCCAGAATCGATAAGTTGCGTACGGCACCAGCCGGCAATTCGGATCCCGTCACCACCGAATCCATCGTGCTTGTGTACTCCACATCCACAACCCCCAGGCAGGTGGGCACACCGCTTAAGCTCCCGGTGGCTCTTCGCACCAGTGCGCCGTCGGCAAGAACCAACGAAACTTCTGGATCACTCACGTCGAGAATACCACTGGTGAGCCGGAGCAGGCTGTCGACTCGCAGCGTGCGGGGGACGCCTGCCGTTAGCACTGCCTGGGCGTCGTTGTTCGTCGTCAGGCTGCCATCGACTATCCGATCGGCCGCCAGGTCCCAGAGCTTCCGGGCCGTCTCGGCCCCGAAGCTGAACTCCACCGACTGGTAGTCCCGGTCGGTGACCGTCTGGTCACTGGTCGTGCGCTGGTAGCGGACTGTCCCCTGCTCGGTGAAGGTGGGCGGGAAGATCGTAACCGAACTGGATGTCTTGTACGTCGCCCCGCTG
>JBGSIV010000042.1:0-4088 GCA_041742355.1 Candidatus Zixiibacteriota bacterium
GACGGTCGTTCCCCGCCCGAAGCGCCGTTTCGGCCAGGTGGCGAAGCACCCGACCCACCAGCGTCGTTTCCGGCGCAATCGCCTCAGCCCGGCCCAGCGCGTCCTCAAGGACCCGCGCCGCGTCGACCAGGCGATCGCTGCGGTAGTACAGCTCGCCGTAGTACGTCCGCAGAATGACCTCATCCCGCGGGCTGGCTTCACGCTTCAGACACGCCGACGCCTTGTTCAGCGCCGCCTCAGCCCCGGCATACTCCCCTTCCTGGATACACACATACCCGAGCGCAATCGACGCCCGCGCCACTTCCAGCGTGTGACCCAGTTCTTCCGAAAGGCTGATATTGATTTCCAGATGTTTGCGCGCCTCGGCAAAATCGCCGAGGAACGTCTGGATACGACCGATATTGCCCATCATGAACGCGAGCTTCTTTCGGTCGCCCAACCGCTTCGCAATCCCGATCGCATCCATCAGGACTGTCAGGGAATTGCGGTAATCATTCTGCCTGTAAAACAGACCCGCCAGGAGGTTCAACGCCCGGCTCTGGCCCTCGGGGCAATCGTTTCGCCGGAAAATCGACTCGGCGTCACGAAATGCTTTCTCGGCTTCCTTGCGCTCGCCCATATCCCGAAGGATCTCGGCGACCGCCAAAAACGTCTCCGCCAGCTCCACAGTATCGCCGCGCTCCGCATGGATCGCCTGCGCCCTGCGGGCCAGCCGTAGAGCCGTCGGGTACGAAGCCAAAGAAGCATGCGCCCGCGAGGCCAAACGCAGGATCGTCCCCGCCGCCTGACCCTCGGCTGCATCAAGTTCACTACGAAGACTCTCGTAGTACTTGACAGCGCCGGCAAAATCCCGCGATGCGATCAGCGACTCAAGGTAGTGCGCCGCCGCGTCGAGGATTGCACTGGCATTGTCAAATCCGCTTCTCATAGATTCGCACCCTTTTAGTTAGCTGAAGTGTTTCCGGCCCCGGTTTCCGATCCGGTGGTTCCCCCTGGCGTCGTGTGATACGTTGTCGTCCCACCGGACGTAATCGTCGTCTCACCCGTGGTCGGCAGCTCGGCCAGCCAGTACCGGGTGAACAACTTCAAGAGGAAACTGTCCAGCTGTACCAGACCCGTGATCGAGTAAGAGGTACCTCCTCCAACCTGAATCGGGGCCGGATCGTCGGTGGTAACCCGCTGTTCGCCACCCCAGGTATGGTCATCACCGTTGTCCCGTTCGATCGGCTTCCATCCTAACGGGTTCTGTCGGGCCGAGACACTGCTCCAGGTCGTGGCGAACAGAAGCACCGCCACAATCAGGACACACAGTACGCGTTTCATGGTTCTACTCCTTGGTTGAGAGTGGTTTATGAACAAAGCTGATTATCGCACCAGAATCCGGGCACAACCGTCCGCTGCGGAACGGTCCCGCCACCCCTGCATGTTTTCCAATAGCTTGTGTACAAACGCCTTACTCCCGACAATTGGGCGCCAATCGTCAACTGTGAGGAAACCTGTTGTACGGACGTCTGTTCAAATCGCGGTGAGCAAGAGAGGGGATCGTTGCAGGGCATGGCGAACCTCCTGTTCTATCCCTGCCTGACCCAGCATAGCACTTCGCTAACCGGATGTCAATCTGTTTCTTACAGTACGGCTCCGGCGCAAATTTCGCACCTGGTGGGTAATGGGGGAGAGGCGTCTTTGCGCTCCAGTCACCGCGGCGTGTCTTTGCGTGGCGTCGGGCGATGAGGTCTGACACCCGGGCGGGACACGGACGCCCCCCAGAAATATCCGAATCCTACCTATGGAATCAACCCCAACGCCATCACCCGCTGGAGCGGGCTTACCCGCCCAGAGCTCGCCCCGCCCACTTTCTTCGCTTCGCGCTTGACCGATCCCCTCATCTGCGGCGCATCCCCCTACCGCATCAACACCATCTTCCGACTCGCTTCCCCCTCGGGCGTCACCAACCGGTACACGTACACTCCCGAGGCCACCTCGACTCCGGCCTCACTCCTCCCATCCCATTGCACCTCGTGCGCTCCGGCCGACAGCTCCCCATCGATCAACCGCCGCACTTCCTGCCCGAGCACATTCTGCACCACCAGCCGTACCCGGCCTTGCTCCGACAACCCAAACCTGATCGTCGTCGACGGATTAAACGGGTTCGGGTAATTCTGCAGCAGCTCGATCCCCCGCGGCACTATCGTCTCACCAGCATTATCCACATCCAGCGCTTCTTCGAGCGTGTACATCGCCACTTCGTTTCCGCTGTACCCGACCAGGCGCGGGATGCTGTCTGCGTACGGCTTCGCCCAGAAATACCCGCCCGGCGGCAACTCAGTCCCTCGCCCGATCTCCGAGCCGTCGATCCCGGCCAAACGCACCACCGCAAGCCCTCGCATCCCGAAGAACTCCCCCGGATGCCCCGGCAGCCACAGCAGGTTCCAGTATGCCTGCGGTACCTCGCGGCTCCACACCAGTTCCACCGAATCCCGGCTGATCAAACGGTGCATCGCCAGCACCCGGGTAACATCACTCGAGCCCTCCGCAGGAGGCGTGCAGTCTTCGCTCGCTCTCTGCGAAGATACAACCTCCGCCTCGGGGGTGGACTCGAGAATATCCCCGGCGCACCAGGAGTAGGTGGTGCGTTGATGCGTCATGGCGTCGTAGTAGGGCTCCGGATTGCAGAGGGCACTGCCGGCCGGCATCACTTCGCCCGGCACCCCGAGCGGGCCGAATGTGCTGGGCGCGCCGCTGATATAGATTTGATCAACGCCCACTTCGGTGAAGCTGTTCTGATGTCTCACCCCTACTATTAGTGAATCGACCGTGGCGGATGTGAATGGGCTCATTTGGCTGACCAGCTCCCCGCAGTGGAACGCCACCTGATCCGGAAAGGAATCGAAGCAGAATGTAACCCCGCGCGTCCAACCCACCGAACCACCCCCGTAAGTGGAATCAAATGCCACCAGCAACTCCGGCTCACCGTCGAAATCGAAATCCGCCGACGTCAGTTCCTTGAGTGACTCTCCGAGACCATACGTCCAGGAAACCGGCATCACATGGCGCATGGAGTCAATCTGCTGGAACCCGGAACTCCCATCAAATGCCGCCACGATTACGTCCTGACCTTCCCACTCCCCGTCTGTATACCCTCCCACCACGATATCCACCGCAGCGTCCCGGTTCACATCCGCCGCCAGCACCCGCTCGATATCCCACTCCGACGGAAAGTCGTACTCGAAGAGCGTCGTGTCATTCCCTGCATCGTACAGAACCACCCGTACCCCGTCGGTCGCGAAAATCTCCGGGATTCCGTCGGCGTTGACATCACGAAGGACTACTGCTGAAATCCCCCTCTGAAGTCCCGGCACCGTGACCAACCAATCCGGCTCCAGTGCCGGCGCCGCACTCACTGCGCCCGGCAGGACCGCCAGTAGCGCGATAGCACAGAGAACTTCGCACGAGATGATCCGTCGCATAAACCCCTCCGACACGTGCTCCGTCCGGCCGAGCTGCCGTCGGCGGACAGAATTGACTGAGCATGAAAATGCCACTCCTTGAAATATACGGACGT
Organism: Candidatus Zixiibacteriota bacterium; assembly: GCA_041742355.1. Lineage (GTDB taxonomy): Bacteria > Zixibacteria > MSB-5A5 > GN15 > FEB-12 > JAGNLV01. The sequence continues at coordinate 3,563 of JBGSIV010000042.1, forward strand.
CGCCCGATTCGTCCATGTTTAACGCCGAACGTCATCCCCCCGTCCCTGTTCTGCAGACACGCCGTCCTTACGTGCCACGGACACGCGGTCCTCTCGTGCCACCGACCGCCCCGCGTGTCCGTGCGTGGTCTCGCCCGTGCGCGGCCGATGTCCACATCGGCCGCGATCTGTGGTGTCAGGCGACCCCGCCTGACACTTCAGTTGTAGGTCAAATCCCTTCTACCATCGCTTACTTTCTCTCCGAACGCGACTCTACCTGTGCCCTCCGATCGACACCCATCGCCTCGAGGGATTTGACACTGACCTGACCCCGTGCCCTGCCGACCCGCGCACGTACCGACTCTGCGCGACGATGCTAGTCTTCTCATGCCGCGTAGGGGCGGGGCTTGTCTGTACGCTATCATGACATAGTATACATGTTCTTTCAAGACATGGTATACAGGTTGGCTATCTTGGGTTACTTACAGAGGAGCCAGGATATGCCGTTTAGGACAGCGACCATGCGTGATGAACGAATCAGTTTTGT
>JBGSIV010000043.1:0-15279 GCA_041742355.1 Candidatus Zixiibacteriota bacterium
TCAAGGCCGAGGTGTACGTTCTGAGCAAGGAAGAGGGTGGCCGCCACACGCCGTTTTTCACGGGGTACCGGCCGCAGTTTTACTTCCGGACGACGGACGTGACGGGCATCGCGACGTTGCCTGACGGGATCGAGATGGTCATGCCGGGGGACAACGTGGCCATGACGGTGGAGTTGATCACGCCGATCGCGATGGAGAAGGAACTGCGCTTTGCGATTCGCGAAGGGGGCCGCACCGTCGGTGCCGGCGTCGTCGCCGAAATCATCCAGTAGTCCATAGAGAGAGTAAACAAGAATGCCGAGAGATCAGATTACATTAGCGTGCGAGGAGTGCAAGCGCCGCAATTACACGACGAAGAAGAACAAGCGGTTGCACCCCGAGCGGGTGGAGCACCGCAAGTTCTGTGCGTGGTGCAATAAGCACACGCCGCACAAAGAGACACGGTAACAGCCGGTTTTCTAGGCCAGTAGCTCAATTGGTAGAGTTCCGGTCTCCAAAACCGGCGGTTGGGGGTTCGAGTCCCTCCTGGCCTGCACTTTTATAAGGTGGCTGCATTGGAAAAATTCAGCAAGTTTCTCAAAGAGGTCAACGCCGAGTTGCGCAAGGTGACCTGGCCGACCAAGGATGAGCTCATCGGTTCGACGATCGTGGTGATGGTTGTGTCGGTGGTGCTCGCGGTGTTCATCGGTGTTGTCGACCGGGTGCTCAGCTTTGTGGTCCAGGCGATCTTTGGCGGGCCGGGAGCGTAAGGGAAATATGGGCATGGCGTGGTACGTTGTACACACCTACTCCGGTCATGAAGCGAAGGCCAAGCGGTATCTCGAATCGGCCATCGCCAATGCCGGACTGGAGTCGAAATTCGGGGATATTCTCGTGCCGACCGAAGAGGTCACCGAGATGCGGCAGGGGAAGCGGTCGACCTCGACCCGGAAATTTCTCCCCAGCTATATCCTCGTGCAGATGGACCTGGACAAGGTGACCCAGGAACTGGTGGTGGCCACGCCGGGCATTACCAATTTCGTCGGGAGCGGCGGCAAGCCGCGTCCGTTGCGGGAGAAAGAGGTCGAGCGTATTGTCGGCCAGATCAACCGCAGCCGGACCGAAGAAGCGGCCGAGATTCCGTTCCAGGCCGGCGACCCGGTGAAAGTGAACGACGGTCCGTTCGCCGACTTTTCGGGGACGGTCAGCGAGGTCAACCTGGAGCGCCGCAAGGTGAAGGTGATGGTATCGATTTTCGGCCGACCGACCCCGGTCGAGCTGGACTTTCTCCAGGTTGAAGTGGTGAAGAAGTAACGAAGATTCTGATAGATCGGAGCAGTAGCGACCGTGGCAAAGAAAGTAATCGGAGAAATCAAGCTCCAGATCCCGGCCGGCCAGGCCAATCCGGCGCCGCCGGTTGGGCCCGCTCTGGGTCAGCGCGGGGTGAACATCATGGAGTTCTGCAAGGCGTTCAACGCCCGCACGCAGGACGGGAAAGGCATCCTGACGCCGGTGATTATCACGGTGTACAGCGACAAGTCGTTTTCGTTCATCACGAAGACGCCGCCGGCCTCGACCCTGCTGCGCATGGCGGCCAAGCTGCCGAAGGGTTCGGCTGTTCCGAACCGGGACAAGGTCGGGAGCGTGACGCTGGAGCAGGTGAAGCAGATTGCCGAGCAGAAGATGGCCGATCTGAACGCCGCTTCGGTGGAGGCCGCGATGAAGATGGTCGCCGGCACGGCCCGTTCCATGGGTATTGACATCAAGCAGTAGAGACGTCGTCTCTGCTGATATTCGTTAACACCTGTTGCGTCCCCTGAGGCGCATTCGGGGAGAATAGGATACATGAAACGTTCCAAGAAGTATGCAGTAGCCCGCGAGAAAGTCGACCGCAACCGCCGCTACAACCTCGATGAGGCGATTTCGATCATGAAGGGCAATGCCTTCGCGAAATTCGACGAGTCGGTGGAGGTGGCGATCCGGTTGGGAGTAAACCCCAAACATGCCGATCAGATGGTCCGTGGCACGGTGGCGCTGCCGCACGGCACGGGCAAGAAGATTCGCATAGCGGTGTTTGCGGCCGGCGAGAAAGCGGAAGAGGCCCGGGCGGCCGGAGCCGACATCGTCGGCGCCGAAGATCTCGCCGAAAAGGTCAAAGGCGGCTTCATGGATTTCGATGTGGCCGTGGCCACACCGGACATGATGCGCGTCCTGGGGCCGCTGGGCAAAGTGCTCGGTCCGCGCGGTTTGATGCCCAACCCGAAAACCGGGACCGTGACGATGGACCTCGGGCGGGCAGTCAAGGAGCTGAAAGCCGGTCGAATTGAGTTCCGCGTCGATCGCCAGGCCAACGTGGCCGTGTCGGTCGGCAAGGTGTCATTCGATCCCGGTCAAATCAAGGAGAACGTGGAGACATTCCTCGGGGCCGTGATGCGGGCGAAGCCGGCATCGGCCAAGGGGACGTATCTCCTCAGCTGTTCTCTCTGTTCGACCATGGGCCCCGGAATCAAGCTCGATCACAGCACGCTCATAGCGGACCTCAAGAAGTGACGGGAAAGGAGTAGATTTCATGCCGAAACCGGAGAAAATCACCGCCGTCGCGGAGATGAAAAAGCTGTTCGACGAGGCGGATTCCTTTTTCGTGACGGATTACCAGGGGCTGAACGTGGCCACTGTGACGACGCTGCGGCGCAACCTGCGCAAGCAGAATGTGAAGTTCGTCGTGGCCAAGAACACGCTTCTGAAACTCGCTGCACACCAGGCCGGAGTCGAGGGTATCGACCCGTTCCTGAACGGCCCGACTGCGATCGCCTTCTGCGAAGACGATCCGGTGGCGACCGCCAAGGTGCTGCACGACATGTTCAAGGAAAAGGAGCTGCCGCGGACGAAGGTGTTCGTGGTGGCGGACAAAGTGTATGCGGCGGAGAACCTCAAGGCGTTTTCCGAGTTGCCGTCGCGCGAGCAGTTGCTATCGCAGGTCGCGGCCGCCGTCGAGGCTCCGCTGGTCGAGTTGGTCGGTTCAATCGACGGATTCTTCCGCAAGCTGGTCGGGTCGGTCGATGCGCTGGCGGACAAGCGGAAGACAGACGGCTAGGTGACGGCGGCAGGTTGCAGTCGCCCGCACCGCATCAATATAGAGATTAGAACGAGTAACTTTAAATCAAACGTAAGAGGTACTTACCGTGGCGAACCCCGCAATTGACGAAATCGTCGACAAGATTGCCGTCCTGACGGCAATGGACCTGGCTGACCTGTCGAAGGCCATCCAGGAGAAGTTTGGCGTTACCGCGGCGGCTCCGATGGCCATGATGCCGGGCATGATGGCCGGCGGCGGCGCGGCTGCTGTGGAAGAAGAGCAGACGGAATTCGATGTCGTGCTGACGACGGCCGGGGACAAGAAAATCCAGGTCATCAAGGTCGTCCGCGAGCTCACCAGCCTCGGCCTGAAGGAAGCCAAAGACCTCGTCGAGAGCGCTCCGGCCAAGGTGAAAGAGGGCCTGTCCAAGGACGAGGCCATGAAGGCCAAAGCCAAGCTCGAAGAAGTCGGCGCCCAGGTCGATATCAAGTAACTGCATTTTTTTGACACCCGCCGGGAACAATCCGTTTCCCGGCGGGGTATGAGTCCTTACAGTCAGTTTTGAGGTAAATCGTTCCCATACTTTCAATTTGTTGGCTGGTGAATTGACTGCAGACTAAGCTCCCGGAACCAAAAGGGCGGGAGATAAGTAAAATAGATGACAGGATCACCGCAACCCCACAATTGAATCATGCGAGATGGACCCCGCAAAGGCCATGGTGTGCCTTTTGCGCGGGTTTTCGTCGTTTGCCCATAGGAGGGTAGTGGTTTGGCTACCACAAAGAATATTGAGAGAACATCGTACGGGGTTTTCAAGGATGCCACGGACATGCCCAATCTGCTGGAGGTGCAGCTTGAGTCGTACAACGACTTCCTCCAGCCGGATGTCGCGCTGGACAAGCGGAAGCGCCAGGGATTGCAGCAGATCTTCCTGGACATCTTCCCGATTACCGACATCCATGAAAACTACTCGCTCGAGTACGTTGGTTACCATCTTGGCCCGTCCCGGTACACCATAGATGAGTGCCGCGCCCGGAATATGACTTTCGCCGCGCCCCTGCGTGTGACCATGCGGCTGATCAGCCGCCAGGGCGAAGGGGAGCAGAAGGAAGTCAAGGACATTATTGAGCAGGACGTCTACCTGGGCGAACTGCCGCTCATTACGGAGTGGGGCACGTTTATCGTCAACGGCGCAGAGCGCGTCGTGGTCAGCCAGCTCCACCGCAGCCCGGGCGTGTTCTTCGACGAAGACATGCACCCGAACGGCAAGAAGCTGTTCTCTGCCCGCATTATCCCGTACCGGGGATCGTGGGTCGAGTTCTCAATGGACATCAACGACATCATGTATGTCTACATCGACTCGCGTCGCAAGATGCCCGCCACAACCCTCCTGCGGGCGATTGGCTACTCGCGCGATGAGGACATCCTGAACCTGTTCTACAAGATCACGAAGCTGAACCTGAAGGGGAAAGTCGGCGACGAGCTGGCCAAGTACATACTCGCCGAAAACGTGGTCAATACCGAGACGGGTGAAGTGCTGGTCGACCTGGGCGAGACGCTCAACGACGATCTGGTCGACAAGATCACCGGCGCCGGCCACAAGTCGGTCAACGTGATTGACAAGGTGACCAACAAGCGCGAGGCGTTCGTCATCCTGAACACGCTGCGCAAGGACGAGAAGGTCAAGTCGCGCGAGGAAGCGCTGATGAAGATCTACTCGCTCGTGCGCCCCGGCGAACCGCCGACGCTCGAGATGGCCGAATCCCTGCTGGACAAGTTTTTCTTCAATAACAAGCGGTACGATCTGGGCGAGGTCGGCCGCTATATGATCAATTCGCGCATGGGGATCGATATCGAGCTCGATCGTACGACGCTCGACCCGCGCGATTTTGTCGCCATCGTCAAGTACCTGGTCGGGCTGGTCAACGACGAGGGGTTTGTCGACGACATCGACCACCTCGGCAACCGCCGGGCCCGGACCGTCGGCGAACTGATGGCCAACCTGTTCTCGGTCGGTCTGTCGCGCGTGGCGCGGACGATTCGGGAACGGCTGTCGCTGAAGGATCAGGAAAACGTGACGCCGCAGCTCCTGGTGAACGCCCGGACTGTGTCGACCGTGGTCGAGACGTTTTTCGGGTCGTCGCAGCTGTCGCAGTTCATGGATCAGACGAACCCGCTGTCCGAGCTGACCCACAAGCGCCGGCTGTCGGCGCTCGGCCCGGGCGGTCTGACGCGGGAGCGGGCCGGGTTCGAGGTGCGCGACGTGCACCACACCCACTACGGCCGCATGTGCCCGATCGAGACGCCGGAAGGCCCGAATATCGGTCTGATCACCTCGCTGGCGACGTTTGCCCGGATCAACAAGTACGGCTTCCTCGAAACCCCGTATCGGAAAGTGCTCAACGGCAAGGTATCCGACCAGATCGAATACCTGTCGGCCGACGAGGAAGACCGGTACCATATCGCGCAGGCCAACGAGCCGCTCGACAAGAACGGCAAGTTTGTCAACGACAAGATACTGGCACGGAAGCGGTCGGACTACCCGGTGATTGCGGCATCCGAAGTGCAGTACATGGATGTCTCGCCGCGGCAGATCGTGTCCGTGGCCGCCTCGCTGATTCCGTTCCTTGAGCACGATGACGCCAACCGCGCGCTCATGGGCTCGAACATGCAGCGCCAGGCAGTGCCGCTTCTGCGGACGCAGGCGCCGTATGTCGGCACGGGTATTGAACGCAAGGTGGCCGAGGACGCCGGCGCGGTGATCAAGGCAAAGCGCGGCGGCGAAGTGGTGTATGTCGACGCCGAGCAGGTCGTGGTCCGGCCGTCGGTGAAGGCCAAAGCCAATGAACTCGGCTGGGTCGAAGACGACGTGTACACGCTGACGAAGTACCGCCGGTCAAACCAGGATACGTGCATTCTGTTCAAGCCGAATGTCGGCCTGGGCGAGAAGATCAATGCCGGCGACGTCGTGGCCAACGGCCCGGCGGTGGAAAACGGCGAGCTGGCGCTGGGCTACAACGTGCTCGTGGCGTTCATGCCGTGGCGCGGCTACAACTACGAAGACGCTATCATCCTCAGCGAGCGGCTGATGCAGGAGGACATCTTCACCTCCGTGCACGTTGAGGAGTACGAGCTGCAGGTGCGCGACACCAAGCGCGGCAGCGAAGAGATCACGCGTGAGATTCCGAACGTCTCGGAAGAGGCGCTCATGAATCTCGATGAGACCGGCATCGTGCGGGTCGGCGCCGAGGTCGAGGCCGGCGACATTCTCGTCGGCAAGGTCACGCCCAAGGGCGAGACCGAGCTCTCGCCGGAGGAACGCCTCTTGCGGGCGATCTTCGGGGAGAAAGCGGGCGACGTACGCGATGCCTCGCTGAAAGCGCCGCCCGGAATGAAGGGCGTCGTGATCAAGACCCAAGTCTTCAGCCGCAAGGAGCGGACCGAAGAGGCCAAGCGGCAGGAGAAGACCGAGGTCGCAGCGATCAAGAAGACGTTCAATCACCAGATCGACCAGATCAAGAAGCTCCGCGCGAAGCGGTTGGGCGAGCTGCTCGACGGCAGGACGTCGCAGACCGTGCGTTCGATCGTCGACAACTCCGTGGTAATCCGCGCCGGCCACAAGTTCAAAGCGGACTTCTTCGACGACTTCGACGTGGATGCGGTGGTGGCGCCGGAAGGTTTCAGCACCGAGGCGTCCGTCAACAAGAGCATCGACAGTATCCTCGAGGAAGCGGCGAAGCTCATCGCCCGCAAGCAGCAGGATATGGAAGTCGAGGTTGACAAGATCGTGCGCGGCGCCGAACTCCCGCCGGGAGTGAAGCAGCTCGTGAAAGTGACCATCGCCATTCGCCGCAAGATTTCGGTCGGCGACAAGATGGCGGGCCGTCACGGCAACAAAGGCGTCGTGTCGAAGCTGGTGCCGGTTGAGGATATGCCGTACATGGCGGACGGAACGCCGGTCGACATTATCCTGAACCCGCTCGGCGTGCCGTCCCGTATGAACGTCGGCCAGATCCTCGAGACGCACCTGGGCTGGGCCGTGGCCAAGCTCGGGGAGCGGGTCGCCTCGCCGGTGTTCGAAGGGGCCGACATCGCCACGATCAGGGCGAAACTCGTTTCCGCCGGACTTCCGGAAAGCGGCAAACTGACGTTGTACGACGGACGGTCGGGAGAGTCGTTCGACAACCCGATTACCGTCGGATACATATACATGCTGAAACTCTCGCACCTGGTGGATGACAAGATCCACGCCCGGTCGATCGGGCCCTACTCGCTCGTGACGCAGCAGCCGCTCGGCGGCAAGGCCCAGTTTGGCGGCCAGCGTTTCGGCGAAATGGAGGTGTGGGCGCTGGAGGCGTACGGCGCCGCGTACACGCTGCAGGAAATGCTCACGGTCAAGTCCGACGACGTGACCGGGCGCAGCCGCATCTACGAGGCGATCGTCAAGGGCGAGAATCCGCCCGAACCGGGCTACCCGGAGGCATTCAACGTGCTGATCAAGGAGCTGCAGGCCCTCGGGCTGGATGTGAAGCTCCTCGAGAAGTAGGCCCGGAGTAGAGAAGTTAGGAAGACCGTTCGACAGTACGTCGAACCGACCAATACAGGAGTTTGCCATGTTTGATATAGCAGGAAAGAACATGGGACAGCAGAAGAAGGGTCCGGCGGAGTACGCGGCGATCCAGATCCAGATGGCGTCGCCCGAGACCATCCTCTCCTGGTCGTATGGAGAGGTGACCAAGCCGGAAACCATCAACTACCGTTCCTTCAAGCCGGAGCGCGACGGTTTGTTCTGCGAGCGCATTTTCGGCCCGGTCAAGGACTGGGAGTGCAACTGCGGAAAGTACAAGCGCATTCGTTTCCGCGGCATCGTGTGCGACCGTTGCGGCGTGGAAGTCACGCAGTCCAAGGTGCGCCGCGAGCGCATGGGCCACATCCAGCTGGCAGTCCCGGTGTCCCATATCTGGTACTTCAAGTCGCTGCCGTCGCGGATAGGTCACCTGCTAGACCTGTCTATTCGCGAGCTGGAGCGCATTCTGTACTATGAGAACTATCTCATGATCGATCCGGGCAACTCCTCGTACCAGGTGGGCGACGTACTGAGCGAAGAAGAATTCATCGAACTGGAGGATGCCGGCAAGTCGTTCGACGCCCGGATGGGCGCCGAGGCGGTGCAGGAACTGCTCAAGCAGATTGATATCGAGGAACTCGCGATCGATCTGCGCGCGCAGGCCAAGGTGGAAACGTCCGCACAGCGCAAGAAGGACGTCCTCAAGCGCCTGCGGATCGTGGAATCCTTCCGGCAGTCGCAGAACCGTCCCGAGTGGATGATTATGAGCGTGATCCCCGTGATCCCGCCCGATCTTCGCCCGCTCGTGCCGCTCGAAGGCGGGCGGTTCGCCACCTCCGATCTGAACGACCTGTACCGCCGGGTGATCAACCGGAACAACCGCCTGAAGAAACTCATCGACATTCAGGCGCCGGATGTCATTCTGCGCAACGAAAAGCGCATGCTGCAGGAGGCGGTCGACGCCCTGTTCGACAACGGGCGTCAGACCCACTCGGTGCGGGGCGACTCGCGCCGTCCGCTGAAGTCCCTCTCGGACCTCCTGAAGGGCAAGCAGGGGCGGTTCCGCCAGAACCTCCTCGGCAAGCGCGTCGACTACTCCGGCCGCTCCGTGATCGTGGTCGGGCCGGAACTCAAGCTGCACCAGTGCGGCCTGCCGAAGAACATGGCCCTGGAGCTGTTTAAGCCGTTCATCATCATGAAGCTTGAAGAGAAGGGCTACGTGCAGACGGTCAAGTCGGCCAAGAAACTCGTGGAGCGGGAGCGCCCCGAGGTATGGGATATTCTCGAGGAGATTATCGCCGATCACCCGGTCATGCTCAACCGCGCCCCCACGCTGCACCGGCTGGGCATTCAGGCGTTCTACCCGGTCCTCGTCGAGGGCAAGGCGATTCGCCTGCATCCGCTCGTGTGCGCGGCGTTCAACGCCGACTTCGACGGCGACCAGATGGCGGTGCACGTGCCGCTGTCGTTCGAGGCGCAGCTCGAAGCCAAGATCCTCATGCTTGCGACCAATAATATTCTGCTGCCGTCCTCCGGCCGCCCGATCGCGGTGCCGTCGCAGGACATGGTCATCGGCTCGTACTACCTGACCAAGCCGCGCGAGGGAGCCAAGGGCGAAGGAATGCGGTTCTATTCGTCCGACGAGGCGCTCGCGGCATTCGATGCCGGACACCTGGACCTGCACACGCTGGTCAAGGTCCGGATCGACCGGCAGATGGTCGAGACGACGCCCGGTCGCATGATCTTCAATAACATTCTGCCCAAGAACATGCCGTTCTTCAACGACACGGCGACCAAGGGTGTGCTCGGCGAACTGGTCGCGCAGAGCTTCTGGCTGGAAGGCCAGGCGGTAACTGTCGAGTTCCTCGACCGCCTCAAGCAGATCGGCTTCACCTACGCCACCCAGGCGGGGGTTACGGTGTCGATCGACGACCTGGTCGTGCCGGACGAGAAGAACAAGCTGATCGAGGACGCCCGGCAGCAGGTGGCCAAGATCCAGAAGCAGTACGAGCGCGGTGCGATCAGCTTTGGCGAGCGTTACAACAAGGTGATCGATCTCTGGACGCACACGACGAACGAAGTCGGGCGCGTCATGTTCGATAACCTGGCCAAGCACAATCAGGGGTTCAACCCGGTGTACATGATGGCGACGTCGGGCGCCCGCGGTTCGCGCGAGCAGATCCGGCAGCTCGCCGGCATGCGCGGCCTGATGGCCAAGCCTCAGAAGAAGCTCACCGGCGGCGTCGGCGAAATCATCGAAAACCCGATCACGTCGAACTTCCGCGAAGGCCTCTCCGTGCAGGAGTACTTCATCTCCACCCACGGCGCCCGCAAGGGTCTGGCCGACACGGCCCTCAAGACGGCTGACGCCGGCTACCTGACGCGCCGCCTGGTCGATGTCGCCCAGGACGTGATCATCCGCGAGATCGACTGCGGAACCATCCGCGGTCTGACGGTGCGCGCCATCAAGGACGGTGAAGAAATTATCGAGTCGCTCGCCGACCGTATTCTCGGCCGCGTGGGACTCGAAGACGTGTACGATCCGTACTCCGATGAGCTTATCGTCGAAGCCGGCAACGAGATTTCCGAACCGATGGCGCAGGCGATGGAGGATGCCGGTATCGAGTCGGTGCAGATCCGGTCGGTGCTGACGTGCGAATCGAAGTTCGGCGTGTGCGCCAAGTGTTACGGCCGCAACCTGACGACCATGAAGATGGTCGATATCGGCGAGGCGGTGGGTGTTATCGCCGCGCAGTCGATCGGCGAGCCGGGCACGCAGCTCACCCTGCGTACGTTCCACATCGGCGGTACCGCCGCCCGCATCGCGGAGCAGTCGCAGGTGATCGCGAAGTACGCCGGCACGATCAAACTCGAGGGTGTCCGGCTGCTCAAGCGCGACGACGGGACGTCGGTCGTGGTGAGTCGCGAGGGTACCGGTGAAGTCCATGTTATCGACGACAAGGGTCGCGTGCGGTCGCGGCTGAAAGTTCCGTACGGCGCCCACCTGGTTGTGAACGACGAGCAGGAGATCAAGAAGGGCGACATCGTTTACGAATGGGATCCGTACCGGAGCGTTATTCTCGCCGAGAAGAGCGGCGTGGTCAAGTTCCGCGATATCGAGAAAGATGTGTCGTACCGGGAAGCGCACGACGCGCAGACCGGTCTGATTCAGCGGATCATCATCGACACGAAGGATAAGAGCCTGTTCCCGACCATTCTCATTCAAAGCCAGAGCGGGAAGACGCTGGCCAGCTACCGCGTCCCGACCGAGGCCCAGCTTGAGGTGAAGGAAGGGGATGCGGCGTCGGCCGGCGTGGTGCTGGTCAAGATGCCGCGGGTAATCGCCAAGTCGCGCGATATCACCGGCGGTCTGCCGCGGGTGGCCGAGCTGTTCGAGGCGCGCCGTCCGCACGATCCGGCCGTTATCTCCGAAATCGAGGGCACGGTTGAGTTCGGACGTATTGTCCGCGGCCAGCAGCAGGTTCTCGTGACCGGTGAAATGGAAGAGGTCCGGGAGTACCTGGTTCCCCACGGCAAGCACATGATGGTGCACGCCGGTGATACGGTGCAGGCCGGCGACCGGCTCTGCGAGGGTGCGGTCGATCCGCACGACATTCTGGACATTCTCGGTCCGTACGAGGCGGAGCGGTACCTGGTGAACGAAATCCAGGAAGTCTACCGGCTGCAGGGTGTGCGAATCAACGACAAGCACATCGAGATCATCGTGCGGCAAATGATGCAGAAGGTCATGATCGATTCGATCGGGGATACGAACTTCCTCGAGGGCGAGAAGGTCGACAAGATCAAGTTCGAGGAGGAGAACGCCCGGGTGATTGCCGAAGGCGGCGAGCCGGCCACCTCCCGTCCGCTGCTGCTGGGTATCACGCGGGCGTCACTGTCGACCGAGAGTTTCATCTCCGCCGCATCCTTCCAGGAAACGACTAAGGTGTTGACAGAAGCCGCGATATCGGGAAAAGTCGACTACCTGATGGGCCTGAAGGAGAACGTGATTATCGGGCACCTGATTCCGGCCGGGACGGGTATTGACCGGTACAAACGCCTCGACGTTGTGACCGAGGAACTTGAAGAGGAAGAAGAGGTTCCGGTCGACGATGCCGAAGGGGCGGTGGCCGAGAGTATGGCCGACTTTTTCGATAAAAACCCTTGACAGGGAATCGGAAAGTGTTAGATTAGCGGTCTATGTCGAATTTCTGAGCTATTGCTATAGTAGGAGAGAATTTGCCGACCATCAACCAGTTAGTTCGCAAGGGGCGCAAGCGGGTAATCGAAAAGACGAAAACCCCCGCTCTGAATTCATGTCCGCAGAAACGCGGCGTGTGCACCCGCGTGTACACCTCGACTCCCAAGAAGCCGAACTCGGCGCTCCGCAAGGTTGCCCGCGTCCGGCTGACCAACCAGATCGAGGTCACGGCGTACATTCCTGGTGAGGGCCACAATCTTCAGGAGCACTCCATAGTGATGATTCGCGGCGGTCGTGTCAAGGACCTGCCGGGCGTGCGGTACCACATCATTCGCGGGACCATGGACACGGCCGGAGTCGCCGACCGTCGCAAGGGTCGCTCGAAGTACGGGGCGAAGAAACCGAAACAGTAGGATTCGACCAGATTATGTCGAGACGTACCAGTAGCGAAAAGAGACAAGTCGTTCCCGATTTTAAATACGGCGAGAGGATGATCACGCAGTTTGTCTCCTGCCTGATGAAAGACGGCAAGCGGTCGACGGCGCAGCGTTGTTTCTACAATGCGCTGAACCACGTCGAGAAGAAATCAGGCGAGAGCGGATTGGAGATCTTCCGGAAGGCGCTCAACAACGTCAAGCCCGTGCTCGAGGTTCGCTCGCGGCGCGTTGGCGGTGCGACCTACCAGGTGCCGGTGGAAGTCCGGCCGGATCGCCGTACGGCGCTTGCGATCCGTTGGCTCATCTCGTACTCTCGTTCGCGCGGCGGCAACACCATGGCGGAGAAACTGGCCGCCGAGTTCATGGCGGCCGCAAACAACGAGGGAGCCTCCATCAAGAAGAAGGAGGATACGCACAAGATGGCCGAGGCCAACAAGGCCTTCGCACACTTCCGGTGGTAGCCACCGCCGGTCTGACTTGAACCAGGCCACTGCTGGGCCTGCAAGAAGGGAACGCGTATTTTGGCTAAAGCGGCAAAGCGGCGGTATTGACGTTGGCTTAAACATAGCCTCCGCCCCGGCCGGTTTTTTCCGGACGAGGGTAAACCGCCCTGATAAACGAAACAAGAAGACGGTAGTGAATCAGGGATTTTTTTTGTCTATATAGTGTGATCGCAATGAACCTGGAAAAAGTTAGAAATATCGGCATCATGGCCCACATCGACGCGGGCAAAACCACGACCACGGAGCGTATTCTGTTCTACACGGGCAAAACGCACCGCATGGGCGAGGTCCACGAAGGTGGCGCCACGATGGACTTCATGGAACAGGAGAAGGAGCGGGGCATCACCATTATGTCCGCGGCCACCACCTGCCTGTGGGACGATCACATTATCAATATCATAGATACTCCCGGCCATGTCGACTTCACCGTCGAGGTTGAGCGCTCCCTTCGGGTCCTTGATGGCGCGTTGGCGCTGTTCTGCGCGGTCGGCGGTGTCGAACCCCAGTCCGAGACGGTCTGGCGGCAGGCCGACAAGTACCGCGTGCCGCGCCTGGCCTATATCAACAAGATGGATCGCACCGGCGCCAATTTCGCCCGGACGCTCGGCATGATGAACGAGCGGTTCGCGACCAAATGTGTCCCGATTACTGTGCCGGCCGGCGAAGGTCCCATGTTCTCGGGGATCGTCGACCTTATGACCATGACATTCCGCGTGTTCCACGAGGACTCCCTCGGCACGACGTTCGACGATCTTGCGGTTCCCGATGATATGCTCCCGATGGTCAACGAATATCGCGAGAAGCTGCTGGAGGCGGTGGCCGACTACGACGACCACCTCCTCGAGCAGTTCCTCCACGACGAACCCCTTGATCCCAAGCAGGTTATGGCTGCGGTCCGCCGCGCCACGATCGAGAACCACATGGTTCCTGTGCTCTGCGGGTCGTCGTTTAAGAACAAGGGTATTCAGCGGCTGCTCGACGCTATTATCGAGTTCCTCCCGTCGCCGTTGGACATGCCTCCGGTTACCGGACACGATGTTGACCATTCCGACAAGCTTATCACACGCAAGCCCACCAAGGATGATCCGACATCGGCGCTTGCGTTCAAGGTGGTCACCGACCCGTATGTCGGGCGCCTGACCTATTTGCGCGTATACTCCGGCGTCGTCAAAGCCGGGTCCTACCTGCTCAATCCGTCGGCCGGCATCAAGGAGCGCATTGCGCGTATCCTTCGGATGCACGCCAATAAGCGGGAAGACATTCAGGAAGCCGAAGCCGGCGATATCGTCGCCGTCATCGGCATGCGCAAGACGACCACCGGCGACACGCTGTGCGATCTGAAGCATCCGATCCTGCTGGAGCGGATGTCCTTCCCCGAGCCGGTGGTGGCTGTCTCGATCGAGCCGAAAACGCAGGCCGATCAGGACAAGCTCACCGACGCGTTGATCAAGCTGGCCGAAGAGGATCCGACGTTCCGGGTGAAGCAGGATGAAGATACCGCCCAGACGATTATATCCGGCATGGGCGAGCTGCACCTGGAGATCCTCGTGGACCGCCTCATGCGCGAGTTCGGTGTGAGCGCGTCAGTTGGCCGCCCGTCGGTCGCTTACAAAGAGACGGTTACCCGCGAAGTCGAAGCCGAAGGGCGCTTCGTCCGGCAGAGCGGCGGCAAGGGCCAGTTCGGCCACGTCTGGCTGCGCATCCGGCCGACAACCGATGGTGTGGCGTTCAAATTCGAGAACAAGCTCGTCGGCGGCACCGTCCCCCGGGAGTATATTCCGTCGGTTGAGCGCGGCGTGCGCGAGGCCATGGAGAACGGCATCCTCGCCGGCTACCCAATGGTCGGCATTCACTGTGAAATTTTCGACGGCAGCTACCACGAAGTCGACTCCAATGAAATGGCCTTCCGGGTCGCCGGTTCGATCGGGTTCCAGGCCGGGGCCAAGAAGGCCAACCCGGTTCTGCTCGAGCCGATCATGGATGTCGAGGTGGTCGTGCCCGAAGTCTATATGGGCGCCGTCGTCGGCGATCTCAATTCCCGCCGTGGCAAGATCAACGGCATGGTTCCGCGCGATGACGCCACTGTGATCGCGGTCAGCGTCCCCCTCTCCGAGATGTTCGGTTACGCGAACACGCTGCGCAACATCTCCCAGGGACGGGCGGTGTTCACCATGCAGTTCGCCCGGTATCAGCCGGTGCCCGCGGAAGTATCCAAGAAAATGTTGGAAAAAGTTAAGCTATAGTGGAGGCAAGCCGGAGTTATGGCGAAGTCGAAGTTTGAGCGGAACAAGCCGCACGTGAACGTGGGGACGATTGGTCACGTGGACCATGGGAAGACGACCCTGACGGCGGCGATGACGATGGTTTTGGCGCGGAAGACGGGGACGGCGATACGGTCGTTTGACAGTATCGACAACGCGCCGGAAGAGCGGGAGCGGGGTATCACGATTGCGACGGCGCACGTGGAGTACGAGTCGGATAAGCGTCACTACGCGCACGTGGACTGTCCGGGCCAC
>JBGSIV010000044.1:0-24422 GCA_041742355.1 Candidatus Zixiibacteriota bacterium
GACGGAATTCGCTCGTTGGTTTGGACCTGGTTGATCAACGCCAGCTCCGCAAGGGGAATCGATGACGGATTGGCCCGGTTGAACTCTTCGATCGTCATCGCCCGGTCGATCGTGACCATATCCACCCGCCGCGGATTCACATTAATGCGCGATTGATCTGTCAGCCTGGCAAAAGAACCGATCGCCCGGTTCATGTTGTCCCGATAGGCATTCCATTGGGCGGCTGGCGTGTAACCGATTATCTGGAACACGTTGTCTCCGTATGTAACGAACGCGGCGGTTCCCTGGAGCTGGCCGCTTTCGGTCTGCGCCGCGAAATTGGCACTGACTGCGCTCAGACCATTGATCTGAGTAGGCTGCGGAGATCCGCCAGTAATTCCCTGCTGCGTGAAGAACTGACGGGCCGCCTCCGCCGCCGACTGCCCCTGCGCCAACGCGAGTTGCAGGATGGCATCCTGCTGCTCCGACACGCCGACCACCCCCTGCTTCTGGTTTACCGTCTGCCAACCGCTGGGGAAATTGAACTGGAAGCGCATCTCCGGGTGGTAAAAAGTCGTGCCGACAAAGTACCCCTCGCGTGGATCGGTGCCGTACACCAGCCCGTCGATACGCCTCAGGTACTGCTCGCGCTCGACCAGCCGCCCCTCGAAATTCTGCGGCAGCGTATCAACCATCTTCTGGATGCGCGTTACACGGTCCTCCGGCGCCGGATGGGTCGAAAGCCAGTTGGGGATCCGGCCGCTGCCCGAACCTTCGCTGATTCGCTGCAGTACGACAAACACGTCGTCCATGAGACGGGGGTCATACCCGCCACTGTACATGTAGCGCAGCCCCAGCAGGTCTGACTCGCGCTCGTCATCCCGGCTGAACTTGAGAAACATGAGGCCCAGTCCCGCACCGATCAACTGGCCGTACTTCTGCACATCCGGCTCAATCAGGGTCGCACCGATCAATCCGATCTGCGTGAGCTGCTGCTTGCTCATCTGGTTCACGGAGTGTCGCGCCGTGACATGGCCGATCTCGTGCCCCAGCACGCCGGCCATCTCGGCTTCGTTCTCCATGTGGTAGAGCATGCCCCGGGTAATGTAGATGAACCCGCCCGGCAGCGCGAACGCATTCACCGTCGGATCATCGACCACGCGGAATGTCCACGGAAGATCCGTGCGCTCCGTCTTGCGGGCAAGACTCTCGCCGACCCGCTGCACATATTGCTGGAGCGCCGAGTCCGGGACAAAACCCAGCTGCGCCTGGATCGCCTGGTGCGCCTCACGGCCCATCTGGATTTCCTGCGATGTCGAATATAACGAGAGCGACTCCTTGCCGGTCGCGGGATTCGTGTAGCAGGCCGTTACTAGGTAACCCGCCGAACTGCTGATGACCGCCAGAACCGCCAGCAGCCAAAACGTTCGCTTTACGAAGAAGCGTGAGGACGGAGGATACGGCGATCCTTGGGGACGGAATGATCGACCGGCATCCATATCGGGACTCCTTTCAAATCGATGTTATCTGTTATCAGTATCCATAACACTACGCTGCTCACGACAGTTCGTCAAGTTTCAAGATCCGTCCCCGGGTCCGGAGGACCTCCCGCCGAAGCTGCCTAAAATGCCTGCCCCATGCTGAGGTGGAATTCGAAATCGTCTTCCTCCCCCCTCGGCGCAGGGTTGAAGCCGATGTCGAGCCGGGCAATTCCGATGGGCGTTGTGACCCGGACTCCGCTGCCGACGCCGTAGCGGAGGCTGTTAAACTGATAACTCCGGACTTTGGTCCAGACATTCCCGAAGTCGAAAAAGCCCACGACCCCGATCCACCGCCATACACCCTGGCGGAATTCAATGTTCCCCACCGCGCGAACCTGACCGCCGATGGGAACCCCCAGAGTGTCCAGCGGCCCGACACGCTGGTACTCAAACGCCCGGATGGTGTTGGCTCCACCCGTGAAGAACAGCTCCTGTATGGGAATACCGCCCGAGCCGCCGAATATGTCCATCCAGCCCACTTCGAGCGCCGTCGCCAGGACTGTCCGCGGCCTCAGCGGATGGAAGTAACGGGCTCCGACGATAGCCCGGTTGAATGCATCGGTGCCGTTGAGAAAGGCGCCTGCCAGCTCGTAGGTTACTTGCGCAAACCAACCCTCTGACGGATCGAACAGGTTATCGCGGGAATCACGGGTGAATCCGAGCGTGATGCTCCGGATCCTTGGATCGAAATCCTCCGGCAGATCGCTCGTGTTGATGTGCCTGAGCCGCTGGTTCTCGTAACGGAAACGGACCAGGACATTGCTTCGCTCACCAAACTTCCGCCCTACCGTAAGCAGGCCGCCGTAGCGGCTGACGTCAAACCCCGGTTCGTCCATGTAGCTGAACAGGAGACTGACGTCAGTCTGAAAGCGGGTGCCGAACGTCCGCGGCTCAGTGAACGCACCCTCTACACGGCGCTCGAGAAAATTGGCCTCGGTAATGATGCCCGCTTGCCGCCCTGTTCCGGCGAGATTGTTGGCCGAGATCTCCGCCCGCCCGCGCACCTTTTCCGCCGAACCGTAACCGGCCGACACCTGGATGATCGAGTTCTTCTTCTCGCCCACCTCCACGACCACAGTCCGTTGGCCGACGCTGTCATCGGGCTGCCGCACGGGATTGATGTATACGCTGCTGAACAGACCGGTCAGGTAGATCTGTCGCTGCGACTGACCGAGGGCAGAGTAAGAGACCACTTGCCCGCGAGCGAATGTCAGCTCACGCCGGACGACCGAGGTATCGGTCTTCCTGAGCCCGCGGATCTCGATATCCGAGATCACCATCTGCCGCCCCTCCTCGATCACCAGGTCAATCAGCACACGGTGGACATCCTCATTGACCTTGGTACGAGGGGTGACCGAGGCCTCGAGGTAGCCGCTGTCGGCATACAGCGATGCAATTGCCATGAGCCCCTCCTGCAGTATCCGGCGATTGTACGGGGAGCCTGCCGTGAGATCGATGAAGCTGTACAGGGTCGAATCGGTGAACGCGGTGTTACCAAACAGCGAGATTGCTTCAACCGCGGTCAGGGGACCTTCGTCCACGGTTATCGCTATCCGCACATTGTGATCGGCGGTATCACGCGTAACCTGGGTGTCGACTACTTGCGCACCGAGGTACCCGTTGGACTGGTAAAAGTCGATGAGGTTGGTGAGGTCGGATCGGAAGAGGCCGGGACGGTACTTATTCGACTTGAACCACCCGCCCGGACGGGTGACCATCAGATTCTTCAGTTCATCGTCCTCGAACGCCTCATTCCCCGTAATCTCCAGGTTCTCGACAGTCCAATGTGAATCTGCCCCACGATCCTGCGCCATCGCCGCTGCGGCCATGAAAATCAACAGCACTACCAGGGGCGGCAGTCGGAGGACCATCATCGCATCCTCAGAATATAGGTGAGGTTAAGTGACGATCTCCCGCTGCGGTTGGTTGTTCCCTCGATCAGCCAGCGCCGGTGCAGTTGCCAGTATACCGAGATTCGCTGATCGTTGAGATGTCCAACGGTCGTGCGATACTCGAGGGTCACATCCTCGGAAACTCGCTCGGAAGCGATGAGCTCCGGCCCGGTCGTATCGTTGACATCGAAGATGTTCCCCGAAACGGAAACGCGGTCGAGACCGAGCAGATCCCCCACTTGCTCGGACGCGAATCCGGAAATCTGCTGACTCGCAATCGCTCCCGCTCGCTCCTCCAGAATATCCCCCGTCTGACCAGCCAATTCGCCCCGCGTGGCGCCGAGCGTGAGCACGGCCACGACATCGGGCTGTGTCAGCGGCGGCTCCGAGGTCAGCTCTACTGTCGGGTCCTGCAGACGCCCCGTGATCGCCAGCGTGATATCGTATGTCGTCGGCTCGGTCTGCCGGTACGAGGTAACCTCGGTCTCGGCCCGTAGCGAGAGCTCGGGGTTTATCTGGCTCGGATCGGTGAAGAAGGCCACACCTTCGGTCACATCGAATTTGCGGTCGAGGTAGAGGACATAACCATCTTCGGTGGAAAGCCGCCCCGACACCTGCGGCTGCGCCATGAAGCCCTGGAATTGCAGCTCGGCATTCGCACGGAGATTGGCGAGGTTGTTGTCAATCCAGAGGCTGTCGCTGCCGGTGAGGCGAATATCCAGGCGGGTCCGGGCAAGAAAGACCGGCAGTTCCGTCTCGACCGCCTGAACCTCCTGCGTCCAGGGCAAAATGGCCGTCGGTTGAAAGTTCTCAGTATACCGGCTCTCGCCGAGATCGACCACCCCCTGCAGCAGAAAGTAGTCGCCGGGATGCTGGTAGGTGAAACCGATAGAATCAATCACCACCTCGGTATTGTCCATCGCGGTGAAATCGAGGTTGCGGCCCGACACCCGCAAATCGATATCGGTGACACCGCTCGTGTCGAAGCTCAACGCCCCGGATCCGGTCACTGAGCCGTCCTTCATCTGCGCCGATAGCGAATCAATGACCGCGCTGTCGCCCGTGAAACTCGCTGCGAAGTAACCTCCGGTGAACGGCTCGTCGATAATGGTCGGCTTGAGCGTGACACTCCGCGCTGCTATGCGCCCATCCACAGCCGGCGCCTTGGCCGTGCCGGTGATTTCGATCTGCCCGGTGAGTACACCTTCAAGACGCTCGACATTGGGAACGAACGGCTGCAACACTTCCAGGTCGAGACTGTCCACCCGGGCCGTGAAGTCGAGCCGCTCCCGGGAAAGCGTGCCTTCGGCGATAACTGCCGGGAACTCGCCCACTGTTACCGCAAGGTCGGTTCTGATCCGTTCCCCCTCGACCAGGGTAAGTGATCCGGCTATGCTCAGAGGACGTCCGGCGATCCGGGCGCCGACGGTATCCAGCACGAGTGTCGAGTCCCGCACTGACCCAACCACCACGATGTCCTCGACCACTTGTTCTTCTTCGGCCGTGATCCAGGCATACCGCCCCGACCGAAGACCCAGGCTGCCACGAACCATCGGATCCGATGCAGTGCCGCTCCACTCGATGTCGGCGTCCGCGGTACCTGCCAGCGAGGTCCCCTCCGGAAGGAACGGCTGCAGCCGGCTGACATCGAAACCGTTCAACCGCACGGAGCCTTCCAGGCGGCTCTGCGCCGCCACGGTCAGGTTGCCGGCGGTATCCGCCGCCAACAGCACGCGCCCGCTCGCCAGCGCCGACTGATCTGCGACATACGCCGCCAGGTTCTCCACGACCACCAGACCGTCGTTGAGAGCCGCGGCGATTCGGATGGAGTCGAGCGCAAAGTCCTGGTATCGGGTGCTGTCAACAGCCAGAATCAGATCCCCCTGCCAGGACAGCATCGCATCTGTCAGCCCGCCGGCCGAAACCGAAAACCGCGCGGTCCCGCCCAGTGCCAGCGAATCGTCAGTGAACGCCTCAAGTGCCGAGAGATCGTAAATCGTTCCTTCAGCGCTGCCGGCCACGAGCCCGGTCGTGTCGACCCCACGAAACTCGGATTCAATCTGCGCGATCAACCCTTTGGTTTCCAGCCTGCCATTTCCACCATCACCGTTACTCCCGAGGGTCGCCACTCCCTCCCGGATATCCGCACTCACTTGGCCCACTCGGGTCGCAAGGTTGTATGCTCCCTCTCCCAGGAGGACAAGACCTTCCGCCGCCGCTATGAGGCTGTCGACCACCGCTTGTTCGCCACTCAGGTCGATTTGGGCAATGACCGAATCGACGGACATGCTGCCGTAGCGCATATGATGCATATCAACTTGCACATCACCTGACAGAGAATCCAGGCGTCCGCTTACCTCGGCCCGGTATTGGATAGCCCCCAGCAGCGAATCCACCCCGAGGAGCGGTTGCTCAACCGATTGGGACGCCGCTCCGCCCTGCACGATCAGGCGATTCACGAACAGGCTGCTGTCAGCCCACCGAACCGTTGCATCCAGCGTGTCCGCCGGTATCCCGTTGACCTCGATCCCCGCGCCGGTAATGGTTGCCGCAACCGATGGGTTGGTGAAGCTCCCACCCAGAGCCGCCTCGGCCTGCAACGAACCCTGCGCCTGTTCGAGGTTTAGCCAAGCCGCGAGCGGTTCCAGATCCCGAACATCTACGCTGAGCGTTCCGTCGAGGGCGCTGTCGGCGATATTGACATCAGCGGTAACAGTGAGTTCCTCCTGCCAAATTTCTGCTTTGGCCCGGCTCTCCCGCAGGCTTATGTTCACATCGAGGTCACGCAGCGGCGCTGAGTTGTACGAGAGGTTTGTGGCTCGCAGATCGGTTGTCACATCCCACCGTGTCCAATCATTGCCGTTCATCTCTATTGTTGCACGGCCGCTCATTTCCCCCCGGTGAGCGGATGCCGAGTCAGAGACGGCCCGGATAACTTCCTGCACATCGACAGATTTGACCAGAATCTCGACTCGGCCATTGAGGATCGAATCGATCGCCAGGCCTCCCGCAGCGGAAATTGCTCCGCCCAGGGTCTGCGCGTAGAGCGAATCGAGCATGAGCGTATCTGCGGTCACCCGCGCCCGCAGGAAGCCATCCCGGACAGTCGCCTGCTTGGTCCGAATTGCCGGCATTTGGATCCGAATCAGCGCCTGCGGTGACGTTTGATTGCCTGTTACTTCGGCCCGGGCTTCGACCGGCCCCTCCGCTGCCAGATCGGGCAAGTCGAAGTTGCCGCCTATCGAGGCGACCAGTCCCGATGGATCGCCGCTCAAAGTAGCGGTGGCTGCATACTGACCCTGTTCATCAATCGGGATCGACCCCGCAACCGCAAGTTGCAGTTGCTCCAAAGTGAAGGAGAGGGTGTCGATCATCACGGCACTGTCTGTCCACCGGCCCGCGCCGGTCAACCGGATCTCCTCAGACCAGTAACCCCCATACTCGATCATCCCCGGTTCGCTTCTGACGGAGAAAGTCATGGCTTCAGACCCGGTCGTATCAGTCTGCAGCGATACGCCCGGGAGCCGCGCATTGAAGTCCATGGTCCGATCAACGTAACCCGCATCCAGCCGGCGAACCTCAATCGGCCCGAGTTCCACACTAAACCCCCCGGCCGTATCAGCGTCAGCCGAGTCGGATGCCAGCGCCAGCGAATCCAGCAGCGGCATGTTGTAGCCCTGAGCTGAATCATGGACGACTACTATCTCGGCACTGTCGAGCCGCGCCGATTCAATGGCCAGCTTCTGCCGCAACAAGGGCCAAAGGCGGTAGTGCACCTCGATCTCGTTGATGAAAACCCCGCCCGAATCCGGTTCCCGGGCAGGGATACGCACGTCTTCAAGCCGGATCCGCGAGAGGAGGTTGGTTTCGAACTCTCCCACCTCGACCGGCTGATACAGCGCGCTCGACAACTGATCCTCGATTATCCCCCTGACTACGCGTTCGCCCGGGGGGAGTGTTACCACAACCAGGGCCGCGATGACCAGCAGGAGCACGCTACCGACACCGACAAGGCCAATGGTGAGGACTCGCCGGCCTGTGGATTTCCGCCGTGCCACTACAGGTTATAACTGAGAATCGCCCGAATTGTTTGAAACGACCGTGGTTCCATCGCTATGAGCTTGCGCGACCGCCAGATTACTTCGTCCATCCGGTCAATTCGCCGGAAACTGGTGAAGCAAAAGGATATAATCGGTCCAATTATCCCGCCAGAACACGGCCCGTTTTGGCAGAAACATCTTGATTGAGTCGTTGTTCTCTTATATGTTCGAATTCGTCGGCTGAGAAGAACCGTCTCAGGCATCTGCCGAGTGCAGGCCGACGGAACGGCGGTCCCCGGGAGGATCTCGCACATCGCCCCGCCGTTTTGCACGCGAACCGGGTTTCCCTCACCGGACATTCGACGGGAACCGATCCGCCGCAGGCAGATCCCTTGTGCAATTCCGAGAGAAAGGCATGGATATGGCTTCAGGCGATCTTGACCAACAGGCCCGGGAAATAGAATACGAGAACCGCGAGTGGCTGGAGTCGCTCGATTATGTCTACCGCAACCAGGGACCCGAACGGGTTCGCCAACTCCTGCGTCGGCTCCAGCTCCGGGCGCAGGAAAACGGCGTCCCGATACACTACACCGCCAACACCCCATACGTGAACACTATCCCGGTCGACCGCACTCCGGTCTTTCCCGGGAGTCGTGAAATCGAACGGCGCATCAAGAGCATTATTCGGTGGAACGCTATGGCGATGGTCGTCCGCGCCAACCGCGAACACAGCGGGATAGGCGGGCACATCTCGACCTACGCCTCCACGGCCACGCTCTACGAAGTTGGCTTCAACCACTTCTTCCGCGCCCGAAGCGACAAACACCCCGGCGACATCATTTACTTCCAGGGGCACGGCACGCCGGGTATCTACGCCCGCGCCTTTCTCGAAGGCCGCATCTCCGAACAGCAACTGGCGAACTTTCGGCAGGAACTTGCACCGGACGGCGGCCTATCGTCCTATCCGCACCCCTACCTGATGCCCGATTTCTGGCAATTCCCCACCGTCTCCATGGGCCTCTCGCCGCTTGCGGCCATTTATCAGGCTCGCTTCATTCGCTACCTCGAAGACCGGGGCCTCAAGAAACACGACGATCAGAAGGTCTGGGCGTTCCTCGGCGACGGTGAGCTCGATGAACCCGAGTCCCTCGGCGCCATCACCCTGCCCCCGCGCGAAAAGCTCGACAATCTGATCTTCGTGGTTAACTGCAATCTCCAGCGCCTCGATGGCCCGGTGCGCGGCAACGGCAAGATTATACAGGAACTCGAAGCCGCGTTCCGCGGCGCCGGTTGGAACGTCATCAAGGTCATTTGGGGGGCCGACTGGGATCCGCTCCTGGCGCAGGACGAGAAAGGCTTGCTCGTGCAGCGGATGGAAGAGGTCCCGGATGGCCAGTACCAGATGTACTCGGTCGCATCCGGCGACTACATCCGCCGCGACTTCTTCGGCAAGTACCCCGAAGTGGAGCGGTTGGTTCGCCACTACTCCGATGACCAGCTTCAGAAGCTCCGCCGGGGCGGCCACGACCCGCAGAAGGTCTACGCCGCCTACAAGCAGGCTGTCGAAACCGAAGGCTCGCCGACCGTGATCCTCGCGAAGACGATCAAGGGCTATGGACTCGGCGAGGCGGGGGAGGGGCGCAACATCACCCACCAGCAGAAGAAACTCAACGAACAGGAGCTCCGCAGCTTCCGCAGCCGCTTCGGCATTCCGCTGCCCGACTCGGCACTGGCCGAAGCCCCGTTCTACCGCCCTGCCCCCGACAGCGAGGAAATCCGCTACCTCAAGGAGCGGCGCGATGCCCTCGGCGGCTACATCCCCAAACGCATGGTCACCGTCCCGCCCATGCCTGCGCCTGACCCTGATATCTACGCCGAATTCCTCAAGGGAACCGGCAACCGCGAGGTCGCCACGACCATGGTTGCCGTGCATCTGCTGGCGAAGCTCCTTTCAGACGAAGTGCTCGGGAAATACATCGTGCCCATCGTTCCCGATGAAGCGCGCACCTTCGGAATGGAGTCCCTCTTCCGCAAAGTCGGCATCTACTCGCACGTGGGCCAAAACTATGAACCGGTCGACAAGGAAAGCCTCCTGTACTATCGTGAAGCTACGGACGGCCAGATTCTCGAGGAAGGTATCACCGAGGCAGGGTCGATGTCGTCATTCACGGCTGCTGGCAGCGCCTATGCCAACCTCGATATCAACATGATTCCGTTCTTCTTCTTCTACTCAATGTTCGGCTTTCAGCGTATCGGCGACTTGATCTGGGCCGCAGGCGATATCCGGGCCCGCGGCTTCCTCTTCGGCGGAACCGCCGGTCGCACGACACTCGCCGGCGAAGGGCTCCAGCACCAGGACGGCCACAGCCACGTCCTGGCGCTGGCCTATCCGTCGGTCCGGGCCTACGACCCGGCCTTCTCCTACGAACTCGCGGTCATCGTTAAAGACGGTCTCCGGCGCATGCTCGAGGACGGCGAGAACGTCATGTACTACCTGACCATTATGAACGAATTCTACAAGATGCCCGAAATGCCCGAGGGTTGCGAAGAAGGAATCCTCAAAGGGATGTATAAATTCCGCTCGTCAACCAACAAGCGGGCCAAGACCAAAGCCCACCTTCTCGGCAGCGGCGCCATCCTCAACGAGGTGGTCAAGGCGCAGGAGTTACTAGAAAGCACGTATGGCATCGCCGCCGATATCTGGAGCGTCACTAGCTACAAGAACCTCTATGTCGACGCCACCGACACTCAGCGCTGGAATCTCCTCAACCCCGACAAGGATGAGCGCGTACCATATGTCGCGCAGGTGCTCAACGGCGAGAGCGGCGTTTTCGTCGCCGCCTCCGATTACATGAAGTTACTCCCGGCCATGCTCGCCCAGTGGGTCCCCGGCCCGCTCACCGTGCTCGGCACCGATGGCTACGGCCGCAGTGAAACCCGCACGGCGCTCCGGGACTTCTTCGAAGTCGACAGCCGCCACATCGCTTTCGCGACGCTCTCCGCGCTCGCCCGCGAGAAGCGATTTGCTATGGCCGAACTGAAGAAGGCCCGTAAGGACCTCGGTATCGACCCCGCCAAGCAAAACCCCCTCTTCTCATAGCACGAGGAACTGGTATGATCAAAGAAGTCACGATTCCGGAAATTGGTGAGAAAGTCGAATCGGGGAAAGTTGTCAGCATCCTGGTGAAAAAGGGCGACCTGGTCAATATCGACGACGGCATCATCGAGTTCGAAACCGAAAAGGCTGTGGTGGAAATTCCCTCGCCGGTGAAAGGCCGAGTGAACGAGATCCTTGTGTCGATCGGCGATGAAATGCGCATCGGCAGCGTGATCGCCAAAATCGACACCGAAGCAACCGCGGCGCAACCAGAGCCGCGCCCGGCTGAGCCCGCCGTTCCATCCTCACGGAAACCCGAGCCGGAGACAGTGACCCGGGGGAAAGGTATCTCCGAGCCCCCGATCGATCCGGGAGTGACCGAAGCAAAAGCCGCGCCTTTGGTCGATCGCGCCGAAAAGCAACGGCTCGATGAACCGATGCCCCCGCCCGCTCCGGTCGAACCGCAACCACGCCGCATCCCTGCTCCAGCGTCCCCCTCGGTTCGGCGCCTCGCGCGCGAACTCGGCGCGGACATCAATGTCATCCAGGGCTCCGGACCCGGCGGCAGGATCACTGAAACCGATGTAAAGGAATTCGTCAAGGGCGCACGCCGCCAGCCCCGGGCCGCCGAACACGGTACCCAGTCGAAAGAAGCGGCTCCGGCGCGAGCTGTAGGCCAGGGCAAGACGACAGCCTTGCCCGACTTCAGCCGTTGGGGCGAAATCGAGCATGCTCCGATTTCCACAGTCCGACGCATCACCGCCGAAAGTACCGCTCAATCGTGGAACATCGTTCCCCATGTCACCCAGTTCGATAGGTCCGACATCACCCATTTGCAGGGGTTCATGGAGCGCCACGCCAAAACCGTTGAGAGATCCGGCGGCAAACTGACCATCACCATCATCCTCCTCAAAGTCATCGCCGAGGCGCTCAAACGGTTCCCCCGCTTCAACGCCAGCATCGACCTCGATCGCGATGAAATCATCTTCAAGAAGTATGTCCACATCGGCCTGGCGGTCGATACCGAACGCGGCCTGCTCGTGCCGGTTGTTCGCGATGTCGACCAGAAGAGCCTGATGGGCCTTTCGGTCGAGGTGCTCGACCTCGCCGAGCGCGCCCGCAACAAACGGGTGACGCCCGATGAACTCGAAGGCGGCACCTTCACCGTCTCCAACCAGGGCGGCATCGGCGGAACCGACTTTACCCCGATCGTCCTCTGGCCGCAGGCGGCTATCCTCGGCGTAAGCCGCGCCTCGGTCGAACCCAAGTATATCAGCGGCGAATTCAAGCCGCGCACCATCCTGCCGCTCTCACTGTCTTATGACCACCGCATCATCGACGGTGCCGACGCCGCCCGGTTCCTCCGCTGGGTCTGTGACTCACTGGAGAACCCCTTTGCCATGTACATGGAATAGCGCAATCGCCAACGCGAGTACCGTGGAGACCGAATATGCATGATAGCAATAGAAAGACTCAACTCGTCGTCATCGGTGGAGGACCGGCCGGTTACGGCGCGGCCTTTATGGCCGCCGATCTGGGATTGGATCTCGTCCTCATCGACCCAGAGGAGAACCCCGGCGGCGTCTGTCTCTACCGCGGATGCATTCCGTCCAAGGCGCTCCTGCACGTCGCCCGCGTCATCAACGAGACACAGGAATCCTCGGAATGGGGCGTGACCTTCGCCAAACCAAAGGTGAACCTGGACAAACTGCGCGCTTGGAAGAACGGAGTCGTCGATCGCCTTACCAGCGGCGTCGGCCAGCTGGTAAAACAGCGCAAATTTCGCCACCTGCGCGCCACCGCCGCCTTTCAGGACAACCACACGCTGAACATCCGCGAACTGGGCGGCGCGGAATACACGCTGTCATTTGAAACGGCGATCATCGCCACCGGGTCATACCCCACGAAACTGGGCAAACTGCAACCCGACTCGCCGCTCATCCTCGACTCCACCTCCGCGCTCGAGCTTGAGGATGTCCCGCAGACCCTTCTCGTAATCGGCGGCGGCTACATTGGCCTCGAACTCGGCAGCGTCTACGCCGCGCTCGGATCCAAAGTCACCGTCGTCGAAATGACCGCCGGCCTCCTGCCCGGTGTCGACCGCGACCTCTTGAATGTGTTGCAGAAACGTCTCGAGTCGAAATTCGAGGCGATCATGCTCAACACCACGGTGACTGAGATGAAAGCCCAGGCGAACGGTATCAAAGTTACGCTCGACAACAAGAGCGGCGAGAAGACCTCGCGCATTTTCGCCAAAGTACTCGTCTCTGTCGGTCGCCGGCCCAGCTCGTCGGGGATCGGGTTGGAGAACACTAAGGTCGAACTCGACCAGCGCGGTTTCATCAAGGTCGACTCTCAGCGACGTACCGCCGAGCCGAATATCTTCGCGGTCGGAGATGTAGCCGGTGAACCGATGCTCGCGCACAAAGGCACTCACGAGGGGCGTGTCGCGGTCGAAGCAATCGCCGGCCGGCCCGTGGCTTATGATCCTGCAGCTATTCCCGCCGTTGTTTTCACCGATCCCGAAATAGCCTGGGCCGGGCTGACCGAAGCCGAGGCGAAAGACAAGGGTATCGATACCGAGGCTACCCGCTTCCCGTGGGCAGCGTCCGGTCGCGCGATTACGCTCGGCCGCACCGACGGCCTCACCAAGCTCGTTATTCAACGTGAAACCGAACGCATCCTCGGTGTCGGCATCGTCGGCCCTGGAGCAGGGGAGATGATCGCCGAGGGCGTGCTGGCAATCGAAATGGGCGCCAACGTCACCGATGTCGGTCTTGCCATCCACCCGCACCCAACCTTGACCGAAACGGTGATGGAATCAGCTGACCTGTTCCGTGGCACCGCCACTCACTACTACCGCCCGAAACGCAAAAAGTAGCCGCGCGACTGACGCAGCGCTCGGACTTGGATAAACGCCGGGGCCACTGCCGCCCCGGCGTTGTTTTTTCTCCTGGATACCTTCCCCCGCTCGATCGCGACATCTCGCTCCCCGCCACTCCCGACGGAACATCCGGCCGCCAATCCGAATTCTATTACTGCACGGTCTCACGGGATGATCTGTTTCACCTGGTTGAACGCCTGTATGTCTGCGCCTGCCCCGGCTCCGTTCGTGCGGTCATCGCATTCATTCGTGGTGGGAGGAGTAACCGATGTTCGGCAAGAGTATCAAGTTGTTCACGCTGCTCGGGTTCACGATCAAGATGGATCTGAGCTGGCTCATTCTCGCCCTGCTGGTGACCTGGTCGCTGGCCAAAGGTCTGTTCCCGATGTACTTCCGCGATCTCGCCAACGCCACCTACTGGTGGATGGGCGTCGCCGGTTCGCTCGGGCTTTTCGTCTCCATCGTTTTGCACGAGCTGGCCCACTCGGTTGTTGCCCGCAGCTACGGTATTCCGCTGAAGGGGATAACGCTGTTCATTTTCGGCGGTGTCGCGGAGATGAATGAGGAGCCTCGTACGGCCAAGTCAGAACTGCTCATGGCCGTGGCCGGACCGGTGATGAGCCTGATTCTGGGGGGCGTGCTGCTTACGGCATTCGCGGTCGCCGGCGGTCAGTTGCCCGGGCCGGTCAATGGAGTAATCGGCTACCTCGGCTTTATTAACCTGCTCCTCGCCGCGTTCAATATGCTCCCGGCCTTTCCGCTCGATGGGGGACGGGTTCTGCGCTCAGCTCTCTGGTACTGGAAGGACAACCTGCAGTGGGCTACCCGCGTCGCTTCCCGTGTCGGTGCGGCCTTCGGGATCGGCTTCATGATCCTCGGCGGCGTACGCTTCCTCATGGGTGATCTGGTCGGCGGCGTCTGGATGTTCCTGATCGGAATGTTTCTGCGCAGCGTTTCCCACAACGCCTACCAGCACTTGCTGGTTCGCAACGCGCTCGAGGGCGAGCCGGTGGGCCGGTTCATGGAGCCTGACCCGATCACAGTCCCCGCCCACATCACCGTGCGCGAGCTCGTCGACGATTACATTTACAGGCACCGCTTCACCGTTTTTCCGGTGGTGGATGAGGCCCGGCGGCTCAGTTGCGTCAACCTCGATCAGGTCAAGGGAATTCCGCCCGAAGAATGGAACCGTCGCCGCGTGATCGAAGTCGCCGACTCCTGTTCGCTTGAAACGACTATCCCCGTGCACGAAGACGCCATGCAGGCGCTCACTAAGATGAACCGCACCGGCAACCAGCGCCTGCTTGTTACTGACAACGGTCGCCTGGTCGGCGTACTCCCCCTCAAAAACATGCTCGAGTTCATCACGCTCAAGCTTGACCTCGAGCAGGCATGAGTGCTTAGATAACCGCTTCGGCTACAGCGATGGTCCGCTCGCCCGCGCCTCGCGCAGCAGATTGATCAACCCGCCGGCCAGAACCATCCGCCGGTGGCGCTCTCCGAGGTGGTGAACCACCTCGAACTCATACCCCTTCGTCTTGTTGCGGACCTTGATCGACTCGTCCCCTCCGGCCACCGCCGTGCGCACTCCCTCCAGTACCAGCACGTCGTCACGATCGATCCGGTCGTAGTCGCTCTCCCGCAGAAACGTCAGAGGAAGAATGCCGAAATTGATCAGGTTCTGTTTGTGGATACGCGCAAACTCCTTCGCAAGAACCGCCCGCAATCCCAGAAAGCGCGGCCCTAATGCCGCGTGCTCCCGGCTGGACCCCTGACCGTAGTTGCGTCCGGCCACCACGAACGACCCGGTCTTCTGGTACTTCTGTGCCCGCTCGACGTACGTCTCATCCACCCGGTCATAGGAAAATCGGCTGATCGCCTGAATATTGCTCCGGTACGGAAGCACCCGGCTTCCCGCCGGCATGATCTCATCGGTGCTGATATTATCACCCAGCTTCAGCAGCACCGGCCCTTCCAGTCGTTCCGGGAACTCATCGAACTCCGGGAGCGAAGCGATGTTTGGTCCCTTCTCCAGCGGAATATTCGTGCCGTTGTCGGGAGGTGCGATCAGCATCTTCGTGTTGATGGCTATTGCCTGAGGTTCGGTAAACGTCGGGTACGGCATGTCCAGCGTCCGCGGATCCGTTATCACGCCGGTCAGCGCCGATGCCGCCGCAGTCTCGGGGCTGCACAGGTAGACCAGATCTTCCCTTGAGCCGCTGCGTCCGGGAAAATTTCGCGGCACCGTGCGCAGGCTGATCTTTCCCGATGCCGGCGCTTGCCCCATGCCGATACATCCGTTGCACCCGGCTTGATGAATACGTGCACCCGAACGAATGAGTTTTGTCAGCAACCCCATCGTGCTCATGTTCTCGAGAATCTGCCGCGAGGTCGGATTGATATCGAACGAGACCCGATCGTGCACGCGCTTACCATCGACAATTAACGCCGCGATCGCAAAGTCACGGAGCCCGGGATTGGCCGAGGATCCCACATACGATTGATAGATCTCCCGGCCCACCACCTCGCGCACCGGTACCACGTTTCCCGGGCTGGTCGGCAACGCAATGAGCGGCTCGATCTTCGACAGGTCGATCTCGTCATGCTTGTCGTACTGCGCATCGGCATCAGCGATAAGGACGACATAATCCTCCTCGCGCTGCTGCTGGCGTAAAAAGCGGCGAACGGCATCATCCGAGGGAAATACAGTGGTGGTCGCGCCGAGTTCTGCCCCCATGTTCGCGATCACGTGTCGGTCCATTGCGCACAGGTGATTCAGCCCCGGTCCGTAGTACTCGATCACCTTGCCGATTCCGCCGGAGACCGAGTGCCGCCGCAGCATCTCGAGAATGACATCCTTGGCGCTGACCCAGTCGGGCAGGCGCCCCGTGAGCTTTACCCCGAACACCTCGGGCATGTCGAGGTAGAAGAGATCCCCTGCCATCGCCCGCGCGACATCGAGCCCCCCCGCTCCAATCGCCAGCATTCCCATCGCCCCGGAGGCACAGGTGTGGCTGTCCGCTCCCAGGAGCGTCTTGCCGGGAGTGCCGAACCGCTCCATGTGCACCGGGTGGCTGACCCCGTTGCCAGGAGGGCTGTACCAGACGCCGAAACGCTGGCAAGCCGATCTTAGAAACAGGTGGTCGTCGGGGTTCTTCCAGTCCACCTGGAGCAGATTGTGGTCGACAAACTGCGCCGAGACCTCAGTCCTTACGCGGTCTATTTTCATTGCCTCCAACTCAAGCATCACCACCGTTCCGGTAGCGTCCTGCGTAAGCGTCTGATCAATCCGCAGGCCGATTTCGGCGCCCGGTTTCATCTCTCCATACTCGAGATGGCTTTCGATCAGTTTTTGGGTGACGTTCTTCCCCATTGCGTTCTCCTCCCGGCGGTGCC
The DNA here is from genome assembly GCA_041742355.1 of Candidatus Zixiibacteriota bacterium. Lineage (GTDB taxonomy): Bacteria > Zixibacteria > MSB-5A5 > GN15 > FEB-12 > JAGNLV01. The sequence goes on from JBGSIV010000044.1 coordinate 16,830, forward strand.
AGCCGTCCGTACCAGTCTTTTCTTCGTGCCATTACCGTGAGGGCGTAAATCCCGATGTGGGGCAAGTTGATAGATTGTACGAGACGCCCGCGTGACCGGTGTGACCTTTCTCGTCGGGAGGAGGCAAATACCTGTTTCCTCCCCTGGTTTCGCCACCAAAGCCCCCCTTCGGCGTATAATCTTCTGGGTCGGGGGCATCCGCCCCGCCCTTTTGCATTGACTTTCCGCGAGTCGGATCCCACAATGGAGTAAGCGACATAGGAAAAACTGCTCTCGGAGGAACGACCATGCCCTGGTATCCGCACCGCCTGTCTCACCTCGCCCTGGTGCTGGCAGCCTGCCTCTTGCTGGCCGGCGATTTGTCGGCCGCCGAATTCACCGGCGACTTGATCATGGCCAGTACCACCCGAAACCTCGCCGGTCGCATTACTGTCAAAGACTCTGTCTACCGCATGGACATCGTTGAGGGCGCCGGCACAATGTTTATCATCGTCAACCAGTTCACCAATGAATCCTACGTCTGTAACCCGAGCGGGAAGAACTACCGGATGATCCCGACCAAATCGCCGGCCAGCCTGCAGAACGATCCGTTCCAGGCCGCCCGATACGGTGACTCGATCGGAGTCCGCGAGTACCGCGGCCAGGATACCATCAACGGTTGGGCCTGCGACCGGTATGTCATCAGGCTCGGCCCCAATCCAATCATGACCGAATGGGTCGCCTCTGAGCTAAGTTTCCCCGTTCGCATCGAGAACATGATGGCTGCCGATTCGGCCTACGTGGCGGTGCACAACATCTCCGTGGGAACGATCGACACCATGCAGCTAATCCTCCCCGCCGACTACGTGCTCCTCGAAGAGAAGCCCGCTCCTCCGCCGGGAGGTGTCAAGGCGGGCGAACAGCAGCGGCAGCAGATCGATCCGTCGCTGCCCGTCGAGGTGGCGTTGGTGAACTACGCCGACGGTGAGTCAGTCTGTGTCGTGGAGCTGCTGAAGGACGGCCGGCCGATGGATGAAACCGCTGTTGGGCCGGCAGCTCAGCGCACCTTCGCCTTTGCCGCAACCGGCGCGCAAACGCGTCGCATCTACGATGTCGGCGCCGATGCCGTAATCGTCAGAGTGACTTCGGGCGAGGTCGCAGTCGAAATTGTGCAGCCGCAGTAGCAGGGGATTAAACCTTGCCCGAGGCTTTTGGTCGACGTACTTTCTCTATCAGGCCCCGCCCGGACAAACCCCACTGTTCGGATCAGAGGCTCACCCCGCAGGGCAGCTGATGGGACGCGAACTCCGCGATGCGGAGCGCACCGCCGGAGGATAACCACTGGAGGACGGGCACGTACCGCGTGCGGAGCTGTCTCCTTCGACTTGTTTCCCCGGCGAATTGACACCCGGAGATCCGTTTCGATTTTGAGGCGGCTGGTACGTCCGGGCCGCCACCGCATCGCGATCAAAAACAGGACATCGCTTGTGCACTCAAAGCGACTTGTAAGCGGGACACTCATAGTCGGGATGCTGCTGTGCGCCGCCTGCCTGCTGGCCATCGCCTGCTTCTCGTGCGGTGATGATTCGACTGACGGCGGAGGACCGCGCCTCGATCTCGCCGAAATCCGGGAACGCGGCGTGCTGCGCGCCATCACCACCTTCAGCTCCACCAGCTACTTCATCCACCGCGGCCGCACCATGGGTTACGAATACGAATTACTCCAACGCTTTGCCGAGCACATCGGTGTCGACCTTGAGATAGTTGTAACAGATGACCTTGAGCAGCTCTTCACTATGCTGCAGCAGGGCGAAGGGGATCTCGTTGCCCAAAATCTCCCGGCGGCTTCAGACCCGGACGGCCCGGTCGTTTTCACCGTTCCGCACATGTCGACTCATCAGGTACTGGTACAGCGCAAGCCCGAGCAGTGGCGGCGAATGAAACGGCGCGAAATCGATCAGTTGGTCGTGCGCGATCCGATCGATCTCATCGGCCGGACCGTCCATGTCCGCCGCGGCAGCCCGTATGTCGACCGCCTGACCGGCCTCACCCGGGATATCGGGGGCGAGATCGCCATTGAGGTGGTCGAGGGAAACGTTTCGACTGAAGCCCTCATCCGCATGGTCGCCGAAGGGCGGATCGACTACACGGTTGCCGACGAGAACCTCGCTTACATGTTTCGCAATGACTATCCTATCCTCGATGTCGAGACGCGGCTCTCCCAGCCCCAGCGTATTGCCTGGGCGGTGCGAACGTCCTCGCCCGATCTGCTGGAGACAATCAATCGCTGGCTCGTCCAGATGAAGCAGACCGCCGATTACTACACGATCTACAACAAGTATTTTCGCAATCGCACCGCCTTCCGCCGCGCCACACGTGCGGTTTTCACCGGCGTGCATTACATCTCGCCGTTCGACAGCGTTGTCCAATTCCATGCCGCCCGCATCAACTGGGACTGGCGCCTCCTCTCGGCCCTGATCTACCAGGAATCACAGTTCGACCCGGAGGCGCAGTCGTACGCTGGCGCCTGCGGACTCATGCAGATGATGCCGACTACCGCCGAGCTGTACGGTGTCAGCGGCGCCGACATCTTTGATCCGTCGCGCAGTATCGAGGCGGGGGCAAGTTATCTGGCGTACCTAAGAAAGCTATTCAAAGAGATCCCCGATACCCTCGAGCAGATCAAGTTCGCTCTCGCCGCGTACAACGTGGGCGTCGCGCATGTCCAGGATGCCCAGCGACTGGCCGCCAAGTATGGCGAGGACCCGTTCATGTGGACTGACAACGTCGAGGAGTACATGCTCCTCAAATCCGATCCCGTCTACTATTCGGACGATGCCGTTCAGTACGGTTACTCCCGGGGAAGCGAGCCGGTCGCATTCGTCCGCGACATTATTAGCCGGTTCGAGCACTACAAACGGGTGGCTCCGGCGGTCGTGACTTCCGGTCAGGTCGTCCGAGGGCAACCCTGACCGCGCTCTTCCACACCACAAAAAGTGGGCAGAACCACGACGGATTCTGCCCGGCAAAACTCTCTCCCGGCAACCGCTATCCCGAACGCCGCCCCACCGGCAGCACTTTCGGTGCGACCAACCGCTCGAAATCCGAATACTGCATCCGGATCAGTTCACTGTGCGATCCGGCGTTGAAGGCAATTTCATGGTCTGCCGTCAGGCTGTCCGCCACAATCGTATCCCTGTTGAACAGGTTTCCGAACGGCGGCATGGCGCCAACGTCCGATTCCGGAAAACGGTCGCGGAACTCTGACTCGGCGGCAATCTCGATCTGCCGGGCGCCGGTCTCGTGGCGCAGGCGCTCCATGTCGACAACCTCGGACGCCGGCATCACTACCATTTTCATGTCTCCGTCCATTTTCACGATGACTGTTTTCGCCATGTCCCGCCCGGGAATATGTGCCGATGCGGCGATTTCCTGAGCCGTGAACGCCGGCGAGTGCTGAATCGTCGTGTACTTGACGTTGTGCTCGTCGAGGTAACGCATCAACTTGCTGATAGCCATATAATTATCCTCCTTGTGCACCGCGCGTGGGGTCTGCGCTGTCCGGCACACCCCATTTCGCCCACCCGCAGCCCCGCGGTGCGTCAGTCCTAGAATACCGCCCGCACCCATTTGTTTCCTCTCTTGAGAGCGGTCACCCTTGGCCACGAACCGGCTCGACCACGATTAGCGCCGCTGCAGTTCACAGCACCAAGAAATGAGCGCCATCCCCAAGCGGGTCGTGGGATGGCGCTCCATGCAGATACAACAGAAGGAAAGAGAACGCTTTGCTATATTCTTCGCGGCCGCTTCAGAACCCTCGCGCCTTCTTGTTCACGTGTACGACGCCCTCGCCGATTGCAATGCCGATAATCGCACCGGCCAGTACATCGGACGTATAGTGAGCGTCATAGTTCACGCGGGCGAACGCCACCAGCGTTGCAATGCCGTACGCGATTGTCTTCACCCACCACTGATCGTAGTGCGCCGCGATGACCGCGGCGTTCACGAAGGCGGTGGTCGCGTGTCCCGACGGGAAGGAGTCGTGCCCACTGAAGGAGTTGAACTCGTACTGGCCATCGCTCTTCTGCGGGCGGTGGCGGCCGATGCTCCGCTTGAGGAACGGCGTGACGATGTTGCCCGTGATCAAGTTCGCGGCGATACCGTCAAGCGCCACCATTTTCGCCGTCTCATTATCGAAGACGAGGCCGGAGAGAAAGAACCCACCCATCACCCAGGTGGGGTAATTCAGGCCGAACCGATCGACCCGATCGGCGACCCACTCGGTGGCATCACTGCGGTTGCGTTGGGCCATATCGCGTACCGGCTCATCAAGCAGCGCCGATGTCCCCAGCACGGAGAGCGCCCGCAGCGAGAAGGCCGACCAATCGTCGGTGTTCCACTCCAGCGGCGCACCAAAGACATAACCGACATCGCGTAGAAGGGTCCGGCCGTAGTCCAGCGACCAGAGGTTCTCCACTTTGGGGGATGGCTTGGGCGGAGCGAAAGTCTGATCCTCGGCTCCTGCCGGGGATGCTATCGACAGGCAGGCAAGGGCGAACGCGATTACCGCTGCGCTGCGCAGGCAAGGTGTTTTCATATCTTTGAGCGGTCCCAGTGTGTGTGCACGATGCAATTACTACTGCTGATAAACGCTCAGGCGCGGGCGGTTCCAGAATCGGCTGGCAAAACAGCACTTCTGTCAGGTCGCGACGGCTTTTTGACAGAGTAGGGCAGAGCGTGGGACGGAATATGACGCTAAACGCACGTGAAAGCATGGCGATGTCGTGAAGAGGCAGGCGCCAGTACGGCCGCTGTCAGAGCACGTCCTCGACCGGCCACCACAAGCGGGTATGGCTGCAGGATTCCGACGCAATCTGGCGGGTCGAGAGGAACTGCCAGTTATCCGGATCCGGCAGGGGAGGACCGGTCACCTGGTGTGCGAATCGGTTGTACGCATCCAGGCCGACTGCGAAGTACGGATCTTCCTTCCAATGCTCAAATGTCGGCCGGTGTGTGACCACCTTGCGCCCCTCGGCAAAGACGGCCATCACCATCCGGCGCAGAGTCGAGTCGCTGAGGATCTCGACATCCCTGCCGTCGATGTGGTCGACAAGCCGCTCCTCGGTGTGCGCGGGCGGAATGTTGAACAGCCGTCGTGCGTGATGCTCAAAGAGAATGGTCAGGCAGACCCGGTCCATCTTGAACGCCTGGTTGCCGTAGCGGCGCGGGCCATTGCGGCTGTCCAGCATGAATGACATGATCGACAGCGCGCCGGCTGTCTGCTGCTGCAGCGTCGGCAGGTGTGGGTAGAAGCGCGTTCCCACGCTACGCAGCCGGAAGTAGTCCGGGAAGTTGGCCTGGAGGATTTCGAGCCAGTGACGGAACGCTTTTCGCCCCATCGGGTACTTCGCATTCGGCTGGGTCAGGAAGCCGGTCGGCGCTTTCTGCTGGAAGGCGAACCCCGTGCCGTGATTCTTGCAGTGGCGGCAGGTGTACGTTCGGCTGGGAAATGGGCGCTCGCGACCGCCGGAGCCGGCCGTCCCCCGCACGACGTGATCCAACACCCACATTGTCTCTGAACAGGCCGGACAGCGCAACTGGATTATGGTCAGGGGCGTAGCCATATCTTCAATCTCCCGCGCGAACGAGTGTTCCGTTTCCGCCGGAGCCTGTCCCGCTGTGCCCCGGCCCGTTCCTTCTCAACGCTCCGGCTGTCCGGCACGTTCCGACGGCGGGCATTTTCCGCCTCACGCTTGTACGTGGCGCCGGTATGGCAGGCCGGAGTGAGGCTGGCCCGGTCTTTATGTTGACGGAGGTTATGGCGCAGTGCAGTTTATCCATGCCCGACGATCAACCCGGGCACTGGCGAAAATTCGTGGAGGCTCGTCATGGAGTGGTACGACTACCTGCAGATATTTACCGCGCTCTTCGTGCTGGTCGACCCGCTGGGGACAATCCCCGTGTTTGTCAGCCTGACGGCTGACGAAACCGAGAGCGAACGGCGGCGGACGGCGATGGTGGCCATATTCGCGTTTGCGATCGTGCTCATTGTGGCGACCGTGGCGGGGCAGCCGCTCTTGCAGTTCTTCGGCATCCGCCTCGGGTCATTCACCGTGGCCGGGGGGGTGCTGATTCTACTGATGGCGATCTCCATGCTCAACGCCCGGATCAGCCCGGCGCGCAGCACGCCGGAAGAGGCTGCTGAAGGTGCGGCCAAGCAGAATGTGGCCGTGGTACCGCTGGCGGTGCCGCTCATGGCCGGGCCGGCCAGTATCAGCACGGTGATCATTTACTCGCAGCGCGACGGAGGCTGGCTGCTCAAGGGGTATGTCATCCTGTGCATCGTTATGGTCGGTGTGCTGGCGTGGGTCGCGCTGCGACTGGCGATACCGCTGTCGCGGCGGCTGGGGAAGACCGGCCTTAACAACTTCACCCGCCTCATGGGGTTACTGCTGGCCGCGATCGCGGTCGAGTTTATCGTCAAGGGACTGGTCGAGCTGTTTCCGTCGCTGGGCAACTAGAGGCGCAGGCCGCCGCTACAATTTCAGGTGCTGGAATACCATGATCTTGTTGGCGTACTCGACATTCTGGGCGACGACCGGGATGCCGAGCTTGCGCTTCACGCTGCCCGGACCGGCGTTGTAGGCGACCCCGGCAAGCAGCAGCACATGGGACTCGTCGGCGAGATCGAGGTCGCGCTTGACCATGCGGGCGAGGGTGGCGAGGTAGTGCACGAGCATATCGTCGGACACGGCCGGGTCAAAGCGGGCATCGAGGGCGCGGCGAGCCTCGGGGGTGAGGGAGAGCATGCGCTTCTTGAAGTCGGCCATGGTGTTCTCATGGAGCTTCTCAAATCTGGCCTTTAACGTATCCGACTCGGTGCGAAGGGCTTTCGCCTGGACATCATCTCCCTTCCGGAACGCGGCGACCGCGTCGTTCATCTTACCCTGATACCGATTGCGGAGCGCGAGGACATCATCCTGGGCCTGGAATTCGGCGGCGGGGGGAAGGATGGCGCCGAGCTCGCGGGCGGTGGCATGCATGAACTGGGCGCCGCCAACGGCGTAGGAGTTTGAGATAGCGTCGGGATTGAAAGCGGACTCGATCGCCTGGATTTTGGCGGCGAGAATGTGGGAGATGGGGTAGATGTGGGCGTACTTCTCGCAGGCGGCCTGAAGGCGCGGGATGTGGGCCGAAGCCTGAGGGAGGGCTACGAGGATTTTGGACAAGTCGCGGTCGGTGGCAAGGGAGGGTGCGAGGGTCGGTGCAGGCGGTTCAAGGTTAAGTGCTGCAATGGTTTGCGGCAACATGAGGAGACCGGCAAGGCCGGTCGTGGTCGTGGCGAGAAAGTCTCGGCGGCTGCGAAGGTCCATCGATGTGTCCATCCCTGGTTTGCGACGTTCTTCCTACAGGTGTTACGCTTAAGATCGGAAAAGAAGCCGCAAAAGCGAGAGAAGGCGACAAGAAATTTGTCGTGCCGAGAAGAACGGCTGTGTTTTGGGTTCGTTTTGGTGCCGCAGGGTCACACGCTCTCCCCTTGCGTTGCTCGGGGTCGCGCAAGACCCTGCGGAACAGGGGGCGTTTCAGAGCAGCGCGGCCGATGTGGACATCGGC
>JBGSIV010000045.1:0-4241 GCA_041742355.1 Candidatus Zixiibacteriota bacterium
GACAATACGTCTGATCGTGTTCTCGCTGTACCCACTGAGACTGGCCAGCTGACGGATGCTGTACCCTTCCACCATCCACCGCTTAAACCAAATGAACTGGCGGTCCCGCCGCCGCGGCAACCCGGGCTCAACAAACGTGCGACCACAGCTGCGGCACAACCACCGTTGTTTGCCACGACTCCGTCCATTCCGTATTGCACCGTACGCTCCACAACACCGACAGAACCTTTTTGACCCATACTCTGAGACTCCTCAGACTTATCCCTCAAAACTCCAAGAGTAAGAACTCATTACAGGGAAATCATCAACACGTTTTGAGCATTATGCCCGCAATGACTGCCAACAGCCGCGCTCGGGGTTTCTCAACAGGCCCTTTCGCAGGGATGACAAGATCTGGGCGTTGGCGTAGGTCAATGTCAGGACCGCGAGGGTCCTGACCTACAGGAAGAGTACTCGTATCGGGCTGCCCGCAGCAGAGCTGCGGGTTACCCGTTCATCTCAACGATCCCACAGCAAAGCTGTGGGCGACCCGTCCTACAAGAAGAGCATTTGTATCGAGCTGCCCGCAGCAGAGCTGCGGGTTACCTGTTCATTTCAACGATCCCACAGCAAGCTGTGGGCGACCCGCCCGATGTTAACCCGACGTGCCGGTTACCTCTCCCCTGCGCTCGCGGTCTTGCGCGCAAGCGGCGCGGGGATGGGATCCTCGGGGACGAGCACCGGAGGATTGGTAAAGGCGGGCTGGCGGCGACCCGGTATGAACACGCGCGCGGGCAGGCTCACGATCGACTTGAGCATGTAGTGCAGCATCACCACCACCCGCTTCTCATCGGTCTCCCGGAAACTCCGCAGGAAGAAACCGCCGCTGAAACGCAGCACGGCGGAGATGATGAAGAGAACATGGTAATTCAGGATATTCAGGCCGCCAACGTGCCACGACATTCCGGAGAGGGATTCGGCCAGCAGGCCGCCGAGGACGGACGCGCCGAAGAAAGCGGCGCCGGTGATCATCGAGAAGAGCGCGAGGTACGAGGTGCGTTTGCCGTTGGGGCTGTTGGCGATCGGAATGTTAAAGGCCGCGAGATTGAAACCCGCCCAGAGGCTGGCCGAAAAGACGACCTCGGGGATAAGGATCCAGAGAGAGCCTTTGGTCGGCAGGAGCCAGATGATCGGAATGAGGGCGATGCCGGCGGAGGTGAGCGAGATGACCGGCTTGCAGCCGAAGCGGTCGATGAGCGCGCCCCAGGGGCGGTTGAGCAGGATGCACATGAGGGCGGCCGCGCTGTTGTACATCGAGATGAGCGTGAAACTCATGCCGAGATTGGTAATCATGTGGGGGGCGACAAACGGCGCGCTGACGCCGATGGCGAGATTCCAGACGAAGAAGACGCCGAGGAGTTTGCGGAATTTTTTGATCCGCAGCGGTTCGAAGACATGCTCCCAGCCGCGGACCGCCTCGCACTTGCAGTCAGGGGTTCGTCGGAGCAGCATGGTGGCGGCAAAAGCGAAGAGGCCGCCGGCGGCGAGGATGACGGCGAAACCGGCCAGGTCGCGGCCGGTGTCATGGAAGTGATCGAGCACCGCGCCGCCGATTATGGTGGCCGCGAAGGTGGAGATGGCCACGGCCATGTTGCGGGTGGCGAAGAAACGCCCGCGCTTTCCCTCGGGGACGAGGTCCGACATCCAGGAGGTCCAGCCGACGGTGGCGACGTTAACCGCGATGGAACATACGATGAGGATCCCGAGGAGCAGTTCGAGTTTGAAGCCGCAGGGAATGAAGAGAAAGGGCAGGATAAGCCACCAGATGTGGCGGGCGATCGCGCTGTTGGTGACGGTGATCTTTTTGCGGGCGCCGGTGCGATTGATCAGGTAGGCCGATCCGAGCTGCGCCACCGGCGTGATGAACGGTATGGCGACCAGGAGGCCGATCTGAAAATCGTTGGCGCCCCAGAGGAGCGCAAGACCGGTGAGGAAGGCTCCGCCGGTCAGGACATTGAAAACAGTGACGAGGGCGCTCTCAGCGGTTACAAGCCGCAGCGGCACCGTGGCGGTCGAAGGCGAGGATGTATCGGTCACTACGTGTGCTACCTTGCTGACGATGTCCGTGACTCATGACCATTTGTACCGGAGGCTCGGGAGCAGGGTTCGGTCGGGGAGCGGTCTAAAATCGCGAGGGGGGACAATTCCGCAATTCTTGACGCATGGTGACGGGGCCGCTATGGCCGTGCGACGGTGACTGGCAGCACCGGCGCAGGAATGCGCGATCCCGTGCGTGATCATCTTCACCCCGGCGTGAACAGCCGGGGTGAATTCCATTTCCGTAGGATCGCGACTGTCGAGGATCGTGTCAGGTGAAGCGAACCGGTCAGTCGCCCGCGCCGCCGTTCGGGGCGGTCAATTCGGGGTTGTTGACCTGCGGCTGCCAGGCCCACTGGAACGCGACCGTTCCGTCGAGGTTGATGTCCATCACCCGCATTTTCGCGAAATGCTCATCGTCGGTCCAGATGATGTACGTGTGGCCGAGGATGATTTCCGAGAAGCCGAGTTCCGACCAGCCGTCGGTGGGGGCGTAGCCGATGACATCCCAGAAATCGGTGAAGCCCATGTCCTGGATGTCGGTCAGGTGCGTTCCGCCGGTGTTGCCGGCGTTCAGGTAGAGGATGCCTTCGAAGCTATCGACGTAGACGTCGGCCGTGACGTTGTCGGCCGATACGCGAGTCCTCGTGCCAAAGTCGAAACCCGAGGTCGCCAGCGAGATGGCGGCGTCGGAGAGGAGCACGACGCCTTCGGGGCGCGGAGTATCGAACACCATTTCAGCCGAGAGGTCGGACACCTGTCCGGCGAAGTCGACCGAGGCGATGGCGTACCAGTAGGTGGTGCCGTTCTCGGGCGAATCATCGAGGGCCGAATACCAGAGGAGATCGAGATTCGGATTTATCGTTGCATCGACGGCGAACAGGAACTGGTAGGTGTTGGGCTCGATGTCATCGGGCGACGTTGCCCGGTAGATCCGGTACTGGTCGATGTCGTGTTCGTAGGGGCCGGCCCACCAGAGCTCGACCGCGCCGTCGCCGGTGACGGAGAACACGCCCTGGGGCGGCTGGGGCGGCAGATCGAGTTCGATTTCGGTCGTGTCGTGCACGATGATGGTGTCGGGAGGCATGTACACATGGATGGTATCGATGTCTTCGGGGCAGTCGGGGCAGCTGTCGTCGCTGCACCCCCACATCGCGGCGCTGGCGACGGCGATTGCGAGCAGGACAGAGATCCTTGGCAGCATGAGTCACCTCTTTTCTTGACGAATTGTCCGGCGATGGTGGATAAGAAAGTCGGTCCGGAAGTGAGACTCAACAAGAACTCACCCGCCGCTTGCGCGGGATTGAAACCGCCGGGGGTTACGGTTCGGCGACGGTTTCTTCTTCGGCAGGGGCGGGCCGGGCCGGACGAACACGGCGGCGAATGCGCGGCGGATACGGAAACAGCTGGAGACCGTTGTGGATGACTTTGAGCACAGCCGCGCCCATGAACTGGATCATGACGGGGAGGCGTTTCTCCGAGGGTTCATGGAAGGTCAGGGCGTAGAGGCCGCCGGCGATACGCAGTACCGAGGAGATGAAGAAGAGCAGATGGTAGTTGATGTAGGTGCGGCCGCCGATGTGCCACTGCTGTCCGGCCCACAATTCGGCGAGGGCGCCGCCAAGGAGCGAGGCGGTGAAGAAAGCGATGCCGGTGATAACGGCGAAAATGGCGAGGTACGCCGTGCGCCGACCGCCGGGGCTGTTGGCGATCGGGATGTTGAAGGCGGCGAGGTTGAAGCCGGTCCACAGGGTGGCCGACCAGATAACTTCCGGGATGAGGAGAGACAGATCATCGGGTGTGGGAAAGAGCCAGAACAGCGGAATGAAACCGATGCCGAGGGCAGTGATCACGATGACGGGGCGGCAGCCGAAGCGGTCGATGAGGATACCCCAAGGGCGGTTCAGTGCGATCGCGATCACGGCGGCGACGCTCGAATAGACCGAGATCAGGGTGAAGCTCATCTTGAGGTTGCTGATCATGTGCGGGGCGAAGAACGGCGCGCTGATGCCGATGGCTATATTCCAGAAGAAGAAGACAGCCAGCAGGTGGCGGAATCTCGGATTGCGGAGTGGTTCGAGAATGTGGTCGAGGCCGATGCGGGCGCCCTGGGGGGCGCGATCGGGGGTGCGGTTGAGCAGCCAGGCGGCGGCGGCGGCGAATAC
>JBGSIV010000046.1:0-2880 GCA_041742355.1 Candidatus Zixiibacteriota bacterium
CCTCCGAAAACGGCGCGGCGGCCGCGCCGGAGCGCCGTCGGGGGGCTCTCCGGGCGTCGGATTTCGCGCCGCCGAATACCCGAGCGTCACCGTCGGGTATTCCGATGATCGCCCATCGGGAGGCCTCTGTCAAGGTTGCGCCGGAGACCGGGGAGCCCCGGGCGCGGTTGAGATCGGGCCCTGAGAAAATCGTGCAAAATCCCTCGGGATGGGATAGAATTGTCGTAACAATCCTGGAAAAAGAGGCAAGCCATGAGGACCCGAAGCTTCGCGTCCGGTCTAGCCGCCCTCGCCCTACTAGCCGCGGCGCTTTCCTGCCAGAACATCAACGTGGATACCGCTATCGTGGATCCCTGTACCTTCGACCATGGGACGGGAAAGTACGCCGCCCCCTTCGATCTCATGATAGAGAACGATGATCCCGCCGTGGAGATCTGGTATACCGACGACGGCGTCACCGTCCCTACCCAGGGGGGCGCGGGCTGTACGCAATATACCGTCCCGATCAACATCGATCGGACGACGATCATCCGGGCCAAGGGATTCAAGACCGGCCTGCGCGCGTCGGACGAGCGGTCCGCGACCTTCACCTTCGTGTGGACCCGGGGGGCGGATATGCCGGGGACAGGCGATTTTTGGGGCCGGTCCCTCTTTGGGTGTGCTGAACTGGGCGGCCTTATTTATTGCGTTGGAGGATTGCAAAAAACCGGTGCCACGATTGCTACCGTAGACACAGTACTGAAATATAACCCGGTTGAGGATAGCTGGAGTACAGCCCCGCCGATATCTGCACCTCGTCAGTGCGCGGAGACTGTATCCTTCGGCGATAAACTCTATGTTATTGGAGGGGCCGATTTTGAAGGAACTGCTGTTAACATCGTTCAAGAGTACGATCCTGATGGTGATGATGGCGCCGGAGTATGGACGGTGAAGACGGCAATGCCTACCCCCCGATACGGGCACAAAGTCTCCGTACTTGGTACGAAAATATTCGTATTCGGCGGGCGGAGCGGTTCCACAAACCTAGACGTCGTTGAAGCTTATGAACCATCAACAGATTCCTGGACGGAAGATTATGAGCCCATGCCGATCGCGGGGAGAGATTTTGGTCTCGGGGTGGTTAGCGGTAAGGCATATCTTTTTGGAGGAAACCCGAGTGGTATCTCCGATAAAGTGCAAGTCTACGATTCGGTGTCGGACAACTGGAGCACCGCGACAGATCTTCCATTCGGCTTGAATTATCTCCAGGCGGCTTCTTTTGGTGGCAAAATTTATATCATCGGCGGCAATAATTCGCTGGGAACAACAGTCGCGACCGTCGAGGAATTCGATCCATCCGGGAACGGAAACGCCGGTTCCTGGACTACGAAAACTGCGATGCCGCATGCTCGCTGTGCGTTTGGGGTTACCGTTGATTCTACGTACATATATTGTCTCTCGGGCTTAAAGTCGACAGGTGAATATAACAGTTTCAATGATATATATGAGCCTGGCGCGGATAACTGACGATGCTATTCGTCGCCCCCGGGGCATCTCTGGGATGCCCCGGGGGAAATGTTCATTGATTTTCCGTGGCAATAAAGGACAGCACTAATTGAGCGTTTCCGCCCCAAGTGAAAGTATCCCCGGAATTATAGGCGACTCCACTTTCGTTTTCCACCGTGAACGTCGCGGTCGGCAATGATGTCGTCCCCCCGATAGCGACATTCGTCACATACATGGGGAAGTGCGCGCCGGTCTTCTTCCCGAACGCCGTCGCGTGGACCTTGATGTTCGCGAGGACCACGCCGGTCATGTTCGAAAGGTTAACCGTGACAAGGCCGCCCGCGGCGCTGGTCGGGTGCTCCAGCCGACCAGCCTGAGTCTTCTTGTGAACGTGGCTCGCCGCCGCGTACGCGGTGTCGTGATTGTGCCCCGACTGGCTTACCACCACGTCCGAGGGCGTGGGCGAGGTGACGACGTCACGGAGCGTCGCCGTCTTTGCCGCCCCATCCACGGACCTCAGCTCGACGTACTTGATCGGGGCTGCGGGAGACCCCGCGGTCTTCGGCGCGTAGGCCGCGTCATGGTTGTGCCCCGACAGGCTTACCGTGACATCCGAAGACGGGGTGGCCTTGTCCCTCAGCTTGACGGTCTGCCCCACGGGCGCGTCGATCTCGGCGTACTTGATCAGGACTGCGGGGCTGCCGGCTTTCTTCGGCGCATAGACAGCGTCGTGATCGTGGTCGTCGGTCGCATAATCGGCGTCGTGGTCGTGACCTATCGGCGCATAGTCCCCGTCGTGGTCGTGGTCCTCCGGCGCCCAGGGGCCTCCACCGCCGCCGCCGCAGGTGATGTCGGCCTTTCGGCTCGCGATGGATACGGCGGCATCCGTGAAGTGGAGGTGGCTGGCCAGGCCGCCGACGGTCGGGGTGCTGACCCATACGGAGCAGCGCCGGCAGAATCGGCAGAAGGGCCAGGGCCGGCAGGGCCAGCAGTGGCAGCAGCAGAGGCAGCAGCGCAGGCGCTCGATCAGCTCCTCCAGCTCCTCCCGGCCGATCTTGTTCCCGAAGACGGCGGTCTCGAAGGTCTTCTGGGAGGGCCGGATCTGCAGGGAGCCGCCCTTCGCGGGTTTGGCGGCGGCCGGTTTGGCCGTCTTGGGGTCGATCGCGTGGAGGGGGATCCTGCCCGTGGACAGGGCCGCCCCGAGGTCCAGGGCATCCTCGAAATCGCCGAACAGGGCCGGGGGAATCTTGGCAACCAGGGCGGCGGCCTTGGCGGCCCAGGTCTTGCCGGGCTTCAGGGCGTCGAACTTCTCCAGAAAGGTGATGATCTGCGCGGGTACATCGGAGACGGCACCGGGGATCGGCGCCGCCGGGCCGGGCAGGGGCTTCCGGGCTG
>JBGSIV010000047.1:0-3041 GCA_041742355.1 Candidatus Zixiibacteriota bacterium
GCCGTCGACACCACGCTCCGGAACCGTCTCGTCGAAAAAGCGTTTGATTTGATTACAACGTCCTTCTCGTTCGACAAGCAGGCCCGCGAACTGACCGCCGTGTACGAGAGCGTCCTTAACCGATCGGGCGAAAGAGTATGATCAAAATTGCGTTTGTAATCGATACCATCGACACTCCCGGCGCCGGGACCGAGAAACAGCTCTTCCTGCTGCTCAAGCATCTCGACCGCTCCAAGTTCGCCCCCCACCTTGTCTGCCTGCGCGACTCGGAGTGGCTCCAGGGAAAGACCTTTGATTTCCCGCTCGTCAAATATAACGCCTATAGCATGACCGGCCTGCAGTACTGGAAGTATGTCCGCCAGTTCGCCGCCTGGTGCCGGCGCGAGGAGATCGATATCGTTCAGGTCGCCTTCTTCGATGCCACCCTCTTCGGCACTGTCGGCGCCCGCCTGGCCCGCCGCCCGCTGCTCGTCTCCACCCGCCGCAACATCGGCAACTGGCATAACTCCATAAACCTGCGCGTCCTGCGCCTCCTCCGGCGCTGGACCACCCGCTACCTCGCCAACTCCCAGGCCGCTATCCGGCGCACCATCGAAGTCGAATACGTCGAACCCGACCGTTTCGACCTGATCTACAACGGCCTCGACCTCGCCGCCTTCTCCTGCATCACCCCCGCCGTCCGCGAGGCCAAGCGCCGCGCCTGGGGGCTGTCCGAACAGGACACCGTCGTGGGCATCGTCGCGAACCTTCGGGACGTCAAAAACATCTCCTCCCTCATCGATGTCACCGCCCGCCTCGCCCCCGACTTCCCCAGGCTGAAAGTCGTGTCTGTCGGCGAAGGCCCCTACCGCGACCGCCTGGTCGCCCAGGTCAAAGCCTGCAACCTCGAAAACCGCTTCCTCTTCGTCGGCCGCGACACCGATGTCATCTCCTGCCTGGCCGCTTTCGACATCGCCACCCTCACCTCGCGCTTCGAGAGCTTCTCCAATTCGCTCATCGAGTACATGGCCGCCGGCCTCCCCATCGTCGCCTCAAACATCGGCGGCAACGGCGAGGCGGTCGCCCACGAAGAGACTGGCCTGCTGTACGATGTTGACAATAACGATGAACTCGAGCAGTACCTTCGACGCCTCCTGACCGATACCGACTTCGCCCGACAGATCGGCGACAACGCCCGACGAGACGCCCACGCTCGATTCACCTTCGAAGCCTGCATCAAGGCGCACGAGGACTACTACACGGACCTCCTGCGGCATTTCCGCCCCGGCCGCGTCTGACCCTCGTTTCACGGTGAAACGCTCCGCCGGATCGATCCGAAGCACTCGTCTGCCGCCGCAACCCTTCTTCATCTGACACCCCAAACCGCCTGCCGCCAATTTTGCGCCGGCTGGGGAACTATATCTGTCAGGGCACGGTTTGCGATTACGACATTCCCTGCGAGTTTTTGGTTGGAATTCCGATAACAAAAGTATTAGCTGCATTGTGGAATCTAAAGGTCAACTATCGACCAGGAGGCCCGTGCGGTAATAGGAGACACATCGACTATGAAGACGTTCAAGTACCTCCTCCTCGCCCTCGTCGTCGTCGGCCTTCTCGCCGCTGGCGCCGCCTCCTACAAGCTCTACCGCGGAAACGCCTTCATCTGGCTGCCCGACTACGTCACCGGCACCCCCGATGCCCCGCAAGTTGATGGCCCCACGGACATTATCTTCGTCGTCGTCGATCACTGGGAACCCGGCGGCCACGCCGAAGTCGTCAACCGCTGGATGACCGACTACCGCGCTATCGCCGAGAAGCACCGCGACTTCCACGGCGTCAACCTCAAGCACACCTGGTACTACCCCATCGAAAGTTTCCGCGGGTGGGAAGTCGACAGCCTCGTCAAGCTCTGTCGCCTCGGCCTCGGCGATGTCGAGGTCCACTTGCACCACTTCGATGACTCTTCGCTCTCGCTGCGACGCCTCTTGTCCGACGGTCTTGATTCCCTCCAGGCCCACAACGCCCTGATTTCCCTTGACGGAGTCACCCGCTTCTCGTTTATTCACGGTAACTGGGCTCTGGATAATTCCGGCGCCCCAAGAGGTTCACGCGTTCCCTGCGGCGTAAACGACGAAATCTCCATCCTCCTGGAATACGGCTGCTACTCCGACTGCACCTTCCCCGCCATGGGCGAAACCTCTCAACCGTCGCTGGTTAACAAGATTTTCTATGCTGTGGACGACCCGGAAGAGCCCAAGTCCCATGACACCGGTACACTCAGTGAGGTCGGCCTGGTGACAACCCCGGACCAGCTGCAGCTCTTCGTCGGACCGTACATGATCGACTGGAAGGACTGGCGCTTCAAAACCCATCCGACTTTTGACGACGGAAACCTGTATTGGGAGATCCCCTCTACTTTGCACCGTTTCGAAGTATGGCTCAAAGCCAACATCCATGTCAAAGGACGTCCCAACTGGGTCTTCGTCCGGCCCTTCACCCACGGCGCTGACATCCGCCGCGGCGGTGACAGGAATATTCTCGGTGAAAATTTTGATCAGATGCTCACCGACATAGAAAAGAATTATAATGACGGCGAAAATTACCGATTACACTATATGACGGCCAGAGAAGCCTTCAACGTCATCAAGGCGGCGGAGGCTGGTCTGGATGGAAACCCGCACGATTACCGGGATTTCGTTTTGAAACCATACGTGTACCCGGCGGGTACTAACCTTGATGATTCTCTGGTGATAAGCCAGCAAGCGGGTAGGGAATCGTCGTCGCTACTCACCACGGACGTGCCGTAACGCGTCCACGAACTATCTTCGTTTCAGGAGGCTTGCATGAGACTAGCAGCGTCCCTTTTGGTTCTTCTGCTGGCTGTGTCGGTTCACGCGGCTGACTGGAGGGACAACACCTACCCGGATACCACGGTTATCACCTCCCTCCCGTACACCCTTCCGTCCAACAACCGCGTCTACGTGTTGAACGGAAACCTCACGTCCAATGACGGCGGTATCACCATCAGCGGCCGAACCAATGTCAAAATTGACGGCCGTGGT
>JBGSIV010000048.1:0-8655 GCA_041742355.1 Candidatus Zixiibacteriota bacterium
GTCCGCGAACGCCTCCAGCGTATCGCCGCCGGCCCGCGCACCTACCTTACCATGGTCTCCGGACGCACGATCGACGACCTCATGCTCCTGCTCGGTATCGACCCACTCCCCGACATGTGGGGCTCCCACGGCCTCGAACACCGCGAACCCGACGGCACCCGCACCATGCGCCCCCTGCCGGAGCGCACGCACGAAGGATTCGCCCGCATCCGCCAGTTCGTCACCGACCGGAGCCTCACCCCCGTCACCGAATTCAAACTCTCCGGCACCGCGTTCCACTGGCGCTCCCTCGAACCAACCCGGGCCGACGGCCTCCGTATTTCCCTCCACGACTACTGGGATCGCACCGCCCCCGAGTACGGCTTTGACATCCACGAATTCGACGGCGGCCTCGAACTCCGCGTCGCCGGCATCAGCAAAGCCCACGCCGTCAACGACGTCTTCGCCGAAACCGCCCCCGGCATCCCCGCCGCCTTCCTCGGCGACGATCTCACCGACGAAGACGGCTTCAGCGCGCTCAGCGGTCGCGGCCTTTCTGTCCTCGTCCGCCCCGAATTCCGCCCCACCGGCGCCGACTGCTGGCTCATCCCTCCGGATGAGTTGCTCTGGTTTTTCGACCGCTGGATCGAATGCACCGGCGTTCCCGGCTCCCCGTGAACGGCCCGGAATGCCCAAAATGTCAACGAACGGCGTTTACACCGCCGGCTCAATGGTATATATTGTGATAGACGAGCACCACGCCCCAACCCCCTGCCGAACGACAGTCACCGACCGCTAACCGCCAAGGAGTACTCATGACGTTGGAAGGCAAACGCCTGCTCATCGTATCAAACCGCCTGCCTGTCTCCGTTGAGAAAACCGGCACCTCTTGGGATGTACGCCCCGGATCCGGCGGACTGGTCACCGCCATGACCCCGCTCATGAAATACCACCGAGGCAAATGGATCGGCTGGCCCGGCTCCGATGAATCCGCCCCCGCCGCCCAACTCCTCGACGAATACAGCCGCCACCACGAATTCGACGTCGTCCCGGTCGTCCTCTCCGCCCAGGATGTCGAGCTCTTCTACCGGGGCTTCGCCAACCAGGCCATCTGGCCCCTCTTCCACGACCTCCTCGGCCACGGCTCCTTTGACCTCGAACAGTGGCTGAAATACATTGAGGTCAACCACAAGTTCGCCGATGTCGTCGCCCGCCACATCGAACCCGACTCCTTCGTCTGGATTCACGACTACCAGCTCATGCTCGTCGCCAAATTCCTCCGCGAAGCAGGCATCACCCTGCCCCTCAGCTTCTTCCTGCACATCCCCTTTCCCGCCGTCGACCTCTTTCGCCGCCTCCCGTGGCGCGAGGAAGTCATGGAAGCCCTCCTCGAGTTCGATCACCTCGGCTTCCAAACCGCCCACGACCGCCGCAACTTCATCCAGTGTGTCAAGTGGTTCGCCCCCGGCGCCCAGATCCAGGCCCACCGCCGTGAGTCATTCCTGCGCTACGAGGGCCGGACCATCCGCCTCGGCTTCTACCCCATCGGCATCGACTTCGAGGAATTCGCCGATCAGGCCAAAAGCCGCGAAGTCGAAGAAGCCAGCCGTTCCCTCCACGACAACTTCCACTCCCGCATCCTCATGCTCGGCGTCGACCGCCTCGACTACACCAAAGGCATTCCCCTGCGCTTCCTCGCCTTCGAACGCCTCCTCGAACGATACCCCGAACTCCGCGGCGAAACCTCCCTCATCCAGGTCGTCATCCCCAGCCGCGTCAAAGTCCCCCAGTACCGCGACCTCAAGGAAGAACTCGACTACCTTTCCGGACGAATCAACGGACGGTTCTCGTCGCACGGCTGGATTCCCATCTACTACCTCTTCCGCAGCCTCGACCGCGTGCAGCTCCTCGCCCACTACCGCGCCTCCGAAATCGCCCTCATCACCCCTCTGCGCGACGGCATGAACCTCGTTGCCAAAGAATACTGCGCCGCCACTATCGACAACAACGGCGTGCTCGTCCTGTCCGAATTCGCCGGCGTCGCCGAACAATTCGGCCGCCACGCCCTCCTCGTGAACCCGTACGATGTCGACGCCACCGCGGATACTATCTACGAAGCCTACACGATGGGCAGCGATGAACGTGAACGCCGCATGCGTTTGTTGCGGGCCGAAGTCCGGCGGACCGATGTCCACCGCTGGGCCCGCTGGTTTGTGGGCACCGAAAACCTCCCTGGCACCCCCTCCGCCTCTCTGGTGCGCCCCGCTCCAGAGTCCCGATAACATTCGGAATCATCCCGTCCTGCCGAAAAGCCCCTACCGAAGCTGTCCGTCTGCGGCCGAAATCCCGGGCAGGCGCGCTCAGGGCGGGGGCCGTGGTTCCCGCCGCTTTCATGCCCGGACAATTGAAATGTGGACGTGCGACATCCGAACCCCCTCGGCCTCCCCTCACTCCACTCGGATCCCCCCGCGTCCCCTGCGACAGACCCTACCCCTCGTCCGCCTCCTGAATGGCGTCGGAGCCCAGAATCGGCATCGCCTGCGGAAGAAGCGCCCGTGCGGCATCAGTCCCCACCACACGCGCAAGCCTCGTTTCCACCCCGGCCATCCACTTCGCCCAGGTTCCTCTGTCTGTGCCCTTCGTCAGCATCTCGTTGCCCGCCAGGATCAACTTGCGCTTGCCCACACCCAACCGAATATCGAGCCGCAGCGCAAGATCCCGCAGGCGATCGAATTCCTTTTCCTCTATCCGACTCTTCATAAAACCGCCCCCGGCCTTATTCTAACGTTTCGATGTTCTCTTTTCTGTTGTCTGCACTGCTCCGGACCGCTCTTCGCCCAGCGTACGCGCAACCCGGGCCAGGGCAGCCCTGAGTCGATTCACGCCCCGTCGATAAGCCCCCAATCGCGCCTCCGCACGATCCGCCAGTTCCTTTTCAAACGCATCGTACGCCGCCGGATCATCCACGCTTCGCCCGTTCTTCCCTCGACGGAACTTACGGACCGACCGTAGAGCCAGAACGGCATCATGCCACTCCCCCAAATGGCCGTACGTGGCTTTCAGGCGAACACTGCCCGCCGCCAGCGGAGCTTCCTGACCGTAGCAAGCCTGCCAGACATCCAGAATGTACCGCAGCGACTTCGCCGCCTTGCGGACGTCATGCAGCTCTTCCTCGCTCAACTTCTTGCGATTCAGCAGCCGCTCCAGTAAGTCGATCTGCTTCCGAACTCGCTTCCGTAGACGAGTTCGCAATTTCTCTTCGCCCACATCCGACAGCACCACCCCCAGGCGGCGCTCTGCTGCGGCCAGGCGTCCCACCCGAAACTTGCCGGCGACCCGGCCAAACTCCGACCGCACCGAAAGCTCATCCTGCTTCAACTTGTTCAGGTATTCGCTGAGATCGAGTTTCCGCAACTGCGGCACCGCCAACGCCTGGTAAATGTCGATATCCCTTAGACCGCCGGCCGCGCGGAAAAGCGGTTTGAGGGCGTCGGCTACCGGCTTCCGTTCAAATTCCGGCGCCACCCTGGCACACAACCGGTAGAACGACCGCAGCCGCTTGATCTCTACCCGAAGGTCGTGGATCCCCTCCACGGCGAAGTGCGCCCGGGCCGCCTTCAACGCCGTCTCGAGCGCCTTGCCGCGTTCGGCGTGGTAGGCCACCAGCGCCTCGGACGCCGGACGAACCTTCCCGCGCCGGGCGCGACTAGAGGTCGATGTGTTTCGACTTGACTTTCTCATACAGCACGTGAATCAACCCGTCCGACAATCCCAGAATGGGCACGTATATCTTCTTGACGCGAGCCCAGCGCATTATCGCCAAATAGATGTCCGCCGCCTCGACAATCACGTCGGCGCGGTCCGGACGCAATCCCATCACCTTGATCCGCTCCTCAACCGTGAACGACTGCAGGTAGTCCCTTACTTCCTTCAAAAGATCAAACGACACCGGCTTGCCCTCTTTCTTGCGCGACAACCGGAAAAGGTTGTTGATACTCCCCCCGGTCCCGATCGCCGCAAACGCCTTGTTCGGCGCGATCTTCACCCGAAGCCACTCTTTCAGTCGGTCCATCTCCCGTTTCGAAGTCCCCTTCTTCAGCGACCGGACCGCACCGATCTTGAATGATCCGGACTCAATAATCCGATTCCGCGACATCAGGCTCACCTCGGTGCTCCCGCCGCCGACATCGATGTACAGGAGCGGCGCATCTGTCCGAAACGTCCGGCTGATATGGCTCGTGTAGATGATCGCAGCCTCGCGCTTCCCCTCGATTATCTCCACACTGATTCCGGTCTTGCGCTTGATACTCCGTACAACCTCCGCCCCGTTGCTGGCCTCACGCATGGCCGACGTCGCACACGTAATGCAATCCTCGGCTCCATAGGCCTGGACAATCAGCTTGAACGCCTCCAGCACGGTGGCCAATTGGTCCGCCTTGGCCCGCGATATCCGCTGGTTGGAAAAAACATCCTCACCCAGGCGAATGGGCACCCGTATGAGCGACTCCTTGATGAACGTCGGCTCGTCTTCGCCGTCATACACCCGCGACAACATGAGCCGCACAGCGTTCGATCCGATATCTATGGCGGCCAACTTCAACATAGCTTCACGCGTTTCTCTCCTGTATGTAAGCATGGATCTCGGCCTGCGCACGGTGCTTGGGACGAGATGTCCCGTTCTTCGGCCGAACTACGGGTCCGAACGGTACGCTCTTGACGTTATCGCGCCACTGGATCTCGAGAATCTCCCGCAGCTCCTGCTTCAGACCTTCATCCAGTATCGGGCAGGCTACCTCAACGCGACGATCCAGATTTCGCGGCATCCAATCGGCCGACGAAATGAAACACTTCTCGGCCCCTCCGTTCGCGAAAAACATCACCCGCGAGTGCTCCAGGTACTTGTCCACGAGCCGCACCGCTTCAATATTCTCACTCAACCCCGGTACACCCGGTTCCAGCGTAAACATGCCTCGGATTATCAGCCGGATCTTAACCCCGGCCTGACTTGCCTTGTACAGCAACTTGATCATCGGCAGGTCGGTGAGATGATTAAGTTTGAGCAGTATCCAGGCCTCTTTCCCCGATGCTGCATTATCGACTTCCCGCTGAATCAACTGAGTCCAACGACGACGGCTGTTGAACGGGGAGACTATCAGGTGCCGGAACGGCGAAACCTTGTAGTTCTTCTCGAGGAATTCGAAGACATCGGCCGCTTGACTCGTGATTTTCGGATCGGCGGTCAGCAGGAAGTGGTCGGTGTACACTCGTGAAGTGTCCTCGTTAAAATTCCCCGTCCCTACTACTGCATAGCGCGACAGGCCACGGCCGTTCTTCCGTGTGATCAAACACAGCTTGGCATGCACCTTCAAATCCGGCACGCCGAACAGCACTCTCGCCCCGGCCTCCTGAAGCTCCGTCGCCCAGCGGATATTCGCCTCTTCTTCGAACCGCGCCTGCAACTCGACCATCGCCACCACCGTTTTGCCGTTCTTCACCGCGTTCATGAGGGCGTTGACCACGCTCGAGTTGGCCGCCGTACGGTACAGCGTAATCTTAATCGACGTAACATAAGGATCGATGGACGCCTCCCGCAAGAGGTCAATGATGTAGTCGAACGATTGGTACGGAAAGTGCAGCATGATATCCCGGCTCTCGATCGCATCCAGCGCGCTGCGGTGGCTCACTAGCGTGCGGTGCGGAATCGGCTCGGAATTCGTGTACCGCAGCGACGGCTTCCCGACACTCGGGAACTTCATGAAATCCTTGAAATTGTGGTAACGCCCGCCGGTTATGAGCGGATCCCCGCGCCGCAATTCGATACGCTTCGACAGCAACTTCAGAAATTCCGGCGGGATCTTCGAGTCGCACACGAGCCGAACCGGCCGCCCTTCCTTACGCTGGCGCAGGCTCTTGCGAATCTTGCGGACATAACTTTCCAGGATATCGTCGTCGATATCAAGCTCCGCATCCCGCGTCAGCTTGACCATGTACGCGGCGCAACGGGTGTAACCGAACGGTGCAAAAATCAGGTTGAGGTTGTATCGAATAACATCATCGAGCATAATAATACAAGTCCTCTTCCCAAACTGCGGCAACAGGATAAACCGGGAGAGGAGATCGGTCGGCACTTCTATCAGAGCATGATCCGGCGGCTGCTTCGATCGCGCCCGGGAAAGCGTCACCGCCAGGTAGACTGACTTGTCGCGAAGTTCCGGAAAATTCCCCGTCCGCCCCAGCATGATCGGAAACAGCTTCGGCCGCACAACCTGGTTGAAATACTCCGTGACGAACTGCGCTTGCGCCGGCGTCAGCTCTCGCTCGTTGCGGATGTATATCCCCTGCACCGCAAGCTCCTTGAGCAGCTTTCGGTAAATCGCGTCGAACCGATCCCGTTGCTCCATAACCTGGCGCTGTACGCGCTCGAGAATTCGCTTCGGATCGCGCCCGATAAGACTGATCGCCTTCTTCTTTGGCGTCGCCGCAAGCCGGTTGAGTGTGGCCACCCGCACCCGGAAAAACTCATCGAGATTATTCGAGTAGATTCCCAGGAACTTCAGGCGCTCCAGAAGCGGGACAGCCGGGTCCGCCGCTTCCTCCAGCACGCGTCCGTTGAAGTCCATCCAACTGATCTCTTTGGCTTCTGCCGGTGACAGTGAACTCTTGGCTCGCGTCTTGGCCACGATTTGCTCCTGATTGGTTGTGTTTGATCCTGCTGAAATCGGCTACGTGAGTGACTTACGGCGTGCGGAAACCTGCTTCCCCGCATCGCGCGGGGTCAGGAGAAAGTGCAATCGGGCGATTCCCTTGCGCAAATGCTTCCAATCCCCCTCCTCCACCGCGATCCCGGCCACTCCCCCCTTTGGCAATTCACCGTCGAAACCCAGCACCAGGTGCGCCGCCAGATTTTCCAGCGATGGACTGTGGCCGACCACCGCCACCGTCCGCACCGTGTCGGGCAGGGACTGAAGGCGGGACATCATCGGCCGCACCGATCCAGAACCATACAGGCTCGGCACAATACGGACTTGTTGAACAGGGATTGATAGAAATGGAGCAAAGTAGTGAGCGGTTTCAAGAGCCCGATCGGCCGGACTTGACAGCATCATGTCGACCGAGAGACTCATACCTCGGAGCCTCTCCCCGACCACACGGCACTCGGCCGC
Organism: Candidatus Zixiibacteriota bacterium; assembly: GCA_041742355.1. Classification (GTDB taxonomy): domain Bacteria; phylum Zixibacteria; class MSB-5A5; order GN15; family FEB-12; genus JAGNLV01. The sequence continues at coordinate 7,143 of JBGSIV010000048.1, forward strand.
TCCGCCGGCGGTCAACACCCGCTCAAAATCATCCAGCCCCGCATCTTTCGGCGCGGCCTGTCCATGCCGGATCAGGAGAAGCAGGCGTGTCACTTGAGAGTCACTTGGTGTAGGCTTCATCGTCATCCGCTCAGTTCGCTGTCGAAGTATGTCCGAAAGTGCCCGAGGGGTCAAGTCAGGAATGTATTACGGTTGCGTTAGGACTCGAAGCGCGCAACTCAATGTGCTGCCTCAGGCGGACCGCCTTCCATCCTCACATTGTGAGCCCATCGCCCTATGCCCGGCCTCACCCCGGACCAGGTCTCCGCCGGCATCGAGCGCGACCGCATCGCCCAAATCGCCGCCGACGAGCAGATGGAACGCGATCGTCAGAAACAGGAAGAATCCCGTGCCGCAAGGATCGAAGAGGAAACGATTCCCGCCGGCCATAATCCCAGGTAAGTGCCCAAGATCCCCTTACTAAAACGCGAGAAGGGCCGACCCACGACGGCCCTTCTCTCAGGTGTCCCCACATGACACCTCTGTGCGTCGCTGACCCCGGCGGCACCGTTCCATCCTTTGGACTGAAATGCCGATCCGGCGCCGCGACACACCCGTCAACTGCCTAATGCGAACAACAGCTCGAATCGCTCGAGGTACTCAAACCACCGGCTGCATATCTGGTCACCGCCTCCACCGCCGTCACGTCTTCCGATGTAATCGCCGGCTTGATTCCGTTAGCAGCCAAATCCACCAGCGCCCGCCGACCCATCCCCCGGCAGACTACCACCTCGCAATCCGACAGCGCCCCGATGAACCCGGTATGCGTGTGGTGTTCCTCAGCGTGGTCATGGTCGTGGCCGTGCCCGTGATGCCCATGCTGATCGTGCTGCCCGTGGTGATGATGCCCGAATGTGTTGGGACGATACTCGAACATCTTCGCCTCACCATTCTCGACATCGAACACGAGAAACCCGGCGCAACGCCCGAAATGTCCGGCAATCGATGTGCCGTCGTCCGATGCTACTGCCAGCCTCATGTTGTCTCCTTTGCTGCGGTTGCGGGGTTCCCCCGACGCCTCCGGCACCCCATGCCGCGGCCGCCTGAGCCACGTGCGCCGTGGCCCCGATTGCTGTCTATGCGGTGCAGACTCTTGCCCTCGCACTGCGGGCAGGCCGACGGCCTCCCGGTGCCGAATGGCACCTCCCACGCGTGCTCGCAACTGGAGCACTGAAACATCCTCTTCTGTGTCATACTGACGACACCTCCTTCAATCTTGATCGCTTTTCCATGCAGAAGAGCCTCCGCCACCTTCCGGTGCGCCGACTCCAGGATGCGGCCAAACGTCGCCCTGGATATGCTCATGCGCGCCGCCGCATCCTCCTGGTAAAGCCCCTCGAAATCGGCCAGCCGTATGGCCTCGAACTCGTCGACCGCCAGCGCTACCTCCTCCAGCTCAACCAGCGGTATCCCCCGCGGCTTGAAATACGTCGTCTCGGGGAAATCATCTATCGATCGGGTGCATTTGGGTCTT
>JBGSIV010000049.1:0-23462 GCA_041742355.1 Candidatus Zixiibacteriota bacterium
GTGCAAAACGCTGCGAGCCGGTGCCGCCGCCCCCGCGCCCGTCAGCCGTGCGGTAGGTGCCCGCGCTGTGCCATGCCATGCGAATGAACAGCCCGCCGTAGTGACCCCAGTCGGCCGGCCACCAGTCCTGCGAGTCCGTCATCAGGGCGTAGAGATCCCTCTTCAGCGCCTTGAGATCGAGCTTCCTGAACTCTGCGGCGTAATCGAAATCCTCCCCCATGGGATTGGATTTGGCGGAATGCTGGTGGAGAACCCTGAGGTTCACCTGATTCGGCCACCAGTCCCGGTTGGTGGCGCCCCCGGACCTGGGGTGGCCGCCCATCCCAGTCACCGGACACTTCCCTGCGGCATCCTTGTTCTGATTGGTCATAGCGTCTCCTTTGTTTCAGTAGATGTTGGTATGTTCGCTCTCATGTTCCGTATGCCGTTCCCCCCGTCGGGCGGGACCGGTCAATCCTCTCTGGACCCTGCAGCGGTGATGGCAGAAGTAGTCTATTATTAGACAGTGTATAATCAGTCGACAAAAAAAGTCAGGTCTTCTTCCTTCTGCCCCGCAGTATCACCTGAAACTCGACAACCTCGAAATCCTTGAGCTTTTCCTTCCCTTTGACCTCCAGCTGATCCCAGGGAATATCATAGATGGCGCCGGTTTCGTTGTCAACGAAGTGATGGTGTCTCTCGATGTTGGGATCGAAAACGACCGCGCCCTCTCTGATCGTCTGCATCCCGAGAAGCCCCCGTTCGACCAGCAGATTCAGCGTGTTGTATACCGTAGCCCGCGAGATCGTCGGGCACTTCTTTCGCGCATAACTGAGAACATCATCCGCCGACGGATGTGATTTGCTTTGCAGCACGTATTCGACCACGGCAATCCGCTGGGGAGTCGGTTGAATATCGCACTGCCGCAGAATCGAAATGGCATCCTTCATCGGCTTAGAATATGTATTGTCTTAGATGATGTCAAGAAGAAAGTCGAGCAAGAGGGTCGCTCTTTACGCAACTCACGCCGGCGTCGGCCGCTGCTCGAAAACGCCTGTCGTTCAATATCTTCCTGGTCAATTGGGAGGCCCGATTGGGAGCGACAGCCGAACCCGGCCCGCCTCTGCCACTATCTCAACAACTCCCGCTTCCCATCCCCTTCGACTCGGTAGAAGTGCCCCTCCTGCCACAACAGCCCCTGGAGCGATCCTAAGTCCTCGTACAGTACATCGACCCCGAACACTCTCCCTGCACGGTGCACCATCAGGCTGTCCTGATTGGTGTGCCCGACCGCTATCGACGACACCCCGTAGAAGTCGAGAACGCGGTCGATAACGGAATCGGTCGCCAGTTCATATCGACCCTCGCTTGCCTCCCAGTACCCCCGGTACCACAACGGCCCCAGGCTTCCGTATACCAGGCGGGCCGCTTCATCGAAACGGTACTGCACCGAATTGATCCCAAGGAACTTCCGCACCGCGTCGTTCATCATGGCGGCGGTCCAGCCGCTGTCAACCATGAGCGGGGAGAGCCCCCCGTGAACATACAGCACATCATTAATCGTGATCACCGTATGCCTGGATCTGAGCCACTGCCCCAGCACCATGTTCGGGCCGTACAAATCCTCGTGGCGCACCCTCGCTCTTGCGGCGATCCCCTTCAGGTACTTGTCGTGAACGTAGCGGTCGTCGCCGTTGATAACCATCTGCTCATGATTCCCCAGCAGCACATGCACCGCGCCGCCTTCGCGCTCTGCCTCCTGCTCCAGTCGGAACAGCATCCAGAGACACTCCGTGACCATGTCCCCGCGGTCAAATATGTCGCCGACAATCACGAGGTGACCATCCTCCATGGCCCAGTGCAGCGCCGAGTCCACCACACCCCCGTTTCTGAGTATCTCCACCATGTACTCGTACTCCCCGTGAATGTCGCTTATCGCGAACACACGGGAAACGCCCGAGTAGGTGTGCGGCCTAACCGGGAAACCGTCCGCGGGAACGATATACTCCGTACCGGTATCGAAGCAGAGCCCGAGTACATGATACTCCCCGCCGACTGCATACGTGGTATCGACAACCAGAGAATCTTCGCAGAGATACAGGGCGATTATCGTGCTGTCATTCTGTCGATACAAATACGGCCCGTCGTTGATAGGAGCCGCCGGCGTCGTGCTGTCGCCGTCACTCTCGGCCGCAACCACCGGAGGGCATAATGCGATCGACAGGATCGCTAACAACCCGACGAAGAATCGTAAGACTCCGGAATTCATGTTCACCATCGCGAGTTCTCCGTTACTCCCCCGTCCGCACATCTACTTCAAATACTCCAGCGCGATTACGCCATCCACCATCTTGGCATAGCTGAAATGATGAATGAAATCCCCCGTGTTGACATACGTCCCCCGCTCAAACTGCCTGCACACCGGAATATGCAAATGCCCGATCGCCACAACATCGAACCCCTCCTCGATCTTCCGCGCCGCGTATGCCTCATAATCCTTCGCGAACGTGTGGTCCCGCCGCGAGGTGTACTCCCGCGATGAACCCGAGACCTTCTTCGCCAGTGGGATCGCCCAGTCGGGCGGCAGCTTCCGGTAGAGCCAGATATTGATTGGATTGCGCAGAATCCGCTTGAGCACGCGGTACCCCCGGTCGGCCGGCGCCAGACCGTCGCCATGGATCAGATGCAGTTCCTTCCCTCCGTATTCGAGATCGAGATGATCCCGGTGCAGGTTCACCCCGATATGCTCGGAGAAGAAATCGCTCATCCAGAAATCATGGTTACCGCTGATATAGTCGATCACAATTCCCCGCTCCACCAGTTCGGTCATCATGAAGAGCACCTGGTGGTGCTCCTTGGGGATCGCGTGTTTGTACTCGAACCAGAAATCGAACAGGTCGCCGAGGATCACCAGTCGCTCGCCGTCTGTCTTGACCCGCTCGAAAAGCTGCCGGATCTTCTCGACCTTGATTTTCTCCAGTTCAGTCGATCCCGATCCCAGATGTGCATCGGAGAAGATATAGAGCGCCATGGGACACAATATACGCCCCAAGTCGATGAAAGAAACAGTTTTGTGTAACAGGCTACGGCTCTGTTCCAATTGTCCTTGACAAAGGCTGTCACGGACCTTACGTATAGGAGAAGCACGTATCCATGATTCCGTAAAACGCAGAGGAGTGCCAGCCATGTCTTCTCGTCGCCTCTTACTTCTCGCCGGCTGCCTGATCGGCCTCCCGATGGTGGCCAGTGCCGCCCCCCCGACAGACAGGGAACACACTCAAGGGACCGAGCCCCAATCGGCCGGCTACGACAACGCCACGTTTATCAACGCCAACTACATCCTCATGTTCGTCACTAATCACGGCAACTTCGGCCGTGACCTCAGCGACCTCTTCGGCTACGATGCCGGCACTTTCTATCCGTACCCTGGTCCGGAAAACCACGCGCAGTTTGTGAATGACCCGGACAAGAAGTACCCGCTCTACGCCGCCGGCCTCTGGATCGGCGGAAAGGTCAGCAACCAGATCAGGGTAGCCGTCGCTGAGTATGCGGATGAGTTTGGCCCGGGCCCCATGAGTGGCGGCACGTTTATGGCTGACGGCCCCGGGTTCAAGGTCTACAAGCTCCACAGCGACAGCCTCGCCGGCAACCCGAACGACGATTACCTCAACTGGCCGATAGACCAGGGCGCTCCCTTCAACGTGACCCCTCTCGGCGATACCGTCCCGCCCATGCGGGGCCGCCAAATGCTCTGGACTGTCTACAACGACGCCAATATGGCCGTGCACGATAACGACGCCGGCAGTACCCAACCTCTCGGCATCGAGGTGCAGCAGACCGTCTGGGCCGGACTCTCCTCAAACCCGATCGACACAAACTGGATTTCGGAGACCATCTCCGCCGACCACGTTGGCTCGGGAGTCGGCGACGTGACGGTGACGGTCGCTGACCCGGCCGCCCTTACCGGCGACCAGTACCGGGTGGAATTCTACCCACAGCCGGACTCCGGCTACTTTTGGCGCCTCGTCGACGTAACCACGGCGCAGACCCTCCTGAGCGACCAGGCCAACTTTGCCGGAGAGAGTGTCATCGTCCACGGCCTGCTCATCCGGGTGTCTCAGCCCGAGAGCATCGCCATCGAAGCAATCGTGGAAGTCGCCAATGCCGACGGTCTGCTCGATCCGCCCGACAACGTCATGTACTCCCTTAACTCGACGCGTGATTGGTATGTCGATGCCGATCAGACCGGGGCATTCGAACGCCTGAACTGGCGGGGCCTGCTGACCGACGAGGATTGGGAGATCCGCTTTGATGACAGCAGCTCCGTGTACGACTGGAACACCGACCTGCTTTTCACTGAAAAAGCCCCCTTCTCCATTTGGAATGTCGGGGTTGGCACATTCGATGATCCCTCCGACGACATCCGACGCCAGTTCGCCATCCTTGATGACGACATAAGCGGCAGCTGGAGCTACGGCGACCGGATTTACGTTATCGAACAGCCCTATATCGAGCCGCTCAGCCCCCAGGCCCAATACGTTTTCCCCGACAATTTCCAGATCGGCCGAGTCGTGATTCGCGATTACTCGTTTCTCACGAGCAGCCCGGCTCCGGGCACCATCATCCGTTTTGTCTCCGTGCAGAAGCCGCCGCTGACGACAGCGGATACCTTCACCTTTGCCGCTCCGCACTACACCGTGTTCCCGGGCTTGGGCGGGGAGAACGCCGCTGTCTACCTCCAGTACAAGCTGTACAACCGGGGCGCCAATACAATCGACAGCTTCTACTTCGCCCTCTGGACCGATCCTGACCTGGGTGACGCCGCGGATGACCTGGTCGCCTGCGACACCCTGCACGACCGGTTCTTCTGTTACAATGGCGATGCAGACGATTCCTACTACGGTTGCAGTTGCCCGGCTATCGGCTTCCGACTGCTGTGCGGGCCGCTTGTCCCGTCCAGTCCCGGCGACTCCGCCTTCTTCGACGGCCGCTGGATTCCGGGCTACACCAACCTCCCCATGACTGCCTTTGCCAAGTACATCAACGGCACCGACCCGAACGACTTCAATGAAACTTACAACTACATGAAGGGCCTCAGTCCCGACGGATGGCCCTACCCCAATGGCACCAGCTTCATGTGTCCCGGAGACCCGGTCACCGGCAGTGGGGATCTTGACTTCAATCCGTCCGACCGTCGCATGATGGCCTCCTGCGGCCCCATAACCTTCCAGCCCGGCGACAGTCAGTACGTCCTGATCAAAATGGCGGTGGGTCAGAGCGGCGATCGTCTGCAGTCCATTCAGGCGCTGCGCACAATTCTCGGGACCCGTGACGATATTCCCACCGGAGTAGCTGATGAGGATCCCACAATCCCGTTGCGGCTTACCCTGCTCCAGAACTACCCCAACCCTTTCAATCCGTCAACGACGATTGATTACTCGCTCCCCCGGCGATCCCACGTTCGCCTGCGAGTTTACAACATCCTCGGTCAGGAAACCCGGACCCTCGTCAACGAGGAGCAGTCGGTCGGGGCGCATCAGATCGAATGGGATGGCCGCGACAACACCGGCCACGATGCCGCCACCGGAGTGTACCTGTACCGCATTGAAGTGGGCGACGAAGTCACCAGCCGCAAGATGCTGCTTCTGCGCTGACGTTGATCGCGACATAGAAAAAGGCAGGAGCATCCGCTCCTGCCTTCGAATCTCGATAGGAATGATAGCTAGCTGCGCACCGGCGCCGCTGCTTCCGCTTCCCCCATGAACCGACGCATCGAGTTGTACCACGCATCCGCCATCTTCTCCAACCGCTGGTCCACGAGGCCGTCGATCTTAAGCGACACCCCGCCGACCGTCCCGATCCTCCGGCACGGCACGGCCGCTGCATCAAACCACTTCTGCAGCGCCTCGGCATCCTCTGCCGCGCACGATACCACCACTCGCGACTGCGTCTCGCCGAACAACAGCGCATCCGCCCGCATCTTGTCGCCGAGCGTGATCGTCGCCCCGACCTGATTCTCCCGATTCGAAATACAGCACTCACCGAGCGCCACTGCCAACCCACCGTCCGACACATCGTGCGCCGACTTCACCAGCCCCTGACGGATCGCCCCGAGCAGCGCATCCTGCAGCGTCCGCTCGAATCTCAGATCCAGCGGTGGCACCTCGCCCCGATTGTCGTTGAACATCGTGTGCAGGTACTCCGATGCCCCGATATGCTCTCTGTTCTCACCGAGCAGGAACACGACATCGCCGCTGTCCTTGAACCACTGCGTCGTGATGTGATCTGTATGTTCGATCAACCCGATCATGCCGATTGTCGGCGTGGGGAAGACCGCACGCTGCGGATCCTCATTGTAGAAACTCACATTGCCACCCGTTACCGGCGTCTCGAACGCAAGGCACGCCTCGCCCATCCCCTTGATCGCCTCGGCGAAAGAGTAGTAAATCTCCGGCTTGTACGGATTGCCGAAATTGAGGCAGTTCGTGATCGCCAGCGGCTTGCCGCCGGAACAGACAATATTGCGCGCCGCTTCGGCTACCGCGCTCTGCGCGCCGAGCCGGGGGTTGATGTAGCAGTACCGCCCGTTGCAGTCGGTCACCATCGCCAGCGCCTTGTGCGTCTTGCGAATCCGCAACACCGCCGCGTCCGAACCCGGCCCGACCGCCGTATTCGTCCGCACCATCGAATCGTACTGCTCGAACACCCACCCCTTCTGGCAGATATTCGGCGCCGCCAGCATCCTGATGAGCACGTCATTCCAATTCTGCTGCACCGGGTACTTGCTCATATCGAGCTTGACCACCTCATCCATGTACGCCGGGCGTTTCGTCTCCCGGTGGTACACCGGCGCCCCGCCGCCGAGCACGAGCTCCCGCGACGGCACCTGCGAAACGATCTCCCCGTTGAGCTTCACCGTCATCATCTTGTCGTCGGTGACATACCCGATAATCGTCGAATCCAGCCCCCACTTGTCGAAGACCTTCGTGACTTCCCCTTCCAACCCCTTCTTCACACAGACAAGCATCCGCTCCTGCGACTCCGACAGCAGGATCTCGTACGGCGTCATGTGCGGTTCGCGCACCGGCACCTTGTCGATATGCAGCTCGATCCCACTCTCCCCTTTGGCGGACATTTCCGAACAGCTGCACGTGATCCCGGCTGCCCCCATATCCTGTATCCCGACAATCAGCCCCTTCTCGATAATCTCCAGCGTCGCCTCCACCAGCAGCTTTTCGGTGAATGGATCGCCGATCTGCACCGACGGCCGCTTCTCCTGCGACTTCGCCGTCAACTCCTCCGAGGCAAACGTCGCGCCGTGAATCCCGTCGCGCCCCGTCTTCGATCCCACTATCATCAGCGGATTGCCTACCCCTTTGGCCACCGCCGACACCATGCCGTCGGACTTCGCTATCCCCACCGCCATCGCGTTCACCAGCGGATTCCCGGTGTACGCTTCGTCGAAATACACTTCCCCGGCAATCGTCGGCACGCCGAACGAATTGCCGTAGTCGCCGATCCCTCGCACCACGCCATCAACCAGGTACCGCACCCGCGGATTCTCCGGCAGACCGAACCGCAGGGAATTGAGCGACGCTATCGGACGCGCGCCCATCGTGAATATGTCGCGGAGAATCCCGCCGACCCCGGTCGCCGCCCCCTGGTAGGGCTCGACCGCCGACGGGTGATTGTGCGACTCGATCTTGAACACCACCGCCAGCCCGTCGCCGATATCGACCGCCCCGGCATTCTCCTCGCCCGCTTTGGCCAGGAGCGCCTCGCCGTCGCGTGGCAGCGTCTTCAACAGCGCGATCGAATTCTTGTACGAACAGTGCTCCGACCACATGACCGAGAACACCCCGAGCTCGGTCCAGGTCATCTCCCGCCCGAGTATCTGCTTGATCCGTTCGTGCTCTTCTTTGGTCAATCCGTGAGCCTCGACCATCTCCGCGGTCACTTTCGGCTGCTGGTAGGTCATGTTCGTCGTCACTCCTGTGGTATTTGTAGGGCACGACCCGTTAGCGGTCGTGCCGATGTTTTTCGTAGTGCAGGAGCTTCTGCGCCCCTGTCGCGTTCTCTCACTTCGCTTCTTTCGGGTCGTCGTTCTCTCGACCACTTTTGGCTTCGAACTCATCTGTCATTCGATTCTGCAAGTCATCTCCGACAAAGGAGTTCTCGCCGCCCGGAAGATTTTGCTCCCCGAGGCTGGCGTGATCGTGCCCCTTCCCACGATTGTCGACAAGCTCCATTCCCAATACGACACCGCTCTTCACCGCGATGAGTAGCTCCCTTTCATAAACCGAGCCGAATCCCATGTGGACATACAGGAGTTGCTCTCCTTGCGGAATCCTGATCGTGCCGCTGAACCAGTCGGCAAGAATAGGCTCAGAGCCCGTCATCTGATATCGTCCCTCAACTCCCACCAAATAGAACTTACTCTTCTGTATTTTCCATGTGCCGATGTACTGCCGCCAACACGCGGTCGAGAAGACAATCGAATGAGACTTCGCGGCGTCCGCCTCATCGCTAACACGAATCCGGGGATGATTCTCCGGCAGTGGCGGACAGAAAGCCATCGAGGTCCGTTTCCCATTAAGGATCAGCCGTTCATGAACTTGTGCTGTCATTTCTCTTCTCCGCAGTCGGGGGACCAACATCGGGAGCCCCAATATACCCCCCCGCCCCACCCCGGTCAACGTCTCAGGTGCGGGAAATCAAACGCCGACGGACACACTCGCTGCAGCGGGCACTCCGGGCAATCCGGACGGCGCGCGGTGCAGATCGCACGTCCATGCAGGATAATCATATGCGTCCAATCGATCCAATCCGTCTGCGGCAGTGTCCCCATCAAATCCCGCTCGATTTTCACCGGATCTTTGTGCGCTGTCAACCCCAGCCGCCCGCTCACCCTGATCACGTGCGTATCGACTACCACCCCCTCCGCGATACCATACCCATTCCCCAGCACGACCGAAGCCGTCTTGCGCCCCACTCCCCGAAGCCGCACCAGTTTATCGATTGTCCGCGGAATCTCCCCGCCGAACTCATCCAGGATTTGCCGCGATGACTCGATTATCGCCCTGGCTTTGGTCGGCCCGTAGTTGATCGACCGAAGATCGACCATCAGCTCCTGGAGATCGGCGTTGGCAAACGCCGCAATTGTCGGGTACTTTTGGAACAACGCCGGCGTGACCGCATTCACGCCCTTATCGGTATTTTGCTGTGATAGAATGGTCGCGACCAGCAACTGGTGGACCGTCTGGTAATCCAGCGAGGTTCTCGCCCCGGGGTAGTGCTCGCGCAGAATCCGGACTATCTCTTTCGTCCGCTCCCGAATCTTCTTCAGGCTCTCCCGCGCCATCAGTCACATCCCAGTATAATCACCCGATCCCGATCATTGAGATCCTGCAGCAGCACGAACGATGTATACCGGCTGTCTGATCCCGTGCTCGTCATGATTGTTTCCGCCTGATCATGCCCGATCTCGAACATAATCCGCCCGCCCGGATTCAAATGCTCCGGGGCCTCCCGCAGAATCACCCGGATCGCATCCAGCCCGTCCGGCCCCGATGTCATCGCGATCTTCGGATCCGCCCTGACCTCCGGATCAAGCCCGCCATAATCCGGCTCGGCAATATACGGGGGATTGGAAATAATCAGGTCAAACCGCTCCCCGTCAGCCACAGCCGCGAAGAAATCCGATTCCCGAAACTCGACTCGATCGGCCACCTCGTGATCGACCGCATTCCGCCGCGCCACCGCAAGCGCTTCGGCCGAAATGTCCAGCGCTACCACCCGGCACGACGAATTCTCCTTGGCCAGACTGACCGAAATGACTCCCGACCCCACCCCGACATCCAGAATCTTCGGAGCCGCCAATTCCCGACCGCTCAGAAACCGCAGCCCGCTCTCCACGAGCATTTCCGTTTCCGGCGTCGGCGCCATCACCGCCTCGGTGACAAAGAACTTCCGCCCGTAAAACCACGATTCCTGGAGAATGAACTGAAGGGGGTAACGAGTAACGCGCCGACGGATTATCTCGTCGGCGCGCAAGAGAGCTTCCTCGGTAAGCAGTGTATCTCCGTCGAGATACAGCCGCAGCCGATCCACCCCGAGCACGTGGCAGAGAACCCACTCCACCTCCGCCTCGGCCTGCTCGATCCCCGCCGCCGTCAACTGCTCGACATACCGCCCAAACAGCTGCCGGAGCAGGCTCGGGCCGTCGCTCACGAAGCGACCTCTACCTGCGGACGGTCCTGCTTCTTGCCCGTCTTCTTCGGTATCAGCGTGCGTGCGAGCCCCACCGCGTACACGGTGGCAACCACCCCGATAAACGACCAGCAGACCACCTTGGTCAGCAGGGGAGCGAACTGGATCGAGTGCGGAATCAGGTAAATCGCCAGCATGAGCACAAAGCCGAGCACTCCCAGCACCCCCAGCGTCCTCGCCCGGTACACATCCCGCCCCACCTTCCCGCGCGTGAGCGAACCCAGCGAGGCAAACATCACCAGCAGCAGGTAAACGAACAGGAGCTGCGTCTTATTGTCCGTCGCATCTGTCCCGAACGGCACCCCTTCCCAGACCGTACCGAACGTATACCAGTTCATGGCGAAGCCGAACGGATACCCGCCGAGAAATGCACAGACAACCGCCCAGAAGTACATCTTCGCCATCGGCCGCACTTCCGGGCTGCCGCGCACCAGGTCGACACCGTCGAGCATGCCCATCACGACAAAAAACACCGTCGCGAACATGAGCAGGATGTGGGCAAAGACAATCCAGTCCGGCGTGCGGCCGATATACTTCATGATAAACGGCTGATTCGGCGCCGGCGTGAACGCGGCCCGCCGCCCGCCCACATTATCCCGGATCTCGAAGTAGTACCACTTGCGCCCCCCGATAAGACCGCCGGTCGCCAGGTGTTCCCAACGGCCCTCGGCCGAATCAGCCGGCGTCAGCGGCGTCGTTTCATACTTGGACAGCGGAGTCGTCGCATCCTGACCGAACTTCGCATGCCGAATCACCGGCATCAGCGAATCCCCCAGGGGACCCGTGATCTTCAGCATGATCCGCGCCGTGTCGCTCTGGTACGCCTTTGGGATGGTCGTCATCTCGAAGGAGAAGCCGTTTTCGCTGTACGTGTAGAACTCGGGGCGGCCGCGGGAATTGGTGCGGGCGATGAACAGAAGGACCGCGGTCAGCACCACGGCCAGCAGGATGCGCGCAAGTGTCATGACTGGACTCCGACTTTCTCCTGTATCCTGAGCTGCTGTTCCTGCTCGCTGCGGCGCAGCTCGTCGATCAACTGCTCGACATCGCCCGCCAGAATCTGATCGAGACGGTACAGCGTGAGATTTATCCGGTGATCGGTCACCCGCGACTGCGGAAAATTGTACGTGCGGATCTTCGCCGATCGATCCCCGGTCGAAATCATCGACCGCCGCTCGGCGGCAATCTTGGCCTGCTGCTCGGCAATCTGCATATCCAGCAGCCGCGCCCGGAGGACCTTCAACGCCTTGACCTTGTTCTTGAGCTGCGACTTCTCGTCCTGGCAGGTCACCACGAGGCCGGTGGGGAGGTGCGTGATCCGCACCGCCGAATCGGTCGTATTGACCGACTGGCCGCCCGGCCCGCTCGAACGGTAGACATCTACCTTGATCTCGTTCTCCTTGATCTCGATATCCACCTCTTCCGCCTCCGGAAGCACTGCCACCGACACCGCCGATGTATGGATCCGCCCCTGCGTCTCTGTCTGCGGCACGCGCTGCACCCGGTGCACGCCGGACTCGAACTTCATCTTGCCGTACGCGTCGTCGCCGCTGAGTGAGAAAATGACTTCCTTGAACCCGCCCGACGGCGCCGGATGCGAGCTGAGTATCTCCAGCCGCCACCCGATGACATCGGCGTAGCGCTGGTACATCCGGAAAATATCCCCGGCGAACAACCCCGCTTCATCCCCGCCCGTCCCGGCGCGGATTTCCACGATTGCAGCCTTATCGTCGTTGGGATCTTTCGGCAGCAGCTTGAATTTGAACGCCCGCTCGGCCTCGTCCACTTCGCTCTCGTACCGGGCCAACTCCTCGCGGGCCATCGCCATCAGCTCTTCGTCTTCATTCGCCTTGATGACCTCGCGGGCATCCTCGATCCCGGCCCGGATCTCGCGATACCGACGGCCGACCGCGAGTATGTCTTCCACGCGACGGCGCTCGCGGCCCAGTTCGATCATTCTCTTCTGGTCCGAACCAACCCCGGGATCGCTCATCTGGCGGTCTATCGCCGCCAGGCGCTCCTCGAGCTTTGCCACGAGATCAAGCATTCCTATTGCCCGCTTTCACCATAATGCCATCTAACGTACGCGGGAAATGCCCCCCGATCAAGACGGAATGTCAGCTTTCCCGGGAAACCGCGACCGGCGTCGACGCAATCTTGGACTCGGTCCGGCCCAGCGCCGCTTCCAGCGCCACAATCGCCACCTCAAGCTGGTCCAGCGACGGCTCCTTGGTGGTGATCTTCTGCAGCCAGAGCCCCGGCTGAATCAGCACCTTGGTCACCTTGTTCTCCCGCGTCTTGCCCGACAACTTCAACAGCTCGTAAGAGCCGCCCGCCACGATCGGCAGGAGCGAGAAATGCAGCGCAAACCGGGTCACGAGGGTCGGCGGATGCCCCGCCACCATCGCGTAGATCGAATCGGAAATGGCGTAGATCAACACCGCCGAGAGGGCCACGATGAGAATGAACGAGGTCCCGCACCGCGGGTGGAACCGCGTGTGGCAGGCCGCCCGCTCGGGCGTCAGTTCGTCCCCCATCTCATACGCGTAGATCGATTTGTGCTCGGCCCCGTGGTACTGGAAGATCCGCTTGAAGTCCTTGAAGAACGAAATGAGCCAAACGTACAGCAGGAACATCGTCAGGCGAATCCCGCCCGCCATCAGGTTGAACGCCACCGCGTCCTTCTTGATACCGAACAGGTCGGCCAGCGCCAGCGGAAAGAAGAAGAACAGGACAATGCCGAAAGCGAATGCAAAGAGCGCCGACAGCGTCAGCGCCAGGCTCCCCGACTTCGGCGCCTCCTGCTTGATTTCCTTCCCCTTCTTCAGCGCCTCCTCCGCCTCGATCTCCTTGATCGCGACATCGGCCGAGAAATTGAGCGTCTTGATGCCGATAAACAGCATCTCGACAAATGACACCGCACCGCGCACGACCGGCCAGGCCAGCACCTTGAACCGCTTGGTAATCGAGTGGTACGGATCGGTTTTTACGAGAATTTCACCATTGGGCTTGCGGACAGCTGTTGCGATTCGATCGACCGAGCGCATCATCACGCCCTCGATGACCGCCTGTCCACCCACATTTAGATCTGGCATAGTTGTTAGATTCCAAAGGTTGAAGTAAACCCGGCAGGCAAACAAAACAAACCCGCCGAATGTCGTCTTGTCAATTATACGCGACCTTCGGCGGGTTAGCGGTGCTTTTTTGCGCTACTTCGTGTCCTTGGAGTACTTTTTGTACTTCTGGATGAAGCGCTCGACGCGCCCCGCGGTGTCGATCAGCCGCTGCTTGCCCGTGAAAAACGGATGGCAGTTCGAACAGATTTCAACCGTGATGTTCTTCTTGGTCGACTTGTTCGGATAGGTGGCGCCGCACGAACAGGTGATCGTCACGTCGTACGTCTTCGGATGCGTATCAGCTTTCACAGTAGCCTACCTCAACTTTATTGTCACTATCGGCCCCGGGGGGCTGGTACCCGCCCGGAGCCTTCTAATATATACCTATTTCGGAGATTGGCAAGGCCAATCTTAGCCTGTGACCCCGCCCGTGTGCTCACCCCTTCAACCCCCGCCGGTTCCAATTGTTCCCGGCCACACAAGCCCGGCGGAAATCATAACCCTTTGGGCCGCAACACCATCGACCAGTAGTAGGTGCCGTATACCAACCGCTCAAGGTGGAAATACGGCTCAACGATCGCCACCAGCTCCCCCCGGCTGAAGTAGTTTTTCAGGATAACGTACGAATCCCCGTTGTTCAGCCGCCGCAGCTTGTAGTTGTTCCCATGCTCATCCACCCGCGCCGAATCAACCGTCGACCCCTCCGCCGGCGGATTGTTGTCGATCATCCAGATCGCCCCGCCCCGCCGCAACGGGCGGCTGATCGTCTCAAAGAACCGCGGGTAGGTCTCCTTCGCCTGGTGCGACAACCAGAACCCGAGCACCAACAGGTCGAAACTCCCATCCGGGACCGGCGGGTGCTCCAGATCCCCGACAACAAAGAGCGGCTCTCGCGCATACTCCTTGCGCTGCGCCTCGGCGATCATCTCCGGCGACAGATCCGTCGCCACCACCGATCGCGCCGACTCCGCGACCACCTTGGTCCAGTAGCCCGTCCCGCACGCCAGCTCGACCACTTCCTGATCGCCGGCAAACGCCCGAAGGAACGCGGCTTCATCATCGATTTCCTTGCGGCGCGGCGGATTGTCCCGATAGTAGATCTGCTCGTACTCGGGCGCCCGCTGCCGGTAGTACTCGCGCGTCTGTTCGTCAGCCATGTTGCTCCCGCACCTTCCGGGCCACCGTTCGCCCCAGTTCTTCGGCCTGCGTCAATACCGGCGCCTCTTCCGTCACTTCCCCTGCCGCAAGGCCCTTAGTCTTGTACATGACCATTCCCTCGTTTGTCACCTCGACCCATTTGAAAAAACCGGCCAGTGTCCGCCGCGCCCCCTCGAACCAGCCGTTTTCCCCTCCCACCAGCACCATCCCGCCCGGCCGTTTGCGCGAAATCAGCTTGAGGAACTTGTGCTCGGGATCGATATCGTCAAAATCAGCCGGACGAACGCAGTTGCATCGGTCGATGAACAGCTTCGCCTGCGAGGACACCGTGTCGAAATGAATCGGGCTGCCAAACAGCATCGCGTCGCACCGCTCCAATTCCCGGTAGACCGGCGTCAGGTCATCGTCGAAAAAGCAGAACCGAGGCGTCGGGGCCTCACCGCACGACTGGCAGGGGAGAATGTTCAGATTGTTGAGCTTCACCACCGTCGTCCGTACCTTTCCCGCATCGGCCAGCGCCTCTTTGAATGCCTCCGCCGCCCGGCGCAGGAGGATATCGGTCGAGGCCCCCGACACCGGCGACCCCGAAATGACCAGCAACCTAATCACTGTCCTGCGTCTCCAGTTCCTCGAGCTCCGCGTACAGCTCCAGGAGCGCCGTCTCGACATCGTGCTTCCGGCGCGAGGCCTCCTCGAGCGCTTCCCAGTCGGTGCGGGGGATACCGTGCGCGATCCCCGCCTCGAGTTCCTCCAGCTCCCGCTCGTGGTAGGCGATCTTCGACTGCGTCGACCGGATCGCCTTCTTAACCCGGGCCTTCGCCTTCGAGGCCTCCTTGAACGCGACAAACTGCTCCCGTGACCTTTCCTTGTTCCCCTTTGGCTGCGCCACCGGCGCCGATGCCGCGGCCGCCTCCGCCCGCTTCTCCGCAAAGTACGTGTAGCCGCCGTTGTACACCGTCGCATGCCCGTCATGCACGTACACGATCCGGTCCACCACCTTGTCCAGGAAACTCCGGTCGTGACTCACGATGAGGCAGCTCCCCTCGAACTGGGTCAGCGCCTCCTCCAGCGCCTCGCGCGAATCGATATCGAGGTGATTCGTCGGCTCGTCGAATATCAGGAAATTGGCCGGATGGTAAATGATCTTCGCCAGCGACAGCTTCGTCCGCTCCCCGCCCGACAGCGACGACACGATCTTGAAACAATCTTCACCCGAGAACCCGAACCGCGCCAGGAACGATCGCATCACCCCCACCTCGACCATGGGATCGACCTCCCAGATATTGTCCAGCACCGAGGCCTCCAGCCTGAGGTTATCCAGCTCCTGGTCGAAATACACCACGTCGACATTCGCCCCGAGACTGATATCCCCGTTGACCGGTGAGATCTCCCCGATAAGCGCCTTGAGCAGGGTCGTTTTCCCCGAACCGTTCCGCCCGATCAGGCCGACTTTCTCCCCGCGATAGACATCGAAACTCACCCGCTCCACCACCGGCTCGATCCCGTACGAGAGCGTCACCCCGCGCACCTCGAGCACATGCGCGAACGACCGCCCCGACGACTTCACCGAAATCGCCGGCCCGGTCCCTTCGCCGCGCGGGGGAGGGATCCGCTTGATCCGCGACAGGTACTTCAGCTTTGATTGCGCCTGCTTGGTCTTCTGCCCGGCCATATTCCGCCGGACAAAATCCTCCAGCCGCTTGATCTCCTCCTGCTGGTGACGGTACCGGTGCTCCTGCAGCCGCTTGCGTTCCGCCCGCTCGACCAGGTACTTTTCGAAACCGCCCGTGTACGTGTGAATCTTGCCGTAGGCGATCTCCCAGACCTTGTCCGCCGCTTTCCCCAGAAACGCCCGGTCGTGCGACACCACGACATACGCCTTGTCGAGCTTGCGGAGGTACTCCTCCAGCCACATGGTCGACTCGATATCGAGGTGGTTGGTCGGTTCGTCCAGCAGGAGCAGATTCCCCCGTCCCGCCAGCGCCATCGCCAGCGCCGCCCGGTTTTTCTCACCCCCCGAAAACGTCCCGAGCCGGTCGTGGTGCCGCTCCCGCTCGAACCCCAGCCCCTCGAGAATCAGACGCACTTCGCTCTCGAAACTGAACCCGCCGGCCACCTCGAAATCGTGCTGCAATTGCCCCAGTTTTTCCAGGCTGGCCCGGTCGTTCGGATCCCGCTCGAGCTGCTCTTCCAATTCGGTGATGCGATGCCGCATCGACACCAGGTCCTGCCGCGCCGACGCCACGAAATCATACAGCGCCCAGTCAAGCACCCCCGTCTTGTCCTGCGGGACATAATCGATCACACACCCCTTGGCCGTGGTCACGACACCGCTGTCGACCTCGGAGTGTCCGGTCATGATCTCGAACATGGTCGTCTTGCCGATACCGTTGCGGCCGACCAGCCCGATACGGTCGCCGGCAACGATCGTGAACGACACGTTGTCGAACACCACCTGATCGTTGAATTTCTTGGAGATTGTTTCCGCCGACAGGAGCGACATACTCACTCCTCGGGCGAGGCGCCCCGCGCCAGCAGCATCTCTACCAAAAGGAGGGCCGCCGCGATCCACAGGAAAACCTGCCACAGCTCCCGTCCGAACCGGAACTCGGATATCATGGACGCCAGGTCGGCCTCCTGCGGCAGCTCGCGGTGCTCCATCGCCCCGATCGCCAGCGCAAACTGCGCGGCATCGACCGCCGCCAGATTGCACTCCTCGGGATCGACATTCACCGCGAACCGATCGACCTCCTGCCCGGCGTAACGAATCTGGTACATTCCCGGAAGATCCGTCGGCTTTGCCCGCAGCAGAAGCCGCCCCTCCGCCTCCTCCGGCGTCAGGTAGTAGCGGCTCGAATCGGGCGCCAACAGCTCCATCGATCCGGAAATCGCGCCGGCCGGCGAGATCGTCCGCGCCACATTCATCCCGGCGTACACATTCATATCGTAACTCGACAAATCGGCCGCGAGGTACTCCGCCATCCGCGACACCAGCGGCACGAAAAAGGCATGCCCCGTGATATCCGAGTACGACGGCGCCAGCGGCCCCAGAAACGTTAGCACCCGCCCGCCCCCGTACGATGACTCCACCAGCGCCGGGCGCTTGCCCGAAAACGACGCGATCTCCTTGACCTCCCCGATCGTGTGCACCTTCGGCAGCGTGAAAAACTTCAGGTTGGGCAGCCCCGGCGTGAAATCGAACACCGAAAACACCGGGTGCTCCAGCGTCACCGACTCGAGCGTGTAGTACCCGGCCCGCGTGAAATCGGCCCGCGCCGCCTCATCGATTATCACTCCCGCCAGCTCCGCCCAGTTCCGGTTGAAAAACGCCACGTCGGTCGGGCCGCTGTACGTCACCAGGAGCGAACTCCCCTGCCGTACCGCCGCCTTGATCCGCGCCACATACGCCTCGTTCATCGTCGGCGCACCCGCCAGCACGATCACATCGTACTGCGACAGGTTCACTGTCCCCAGCTCCTCCGGCCGCGCCTGCTTGACCGACCAGTACTGGTTGACCGTCACCGCAGGCGCCAGCGCGAGATTGATGTAATCCGCCGCCTGATCGCCCGTCACGATAAGAACCGTGAACTGCTCCGGAATCCGGAACGTGAAATTCCGACGGTTATCCGATGGAAACTTGTCGTCCGACAACTCCACCCACCCGGAGTGAAACCCGCCCCGATTCACCGCGTGCGTGAAGCGCACCGCCTGTTCGCCGCCCGACGGCAGCACGACATCGGTCTGCGCCACCCGGCGGCCATCGAGGTACAGCGAGGCGATCACGTCCCGCTGCTCGTTCTGACCGTAGTTGCGCACCTGCGCCACCACCTCGAAATCGTGCCCCGGCACCAGCAGCTGCCCGCCGAAATCCAGTTTCGTGATCCCGATATTCTCCGCATCCTCCTGCGGCAGCTCCACCAGGTACACCTGCACATTCTCAACACCGTCGAGCCGCAGGCCGCTGTCGGGCAGCGTGGCGCGCTGATTGTCCGTGACGAGATAGATCTCCCGATTGAGGTTCGCCGCCTGCCCGATCAGATCCGACGCCCGCGCAAGCGCTCCCTGCAGGTCCGCCCGGCCGTACCCCGGCACGATGCGCGCCAGCTCTTCTTTGGCCACCGCCGCCGACCCGAACCGCGTGCGCGTCTCGACCGCCTCGGCCGCGCTCATCGCCAGCAGCTTCACCTCGTCCGACTCGCCGAACGTCCCGAGCAGCTTGTCCGTCCGCTGTTTGGCGATATCGAACAGGTTGCCGTCGCGCACGAACCGGTTCATCGAAGCCGAATTGTCGAACAGCACCACCGCCGAAACCGACGCATGCGAACCCACCGCGCCCCCCTCGGTCGTCGGCCGCGCAAACGCCAGCACCAGCGCCAGGATAATCGCCATGCGCAACGCCAATAGCAGCAGCTGGCGGATCTTCAACCGCCGCACCTGCCGCTTCTGCATCTCCTTGAGGTGCTTGAGCGACGAAAACTCGACCACCTTCACCCGCCGCTTCGAAAACAGGTGGATGAGCAGTGGTATCAGCGCCGCTAAAGCCGCGAACAGAACGCTCGAATTGAGAAAATTGAACACGGTACTTTACTTCTGGGTGTACGGTTTGTTCACGTAGCGCTGGGCCTCGGCCTGCGTGTATGCCGCCGCCATGCCCGAAAGCACCCGACCGTAGTAGTCGTTCGCCACCGCATGGTCGCCCAGTACATCGGCCGCCTTGCCCAGCCACAGGTTAATCACGCCCACGTAGAACGGCCGGGTCTCCAGAAACAGCGCCGTCTCAAGCGCCGTCCGGGCCCCTTCGGTGTCGCCCGCTCCGAGCGCCGCCGCCCCGAACCAGAGGTAGGCCGTCGCCAGCGACGGCGACGCCTGCACCTGCTGCTGGAATATCGCCATCGCCTCGGTGAAATACGTCTTCGCCCGGGCCCGATCGGCCTGCGACGGCTTCGTGCGCAGGATCTCGCCGAGAATGATGCGACTCTCCCCCTGCGGCGACTGCGCCTGGGGATTGCTCACGATCTCGACCAGGAGCGACTCCGCCGTCGCCGTTTCGCCCGCAAACAGGTGGCTGAGCGCCAGGTTGAACGTGAGCATCTGATTCGACGGCTCCAGCGCCAGCCCCTTGCGCAGGTTCTCCCGCGCCTGGGGATACAGGCCGTTCATCATCTGGTACGCCGCCACCGACATCCAGTTGTGCGGCGACTCTTCCTCGAGCCCCGCGTGCGCCAGCGCGGCGTCGGCCGCCGCGTAGTAGTTCCCCTCGTAGAAATAGGCCTGCTTGAGGTTCAACAGGCTGAACATCGAGTCGACCCGCTGCGTCGAACGATCCAGCATCGCCTGCGCGTACTCCTGCATCCGGCCGTAGCTCATCGTCGCCTCGGCCCGCTCGACCTCCTGCGCCAGCTGCGGGAAACGGATGGTGAACGTATCCACATAGGTACGCCACTCGCTCTCGAGTTCTTTGATCGGCTTGCCGAATATCGTGACGAGCTTCGTCCGCAGATTCAGGTCGTGCGACTGCTCGTAGAGGTTCTTGAACGGCCCGATCCCGTACGTGTCGATAAGGTACTTCACGAATGTCCCCGCCACCCGATCGGCCAGCACCGGATCCGCCTCAAGGTACGCATAGGTATCCAGGAGCGAATCCAGCGGCACAACCGTCCCGGCCTTGAGCAGCTTCTTCATGTCGAATATGGCCAGCGTCAGGTAATTAGCCGCCCCCTCCGACAGGATCGGCGGCGCGTACCCCCAGCTGCGCAGAAGCGCCGTCTGATTGATCACAAACGGATCGGTGGAGCTAAGCCCGTTGGACAGCAGCGTGAACGCCGCACTGCGCGTCGGATTCACCGCCTGCCCGTAACGCTGATCCCACAGCACCGACGGCAGCGCACAGGGCGCCATGTAGACCGAGAACTTGCCCGGCAGCGAGAACTTGAAGAACTCCTGGAACTCCCGGTAGTGGTATTCCATCACCCCTTTGTAGGTCTGGAAATAGAAATCGGCGAATGAATTGGGAATCGTGTAGAGATCGAGGTTCGCCGACGGCTGCCCGCGGAACCCCCCCTGCTGGTGGTGATCGAACGGGCACTGCGCCGTATCCACCTCGCGGCGAGCTAGCGGCGAAAGCGTCAGCGCGTATGTCACGCCCCCTTTGCCGACAATCCCGTCCAACCGCGCCGGCAGACCGTACTCCACCGCGTAGCTGCGCCCATACGTCTTCGCCGGCGGACCGAGCGTAATAACGTGCGCGAGGAACTGCGCCTGCACCGAATCGGCTTCCTTCAGTTCGATATCCAGCGACATCGAGAGAAAGAAGCCCGATGCGGTCACTCCTTCGACCACCGTGGCCGTGTCGGCCAGCAAAAGGACCGAACCGGCCGAGTCCTGCTGGCGGATCGAAATGGCAAAATCCACCGCGTCGGCGGCATACCCGGCCGCTCCCGACAGCAGGCTCAGGACCACTGCGAGGATGATGATTCTTCTCATTGTATTCTTATACTCTCGGGAACGGTTCCGGACGCGCTATTGTGCGGCGTCGTCGTCGAGCGCCACCAGGCGGCCGTCGATCAGCACCGGCAGCACCGGAAGCGAATCGACCGCGGCTGCGGTGTCAACATCCGCCGCAAACCCCAATTCGGTCAGGCGGCGGCCATGTTCGCCCTGCTGAATCGTCTTCTTCAGCGCGCTCTTATTCGACCGGTACAACAGCAGCGCCAGGGAACCGGCATCGTTGAGGGTGAGATTGCACTTGTGCTCCGTGGCCAGGAGGTGAATGAGCATCCCGGCGCAAATGGTGTCCTCGATCGAGAACCCCCCTTCCTGCCCGGAACAGGCGATCACCAGATCGTGCCCTGCCTCGGCCACCTTCTTCGCCACCCGGCTGACATTGACCAGCGCCCCGCATATGACCAGGTCGGCGCCCACCGTATCGCGGTAAACCGCCGTACCGTTGGTCGTCGTCATTATCACGAACTTGCCGGCCACCACCTCCGGGACAAATTCCGACGGTGAGTTGCCCAGCTTGAAATTCTCGATCCGCACATTCTCCCGCTCGCCGGCCAGCACCGCCATATCACTGCCGAGCTTGTTCCACATCTCCGCCGCCTCACCCGGACCCGGGGTCGGAATGACCCCCTTGGCCCCTGCCTTGATCGCGGCGCAGGTCGTGGTCGATGATCGCAGGACATCGATAGCCACAACCGTCCGGCCGGACACTTTGGCCCGGCCCAGCGGAATCGGCGTGAGAAACAGGTCGACCAGCATACCGGCCTTACTTATGCGTGCCATGTTTATAGAACGGCGGCTTCACCACCACTGCCTTGAATGCCTTGTCCCGAACTGCCACCGTCACCTCCGACCCGACCTTGCTCAGGTCGCGCGGCACATACCCCATCGCGATCGGCTTCTGCAGCGTGGGGGAGAAGGTCCCCGACGTCACCTGCCCGATCGTCTGCTTTCCGTCCGTAATCGGGTATCCGTGGCGAGGAAACGCCTTGCCTTCCAGCTCCAGGCAAACCAGCCGGCGCGTCGGCTTCTCGTCCCGCTGCTTCACCAGCACCGGCGTGCCGATAAACTCCTTGTCGAAATTCACGATCCACGACAGGCCCGCCTCAACCGGCGTCGTCGTGTCGTCGATGTCGTTGCCGTACAACGCCATCTTCATCTCCAGCCGCAACGAGTCGCGCGCCCCGAGCCCGATCAGCTTCATCCCGAACTCGCTGCCGGCCTCCATGAGCGCTTTCCACAGACGATCCGTATGCTGCGGCGGAATGTAAACCTCAAACCCGTCCTCGCCCGTATACCCCGTCCGCGAAAAGAGCAGGTTCGCCCCGCCTATGTCGGCCCGCGCCCAGGTGTAGTAGGGCATGCCCGCCAGATCGTGCTTCGTGATCTTGGTCACGACCTTTTCCGCATTCGGCCCCTGGACCGCCAGCAGGCTCGTCTCGGGCGACTTGTCCACCAGGGTCACATTCCCCGACAGGTGCGACTTCAGCCAGGCGAAATCCTTGGCGATATTCGACGCATTCACCACCAGCATGTACTCGGTGTCCCCCATGCGATACACCAGCAGGTCATCGACTATCCCGCCGTGGTTCATCGTCATGCACGAGTACTGAATCTGCCCGATCTTCAGGTCCGCCACGTTGTTCGTGGTTGTCTTCTGGAGAAACGCCAGCGCATCCGGCCCCTGCACTTCGAACTCACCCATGTGGGACAGGTCGAACATCCCCACATTGGTCCGCACCGCCTGGTGCTCATCGGTTATGCCGCTGTACTGGATCGGCATACAAAAACCGGCGAACGGAACTACTTTGGCGCCGGCCTGGATATGGTAATCGTAAAAGGCAGTTTTGACAGCTTCCGACATTGCAGACTTCTTTCATTGACCCGCTTGCGGGCAGGTAGGTTTAGTCTGCTTAATGTAGAATCACCGCGCCAAATGTCAACAGCTACTTTGCCCCGCCGATCGGCCTGCGGCGGGCACTTTCACGCCCCCCCGCCGTTTCAGCATGTGGACTGCGCCTGCCCCTCCACCGGTCGCCGACTCCCCCGGGCGCGGTACAAAAACCGGAGGGAAATCCCATGCGAATTATCTCTTTGCTGCTTACTATTGCCGTCGTGGTGATTATCTTGATCATACTCGGCGTCATCGGCTGCGGTACCCCCGCCGTCCACAGCGACCGCGCCGCCGATCTCGATTTCTCGCGCTACCGGACCTTCCAGTGGACCGAGTACCGGGGCGACACCTCGCCCGAGATCGCGAAAGACCGCTTCGAACCGGCCATCATGAACGCGGTCAGCGAGGGATTGGCCGAGCGCGGCTTCGAAGAGACCGGCGCCAACCCCGATGTCCTGGTCGCCTACCATGTCGTGGTGACCGCCGGCATCGACCGCGACGAAATCGGCGTGTCGCCCGCCCGGCCCGTGGACCAGGCGCTGATC